>JAGVOD010000023.1 GCA_020052935.1 archaeon | reverse complement strand
TTTTCTTTCAGTGTCTCTTTCTCCCTCATGGTGGGGTGCACTCCCCACCCCCATGCAGCCTAACGGCTGCACGGGTTAATCTTACTTTCTACTGAGCCTCAAAGGAGGCAGTGGCGCGTGAAGCTCGGCCAGTGACCGATTCGTTCTTAGGCCTGCTCTCCTGTAGGGGGTGCTGAGAAACATTCGGTTTCTGGCACCTCGCTCGCTACGCTCGGAGGCTTCCCCTTGTCTGTGCGTATATTCGATGTTAGTTGCCCTGAGCCGATAGGCGAAAGCGCAGCGGGGTCGAGGAGCGTCACCGACGAGAATTTTGAGGTTCGGGCGTAGTTTAGAGATTGGCGTCGCTCTTTAATAGTAGTGAAATAATCAAAAGGTATAAATACCTGCTGTTCATTCTATACCTATAAGGTGGATCAAAATGGATGGAGTTGTAGTAAACTTAGAAGACCTAGCATATGATGGGGCAAATTTTGCTCATAGTGAAAGAGAACCAACAAGTATGAATCCATTAATTAAAGGTCCAAGACCGTTTTTTTATCGATGGACAGAAGAAGAAGGAATGGTAATTCTTATTTTTGAAGATCCAACAAAACCAGATACTGCTAAACTTTTTAGATACAATAGAGAGCAAATTCATAGTGGTGTTGATTTAGAAAGAGACGTACCTGCAGTTGTTGGAACTGAAGTGGTCGAAGTTCTCGAGGAATATGCGCGTGAGTATTCTCGAAAAATGTGCGAGTAAGTAGAACTTCAAGACGCCAACCTCTTTTTTTATGATTTCTTTAAATCTTTGATTTGACTATTTTTTAGCCCGCACTTCAAATTGCAACTAATCTGCGTTAGACGCTTCGCAAATTGGCGGTGGCACGGCCTCTGTTGCTTTTGTTCCAGCAATAACATTTAAATACTCTCCTTGTTTTGGTTTTTAAATAAGTCTTTGAAAAAGAGGGTGAATGCAACGTTCTGGCCAACTAGCGATGAGTCGAGAAGGATTCGAAGGATAGTCCATGTGCTGTTCGACAACGAGCTGGGCTACTTTGTCGATAAGCTAAGGCTTCGCGGAAGCCTGCCTTTCGAGAAACGCATAGCTACGCACAAGTTCAAGGATGACAAGCTCGCGCCACACAGGCTCCTAAAGGTCTTTGAAGAGCTGGACGGCAGCTTCATAAAACTAGGGCAGCTGCTGAGCCTAAGGCCTGACCTCATACCCGCAGAATACTGCGACGAGCTAGCGAAGCTGCAGGACAAGGTCCCGCCGTTCTCCGGCAAGACTGCTGCTGAGATGATAGAGAAGGAATTCGGCAAGCCCATCAAGCAAATATTCTCAGAGTTCGAAGAGACACCGATAGCCTCGGCATCGATGGGGCAAGTGCATCTGGCGAAGCTCAAAGACGGAACAAAGGTCGCGGTCAAGGTCCAGCGGCCGAACATACAACTCACAGTCAAGACAGACATCAAGCTTCTCTTCAGGCTGGCGCACGTGATAAGGCAGCGCTACGGCACCAGGATGATCAACCCTATAGAGATAGTGCGCGAGTTCGAGCGATACACAGAGAACGAGCTCAACTACCTCAAGGAAGCGCACAACATAGACCTGTTCCACAAGAACTTCGAGAAGTCACAGACAATAATCATCCCAAAGGTATTCTGGAGCTGCACGACGAGCAAAGTCCTGACGATGGAATACATCCCCGGGACCAGGCTCACAGACATGTCCAAGTTCAGCCCACAGGAAAAGAAGAAGATTGTCAAGACCATAATGGACGCAGAGTTCGAGCAGATATTCGTGCACGGCGTGTTCCACGCAGACCCGCACCCAGGAAACTACCTCGTCAAGAGGAACGGGAAGATAGTCCTACTGGACTTCGGCATAGTCGGAAGGATGGACTGGATGCTGAGGGAGAACATCACAGACCTATTCATAGGCATGATAAGATCCAATGTCGACGGCATGGTAGAAGCGGTGACGAAGCTAGGCATCGCCCAGGACCAGTCAGACACTGCTAAACTCAAGGCCGCGCTGTATGACCACATATCACAATACTACGGCACGCCCCTTGAAAAGGTCAAGGTATCCGAGCTGCTCAATAACATCATAAGGATATTCCGGGAGAACAACCTGAAGGTCTCGCCTAACTTCGTGCTGCTGGCAAAAGCGACGATAACGCTGGAGGGTGTTGAAGCCAAGCTAGACCCGAAGCTCGACTTTGTCGAAGCCGCCAAGCCTTTTGTACAGAAGCTGGAAAGAGAAAGGCTCAGCCCCAGAAGGATAGCAGACAGGGCAAAGAGGAAAGTAGAGAACCTGATGGACTTCGCGTCAGCGATACCCCAGACGACAAACAGATTCCTATCCGAGCTGCACGACACTGATAGAGACTTGAGAAGGATAGACCATGACATAAGCCACCTTACGCTAGAGATAGACAGGTCAAGCAACCGCATCACGCTGGGATTCCTCGCAGGCATGCTTTTCATAGCAGCGACGCTGATACTGCCATTCCAGCAGACAAGGCTCTGGGGCGTGCCGACGTTCTCGCTCCTCGGCTACCTGGTGGCGCTCGTGGTGATGATATCTATATTCATCTCGATGCTCAAAGAGAAAAAGATATAAACAGACAAATACCTCTATCTGGCAATTTAACTAAGGTGGGCAAAATGAAAAACATGGTGAAAAAAGCATTCTACATAGGCATCTGCGCAGCCGCAGTCACAAAACGCTTTGTCGAGGCAGAAGTCAAGAAAGCACTCGAAGCAGGCCACATATCAGAAGATGAAGGCAAGAAGATAGTCAATGCAGCGATGAAGAAGCTCCAGAAAGACCGGGGCCAGCTCGAGAAAGCAGTCAGGAAAGAGATTAAGATAGGCATCAAGGAAGCGAAACCGATAATACACGAGAGCAGGCAGCTGGTAGAAGAGCTCGCAAAAGACCTTGTCAAGGAAGCGAGAGGCGCTGCAAAGGCAGGAGCCAAGAAAGCCGCGAAGAAGATCAAGACCAAGGTCGCGAATAAGGCCAAGAAACTCAAGAGCAGAGCAAAGACTGCTGTCAAGATCGCAAGGAAGATCCGAAGTAAGGCAAAAAGGATAAGAAAGAGGAGAAGGTAAGAAAAAGAGATAGGTGCAGAACAATGCCAGTAGTCGAGATAAAAACAAGCAACTTCGAGAAGGAAGTCCTGGAATGCAGCAAGCCAGTGATATTGGACTTCTGGGCGAGCTGGTGCGGCCCATGCAGGATGATGGCGCCTGTGTTCGAGGAGCTCAGCAGCGAGTACAAGGGAAAGGCGAAGTTCGGCAAGCTGAACGTCGACTCCGACCCGAAGATATCTGAGAAGTACGACATACGAGGGATACCCTGCCTCATCATATTCCACGACGGCAAAGAGAAGGACAGGATAGTCGGCCTCGCGCCGAAGGAACAGATAAAGAAGAAGCTCGACAAGATAGTCCTAGGATCGATACTCTGATACTGCAGACATCGCAATACTGATAGTGGGGGATAGTAAATGACTAAAGTGAATCCTTTTGAAGATACTCTCGGCAGGCTTAAGAATCTCACTAAGCACTGCAAAGACCCTGCTGTGAAGTTCTCGGAGACGGATCTTGTATTGTTGTCTTCGCCTAAACGCACGCTAATAGTCAACTTCCCTGTAAAGATGAAGGACGGCACAATACGCGTCATCAACGGCTACAGGGTGCAGTACAACGACGCGCGCGGGCCTACAAAAGGAGGGATAAGGTTCCATCCCCACGTCGACATAGATGAAGTCAAGGCACTGGCATTGTGGATGACACTCAAGACAGCGGTGCTTGACCTGCCATACGGCGGGGCAAAAGGCGGCATAACAATAGACACCAAGTCTACCAGCACTGATGACTTGGAGAGAATAAGCCGCGAGTTCATCAGGCAGATACACAACTTCGTGGGGCCGACAAAAGACATACCTGCTCCTGATGTCTATACCAATGCGCAGGTGATGGCCTGGATGCTCGACGAGTATGAGAAGATAAAAGGAGAGAAAGCACCAGGCATGCTGACAGGCAAGCCAATCGAGCTGGGCGGGAGCCTGGGCAGAGACATAGCGACGGCTCAGGGAGCTGCATACGTATTCAGAGAAGCAGCAGATGCATACGACCTAAAGCCTAATGCTACAGTCGCTGTCCAGGGATTCGGCAACGCAGGCATGAACATAGCCAAGATACTCGCCGGATGGGGATACAAGATAGTCGCGCTGAGCGACTCAAAAGGCGGAATATACAACGACAACGGGTTCAATGTCGAAGAAGTCAACGCGTTCAAGGAGAAGAACGGCAGCCTTGTCGATTTCCCTAAGGCGAAAAAAGTCACGAATGAAGAACTTCTTCTGCTGAATGTCGACGTGCTCGTCCCAGCGGCGCTGGAGAACCAGATAACAAAAGAGAACGCTGCCAAGATCAAGGCAAAGATGATACTCGAGGTCGCGAACGGACCGGTCACAAGCGAAGCAGACGCGATACTGCACAAGAACGACGTCGTCGTGCTGCCAGACATACTGACCAACGCAGGCGGAGTCACTGTCTCGTACTTCGAATGGGTGCAGAACAACCAAGGATACTACTGGACAGAACAGGAAGTGCTGGACAAGCTCGAGAAGAAGATGACTGCCGCGTTCAAGGAAGTGCATGAGCTGGTGAAAAGGCTCGACATCGACCACAGGACAGCAGCATACATAGTCGCGATAAACCGCATAATCGAAGCCGAGAAGAAAAGGGGAAACATCTCTTCGGAAGAGAAGGTGAAATGACCATGGCAAAAAAAGAGGAGAGACACGCAAAGCACAGGCCTCTGCCCATAGAGGAAGAGGCAAAGGCAGCAGAGCATAAGGAAAGATGCGAAGGTACGCCACCGCTACTTTGCCCATTCTACACAAAAGAAGGGCTGGTGCTCATAGCATTAGCGATAATACTCATAGCGATAAACAACCAGTATGCAAGGTACGCAGCATGGGTCTGCCTGCTGGCAGCATTCTTCGTGCCTATGATAAAGAAAGCGTTGAAGAAGGAAGGATGATTCTTTCTTTTTCTTATAATATTGCGTCTAAGAAATGAGTCCGAGGGGATTTGAACCCCCGGCCATTCGATTTCTTCACAAGTTCGTCCTTTGACGAGTTGATTAAGAGTCGAATGCTCTAACCAGGCTGAGCTACGGACCCATATGCTTCTTTAGAAAAATTGCTTATTTATAAAGGTTTATGGTCGATATTAAAAACAGGATTTCACTATGCCTGATTCTTACCCATATCAAAGGCAAGCTGAGGCGGGCTGATGTGTTCCCTGATCTTGACAAACTGCTCTGCTGCTTTCTCGAAGAATTCCCTATCAAAATGCCTGTTCGCAAACACGTCGGGCAGGAGAGTCCTCCTGATATCCTTCCTGAACCTGTCGTGATTCGCAGGATCGACTATGTAGCGCATCACCTGCTCAGCAGTCTCCCTCGACCATCCTATGTGGCCATATGACGCAGATTTCCTGTCTATCTTATCAGGGCCTGCCTCACCATTCAAGTTCTCTACAAGGTGATCCAGGTCGAACAGGTCTGTAGACTTGAGCGAGCCGCGCCTTGCCATCCTGTGCAGAGAAGCGACGATCTTGTCAGCGTAGATCTCTTGAGGAGTCTCGACCAGCAACGGGCTGAACGCGCCTTTTGCAGGGTAGAAATCCTCTGCAGTGTTGTCCTTGACTTCGACGCGGACAACGAGACCCTGGTCCTTGGACGGGTCGTAAGAAACGCGGAAATATCCATCCTCGACTTTTGCAATACGGGGAGAGTAGCCGACAGTGTCGTGTATCTTGAATTCCTTCGCGAGCTCTGCAATCAGGGCATCACGGTCCTGCCTGAAATTCGGGCAGACAAAATCAAGGTCGTTCGAGTATCTTGGAGATGAATAGACGAAGTGCAACGCGCCTCCGCCTTGGAGTATGAGGCCAGAACTTAGCGATGGAGACGAAGCTATGTGGTACAACAGCTTGTTTAGAATCTCATCCCTCTCTCTCAATATTCCTGCGTTCTGTGTCATACTAGAGCAAATCAGAATACGGGTACTATATAAACCTTTCGTTTTTGTTACCACTCATAAGTACTAAACTATCTGGTTGTTTTCGTGGTCCCTGGAGGCTCAGGAC
>JAGVOD010000009.1 GCA_020052935.1 archaeon | reverse complement strand
GGCAGCGATTGACATCGCCAGGCCCGGATCTTCTTTCGCTCATTTTTCATCCACCTCCTTTGGTTTTTCAGGATGTAGGATATCCGCGGGATTTATATCCTTTATCCGCGCGAATGTCCTGTGGGTAGTGGGTTGAGTTGCTGGAATACCGACGAGAAAACACTGTGGCGGAAGCTTTCCGGTGTCCAGTGGTACGGAGAGTCTCCGACGATAATTCCGGAAACTTTCCGGTTTTCTCGACGATAAATTTATTAAGCAGGAAAACAAATATTATTCTATGATTTTTACACCAGGGGTGAAAGAAATGTTTAAATACTCTGATTGTATAGGTGACATCATGGGAAACATGTCTACTGGCCAGATGCTTCTGGAAGGAAAAGCCGACTTGGAATGGTTCAGTTCCAACAGGGAAGAGCTCCTGACGCAGTATGACCGGAAGTTCATAGCATTCTGCGATAGGAAAGTGCTTGACTCGGATGCAAGTCTAGAAAGGCTTCTTAGCCGTCTCAAGAGACGTAGAGTAGATACCTCCCGTATGCTGATTGAGTTCGTCAGCAGGGTTAAGTCGATTCTCTGAGAAGATGGAAGCCATCAAGGAAAGGATACCTCTGCAGATAGTAGAGGACAGGCTGCGCTTGACTGCTGTTGTGGAATGCGCCAAGCTAAGGGTCAGGAGGCAGCTTATGGAGTTTGTGGTCGATACTGGAAGCTCTGCTTCTTACCTTAGCGACAAGGATGTGCGTCGGCTGCAGATACCTATACGAAGTAGGACTGCAGAGCAGGAGGTCGATTTCGGAGGGTCGAGGTTCAGGCAGATCCTTTTGCCTGCATTCAGGCTGCATCTGCTGAAGGAGGAGAAGGATGAGGTGGTGACTTTGACTGTCTGTCTTAATGCCTTGCAGACGACAAAGCAGTCTGAGGAGAAGAGGCAGGTAGCCCAGACCTTGCCATCTATACTTGGCATGGATTTCTTGAAGCAGCAGAGGCTGTCCCTGCACGTGCTGCCTTCTGAAGGTATTGCATACCTGCAGAGGGAATAGACTCAAAATAAGCCGCGCAGGTATTTGAACTTTCCGTTTTTCTCGTCGGAGATATTCCGATGAATCAGTAGAGATCAACGCTTCGCCGTCCTGTAGAACTCCACCAGGAACATCTCCACAAACAGAAAACAACTCATCCGTAAAATCATCTTTTCTCGTCGGAAAGTTTCCGTATTTTCTTAGGCAAAATTTATTAACGCGACTTTATTTCAGCAATATGTGCTGCTAAAAAGATATTTCACTAATCTGACGGATGAGGATGGGATAGAGATAGTAATACAGTTCGGCTCTTCGGTCAATGGCAATCACAGCAGCAGATTCAGCGATATAGATGTTGCAGTCATCACAAGAACTGGAAAGAGACTAAAGAAGACATTTGAGGGATTGCCTGGAAGAGTCGGATCAAAGGAGATGCAGGTCCACAAGTTCTCAATGAGGCAGTTCGTCCAAAAGCTGAAAAGCTCTGATGCGTTGTGCCTGAGCATCCTGCACACAGGCAAGGCACTGCACGGAAAGGATGCGTTTGCAAAGCTGAAAAACTCAGGCTTCAAGGCGGATGGATCGACAAGAAGGCAGTGCCTGCTGAATTCGTTGGCGCCATTGAGCCTGGCGATATCTGACATGGAGCACGGCATGCTGTTCGACACGGTAAATTCGATCTATCATGCAGCAAGGTCAGCCATATGGGCATCTTTGTTGCCAGGGCATATGACGCCAAACAACAAGGAGCTGCTTAAGCTGGTCAAAGATAGGGAAGTGGCGAGGCTATACAAAAGAATACTCAAGTCGAGGGAAAGGGTTCCAGAATATGATGTGGATATCCGCTTTGCAGAGAAACTCTACGAGAAAGGCAACTTCAACGGATTTACTCAGCTTCTAGATGATGCTACGAAAATCATAAGGTCCAGCCACAAGGAGATTTTCAATCAGGATTTCATCAGCCTATTTGACGTGCTGGAGATACTGCGGAAACGGCACAGGGATCCTCCGGCATTTTATTCTGTATTTCTGGCAGTGGACTGGAAAGGGCAAAGATCTTTCTATAATGTGTTCACATCGGCAGAGAACGGCAGGCACAGGATAATGAAGATCGACGCCAACACCGGCGAGTATGAAGAGTCTTTGTTGGGTCAGGCAGGCACATAGGCTCATTCAGGTGCGATAAGGCAACACACATAAATGTCATTGCGGGAGTTACAGGGATCTGCTTTTCCTGTCTTTGTCTTTCTCTTCCTTCAGCTTGAAGTGCCTTGCCAGCGTCTTTATGACATCTTGGAAAGTTATCTCCTCTGCGATGAGCGGTATCATGTCCTCGTCCCACCTGTTCTTGAGCTTCTTGGCATTGTTGAACATTCTTATGATGCTGAACTCGTCGCCTGACTCTTTGCATTTCTTTTTTACGAGATTGAGGTTGATGGGCAGCTTCTTCTGGATTATCTTGTACAGGTCGAAGTGGTCCCTTGGCTTGTTCCTGCCTATTGTCGCAGCCATCTTCTCTGCAATCATCTCCTCCATGGCAAGGGTCTTTACAGAGAATTCAGGGATCTCGTCTTTGTAGAAGTGTTTTATGTTATGGGTTTCAGGAGGGAGCGAAAGCTTCGCCCTGCTGTTCAGGTCTATGAGGACGGTGTCGTCCTCTCCTGAGAACTTTTTGTAGTGGACTACGATGCGGAGGAAGCCGTCTACATCCTTGTCTTTGGTGATCTTGTGGAATAGGCCGCTTTGCTCCAGTATTTCAGTTATCTTTTTCCGGATCTTGGAGATTTCTTCTGTCAATGTGTAATCGACGTCTTCGCTGAGTCTTGCATAATCTAGGAATGTCTTGTGCATTGCAGTGCCGCCCTTGAAGTATAGTCCGTTTACGTCCCTGAGGAGGTAGATTATCGCAGTGGCATGGAAGTCTTTCTGTATTAGTGTCAGGTTGAACTTCTTTTGCGTCGATATCCTGTCCGCAGTGTCTTTCGTCAGCGTCTTGATCTCATCCATTTTTTCGCCTTCTCCCTGCTGAGTATCCTGAATCTGTGTTCGCCCATCTTTTGCGTCACCGCATCCCTTTCTGTCCTTTTGCTTGTGGTTCTGCGGAATATGAACGTCGTGGTGAGGATTTTTTTCCTCCCTTGTCTTTTGGTTGTGTATACCTCGATCTTCATCGGCACCTGGTCAGTGAGATGCCAATATTGTGCCGCAGCCCACCCCCCTATGAAATAGCTCTGTCCATTGAACATCTCATCAGCTATTATGAAAGAGTCTTCCGCCCACAGGCCTTTTCTCGCTTTGATGGGTATGAGGTAGTACTTGCTCTTGCTTAGCGAAGCTATCCTCCCTTTCCTGCGGAGGTTGTAGATGAAGTCAGTCATCTGCTTGTTGCTGCGGAAATACTGCTTGATGTCGTTCCTCGTGAAGTAATACTTCCTCATGAACTCCAGTTCAGATATGACTTCTATTTGTTTTTTTGAGAGCCCTTCCATATTTAACACCAAAATCGTCAATTCTACGATTCTAATGTTACAAGTATATAAATGTAGCGGTTTTTTGGCTGTTTTGGCAGCGATTGACATCGCCAGGCCCGGATCTTCTTTCGCTCATTTTTCATCCACCTCCTTTGGTTTTTCAGGATGTAGGATATCCGCGGG
>JAGVOD010000028.1 GCA_020052935.1 archaeon | reverse complement strand
GGCAGCGATTGACATCGCCAGGCCCGGATCTTCTTTCGCTCATTTTTCATCCACCTCCTTTGGTTTTTCAGGATGTAGGATATCCGCGGGATTTATATCTCTTATCCGCGCGGATGTCCAGTGGCGAGTGCAACGAGACACTGGGCCAGCCAAACCGCAGTTTGGCGCTGTCCTGTGGGTAGTGGACTGCGTTGCTGGAATACCGACGAGAAAACAGCATGGCGGAAGCTTTCCGCCGTCCAGTGGTGCGGAGATTTTCCGGCGAGGATTCCAGAAGATTTTTACTTTTCTCGTCGGAAATCTTCCGTATTTTCTTGAGTAAAATTTATTAAGCACAAACGCTTTTTTATCTGCATGCAAAAGAAGTATCTTCTCGACACCTGCATCTGGAGGGATTTCTACGAGGCAAGGAAAGGTGCTGGAGGGAAAGCACTAGGCAAATATGCTGCTGGACTGTTTCTTGACCTGGTCGTAAGGAGGTCTGAAGTGCTAGTGCCCGAGATAGTCATATGGGAGCTGAAGAAGGATTATCCTGAAGATAAAGTTAATAACCTCATCAGCATAGCGGAAGAATTGCTTTCAATCAGGATAGTCCTAGCTTCAGCTGAACAGACTGATGAAGCAGAAAGACTTTCCATTTCACGTGGCCTGCCGTTCGCAGACTGCCTTATTGCGGTTACGGCGAGGGATAATGCAGCGATATCAGTATCTAACGATCGGCACCTGCTCGAATGCCTTGCTGACGTGGTGAAGACTGTGCTGCCGCAGGATGCTGTGCGAAACGCTTCTTGAGTTCTGCTAGCATCTCTTTGCTCACGATCTCCCTTGTCCTCTCATTCTCTTCCTCAGTCGTCTTCTTCTTTGACTTTCCGTAGAACTTCATGAATGCATCTATGCGCTCTTCTTTCGAAAGGTCGGCCAATTTATCCCTGACAGCCTCCCTTATGAACTCTGTCCGGGAGTTGAAGTGGTGCTTCACTATCTTATGGTCTACATCTTTCAGCACATCCTCTTGGAACTTTACGCTGACGATCTCCATAGTATTACATAGTAAGACAAAGTAATATTTAAATGTTTTGGTGCAGATTGCTGGGAAGACTCGTCTACGGAAAGTCTGCAGTTAATGCCTCGCTGTCCTGTAGGACTCCACCAGGAACATCTCCATAAACAGAAGAAATTATCGCATCTGTAAAATCATCTCTTCTCGTCGGAAATCTTCCGTATTTTCTTGGGAAGAATTTATTAAGCTGAAAGACTTTTTCTTGATCATGCTTCAGTACATGTTTATTGATGAAAGCGGTGATTTGGGGATGCAGACTAAGCATCTGATACTTTCTGCGTTGATAGTCTCCACTCCTGCAGATCTCGACAGGATAATAAAGAACATGCGAAGGCACAAGTTCAGAAAAGAACTGCGCAAAGCAGCCGAGATAAAGGCCAACAAGTCGAGCCCGGAGGTAAAGAGGCATATGCTCGAAAAGCTCAATTCTTTGCAGAACCTGAACATATCTTACATAGTGCTCGAGAAAAAGAAGCTTTACAGCGGCTTCCTGAAGCAGGATAAGCACAAACTATACAATTTTGTGGCAGGAAAGCTCGCCAAGCATGTCAACCTTCCTAAGACCGACCTCGAGATAAGGATTGACAGGTCAAAAGGGAAGCAGTTGCTGCAGGAGGACTTCAATAGGTATTTCATCAAGCTGCTGAGGGAGAAGTCTGATCTCGGAAAAGTGGAGATTTATCACAGCTACTCTCAGGGTTGGTCAGGGCTGCAGTTTGCAGATCTGCTTGCCTGGTCTGCATTTCAGAAATTTGAGCGTGGGGACAGCTCCTACATAGACATCCTGAAGACAGGGCCGGATACACATCATGTCTGGTGAGAAAAGCAACGGCACCGACACGGACTCTTTGGCGTGCACCTCAAGGTACACTGCCGCATCGGTTTTACCCGTTATGAACTGTATAAGCCGCGCAGGTATTTAAACTTTCCGTTTTTCTCGTCGGAGATATTCCGGTGAATCAGTAGAGATCAACGCTTCGCTGTCCTGTAGAACTCCACAAGGAAGTAGTTAGAGTCGAAGAACAGGAAGGGCAGGTGACGACGCGTAAATAATTATACGAATGTATAAACTATCAGACAGGATGATATGCAGAGACATTCAGAGTGTTGCAGAGCTGTTTCCTATCAGCACCTGGCCGGTGTAGTTGTTCCACAATGCCTGTGCGAACAAGAAAGAGTCATTTCCCCCTCTGAGCATCATCTTGTTCATGTTCTTGAGCATCTGCTTCTTCCCGTTCTCGTGTGCCTGGCTTGCAGGATTTCCTTTGATCAGGGATATCGGGACCGCATTTGATGGCTGCAGGAATATCGGTGCTATCTTGTCTTTGGCAGGATTGAGCGTCCACAATTCATCGCTGTAGAACATGAACGGCAGGTCATAGCCGATGAAGCAGCCGTTGCGGGTGTTCTTCATGCACTCTCTCCCCAGCTTTCGCGCAGCATGGCAGGATCTCGCATATACAATCCTTTCTTTAAGGATTTCATCATTCCTGCCGCACTCCACTATAGGGATGTTCTTGTGCCCTGCTATGACTTCTTCTGACCCGTGGCCATTCAGGACGACTAGCCTATAGTCTAGTTTCTGGAGGAAGCCTCCGAACTCTTCTTTGTTTGCCTTCTCTTCTTTGAGTTCTTTGACTGGTATGTTCTTGTTTTTTGCCTCTTGGATCACTGCCGTAGAGAAATAAGTGATGTATTCCATGACAGTGTCATGGCGGGGTAGTGTGATTATCAATCCTTTATTCATTTTCGACAGAGGCCATGGCTTTTGCCACTTCGCCGTTTGAGAGAGCCTTCATGAAGGACATGTGGGCATTGACTATCTGTCTTCCTACTTCATCTCCTTTCTTGACGTGTTCTATCATCTCCTCTTTGGTGAGCGCGCCGTAGGAGCCTATTGACAGCTTGAGATGGCTCGGCATCTGTGAATCTATCTTGGCGATGACCAGTTCTTTTATGTTTTCAGGTATTTCGTTTTTCATAGCAGGCCCATCCCTTCCAATGATTTGATGATCTTCTGTCCTAGCAGGGTGTTGTTGTTGATCTCGATGTAGGCCGTGTTCCAGGTATATGGTTTCTTATCGATTACGACCAATATGTCTTCCCTGAGTCTCTCAGGGATGTTCGCGAATGTCCTGAGAAACTTTGCCCGTTTATCTTCCATGATCTGCCTCTTTTCAGACGGATAAGTCCGGTAGGTATTTAAATGTTGCTTCCGGATGATTTGCGCTCAAAAGCCCGTTATTGCCATTGGGAGCCTCTAAGTACGCATCGAAAACAAAAATATCAACGCTTCGCTGTCCTGTAGAACTCCACCAGGAAGTAGTTTGCGCCGAATGCCAGGCAGGGTATGCCTACCAGGACTATGCTTGCTACTAAGTACACTGCTGTGTAGAACATGGTGGGCAGCATGGCTATCATGTATTTCCGGAAGTTGTTGAAGATGCCTCAGCCCGTGCGATACTGACTGCACTGCAAAAAGTATCATTCATAAATCCCCTGTTTTGCTTACATGTAAGTAACATTTATATACTAGTTGTTATACTTACAGGGTATGCGCGGCGATAAGCGGGAAAGGATATTGCGGGTCTTGCTGAACAGCGGGGAAGCCTTGAGCAAGAGTGAGATCTCAAAGAGGTCGGGCTGCACCAGGCAATGGGTGATCCTGTTCCTGAAGGACCTGCAGAAGAAGAAGCTGATAAAAGGGACGGCTCCTGTAGACCGTAAGAAGCTTCTGAAATACTGGCTCAGCATCTCGAAAAAGCCTAAAAGATTCAGGAGCTATATGGTTAGGGGTCCGCTTGCCCTTCTGAAGAAAGCCAGGATGGAATATGCGCTCACGACTTACCAGGCAGAGAATATTGTGCAGCACTACCTGTTCCCGTCAAGGGTTGACATCTACATAAAAGAGGAGGACCTGCCCGGCTGGCACAGCCTTATGACAAAGCACGGCCTTTACGGAAAGGGGAATGTCAGGATAATACTGGCGGATGAGCACGTCATGTACGGCAAAAGGAAGCTCGGGGGTGTCTCAATAGTCTCAATGCCGCAGTTGATGATCGATTTGGCCAATGAAGGCGGGCCTTGCAAGGAAGCCGCCGAGATGCTGATGGAGAAGATGTAGATGTACAAAGATTTTGAGACAAGGACATCATACAGGTACCTGAAGCAGGTCATCGACAGGCTTCAGGAGCCGATCTGCATCTTAGGAGGGTGGGCAGTTTTCTTCCACGTAAATAAGAGGTTCCTGGAAGCCCAGGGAAGGCCATATCTTGGAAGCAGGGACATAGACCTGGGATTCAGCATGTCCTCAGGGTCAAAAAAACAGATTTTGAAGCAGACCATGAGGATACTTACCGAAAAACTGGATTTCAGGCCGCTCAGCTTCAGGTTGGTGAAAGAGATACATACCGAGACAGAGGAAGAGATAGCAGAAGGGAAGATGATTCCGGCGCACCTCATATTCCCGATGTACATCGACCTGATAGTCGATACGATACCAGAGGGGTTCAAGAAGGAATTTGGCTTCAATCCCATAGATGAGCCGCTGTTAAGGGAAGTCTTCGGGAAGGACGGTCATTCTGTTATGAAAGAGTTTGGCAAAAAGCTGCTTCTCCCAAGACCTGAACTGCTCCTTGCTATGAAGATTAACTCGCTTCCCAACAGGGACAAAGAGCACAAGAGGGTCAAGGACATCTGCGACATATTCGCGCTGGCATGGTACGCAGGACTGGACCTGAACCGCGTCAACCTGCTCAGATACACAAAGAAGGGCAATCTCCAGAGATGCCTTCATGAACTGGCAGAAGAAGACTATGCCAAAGCAGGTGACCAGCTAGGCCACGGCCCTGAAGAGATAAAGAGGGTGTTTGGCATGCTGCTATCACCGCAGTAAGCCCGAAGGATATTCTGACAGAGACGTATGAGTTTCCTGTTTGCACGGGAATATTCTGCACAGGTCAACGCAAGGACACCTATGAGAAGCAATAGCAGCACCACCGCCAGTTTGCGGAGCGTCTAGCGGCAGAATAAGCACTCGTGACAGGGGGTCGCCCCCTACGGGGACGCTCAAAAATCGAAGATTTTTGGCGTGCCAAAAACGCGAAGCGTTTTTGAGCATGTCACGTTACGCAGATAGAATAAACAAGCGTAGCTTGGCGTGGTGCTGCTAAGAAAAGATAAAAATATCACTTCCTCGCTGTCCTGTAGAACTCCACCATGAAGTAGTTTGCGCCGAATGCCAGGCAGGGTATTCCTACCAGGACTATGCTTGCTACTAAGTACACTGCTGTGTAGAACAGTGTCATGACCAGTGCTATGACATATTGCCTGAAGTTGTTTGTGACGGCCTTGACTGCTCTATTGAATTCGAACAATGCGCTGAAGCGTTCTGTGACCATTAAGTTTATTGTTAAAAGTTGGTTCAATACCTCGGCCTTTAAGCCGATTCGCTACCAACTTTTAACACCAAAAACTCCGCCCGGGAGTCTAATGATGATGACAAGCAACATACTCCACCCTTTAGGGTGGAGTTTTTGATTGCCAGGTAGGGCACTATGAACAGTGCTATTGCGCCATACGCTACCATGCCTGCCACTGGTATCAGCTGGAGTATGGCTGAGACTACGCCCAGCAGTATCATGAAAGGCAGCATCTTGACGGATATGATGAATCCTAGCCTGAACTTGTCCCAGAACCTGTCCAGCTTATAGCAAGTCTCGTTGATGCTGGAACATGTCAAGAACCTGGCAGCAGTCTATGCAGACGAGACTTGCTTATTAACAAGGAGCAACAAAGTTCATATGTTTTTGCGACTTGTTATTAGGCAGTTCCTTTACATGCCCCTTATTCAGCGCCTGGACGATGCGTACGACATAACCCAACAGCGCAAACCAGCCAATGATAGGCACAAGGAACCACAGCACATTCCATAACCGACCAGGCTTAGCCCACGGATAACGGAGACCAGAAATGAATGTAGACATAATAGCATCACCAAGGAGACGATAACGACAGGAAGGATTTAAAGGTTGTGGGGGGAATAATGATTGAGATAAACCCCCTTTTAGTTGATTTCTATTAATTAATTATATATACCCACAAATATTATTATCGTTTTATGCCACTCAAATGCCCATTCTGTTTAATCAAAAATAAAGAAAAAGAATATCAAACACCAACAAATTTAGTTAAACATATCTTAATTTCGCACGATACCGGTTTTAAGGTATCAGTACTTATTTCAGTTATTGGAATCATTATTGCTGTTGCTGGTGTTCTTATTGGAGTTTATAGTGATGACATCAAATATCAGCTAAATAAAAAATTAGGGGAAGATCCAAAAATATACGTTGCAGTAAGCACGTATTACACAATAAAAACGAATAGCACAAACACACAGTTGAATGAAACAGATAAACAATATTTAATTCAAAAACAAAAAGAGTTAGGGATCATACCGCAAGGGGCAAATAAAGACCCGTTGCTTTTTCGAATAGAAGATAATTGTCAAATCATGGGTTGTCAGTACTTTGCTTTTGAAAATGTTCAAGAGACAAAGGTGCTTGATGGTCAAGAGTATCACTCTTTTAGATTTCAAATTCCTGCAGGAGATTTTCTCCAAATTCTATCCAACTGCGATGATTGTTTAGGATATTTGTTTTATAGCATTAATACCGGTAAAAACAAAATAGAAGAATTAAATATTAAGGTTTGTTTAGAAAACAATTCTCAGATCATATACTCGAGTAAAGATGTTGTGCAGGAATCAGGTAATTGTTTTAGATTATTGGCAGAAACAATAGACAAAGAAGAGCAAAATTTGGGGTATGTTATAGTCAAAAATTCACAGAAACCCGATTCGGATGATTTTTGGGGTGAAAACATATTCACGCTTTTCGAAGGAGATGTAAGACATCTAAGTAAGAAAGCTGGAATCTACAGGAACCAGACCGTCAGAATGGTGAATGTATTTGTGCCAGGGGTTAATTGTTAATAGGATCTATTTCCTTCCAGAAACCCACTTTGAATTTTTTATCTTCCGGATTCTTACAACGTAATCTTTTATTGAGCTATAGAGTACCCAACACGTAAGTAACACAAGTATTAGCTTTGCAGCAACATCCTTGATGTAATAGATAAGAAAACCTAAAATAACTAAAACCGAACCCTGTTCTGACGTGTAATTCTGTATTTCATATTTTAACAACGTCCACTTTTTGTTATGTTTCAAAAGTGTTTCTCTGATTCTGCGTCTCAACATCCAACCCAACGTCCCCAAATTATCTGGCCAAAGATATACGCAAGGGATGTTATTTTTGTAATAAACAGCCATCTTCTGTCTGTATCTGCTTTGCTGTTCCGGAACATTCCACTGACCTAAAAATTCCACATAGACCTTGTATTCAGGAAGATAAAAATCTGCCTCTCTGAAAAGCTTATCATCATCAGACAAACCAGGCACTTTAGGGTACCTCTTGAATTTGATTCCCTTCTCTTCTAAGAAATCTGCTATGAACTCCTCACCAGCTGTTTCCTTAGTGTTTTCCACAGAAACAAAGAGAAGTACAAGATATATAAACATTTCTGAAGACTCAGGGGCACAACTCAATGTTAAAACACGCATTATGGCCGAAAATCCTCCGGAAATTTTATAAACGTATAATGGGTTCAGCTAACTCTATGGCAACACCTTCCAGAAGCGATCGGATGATTCAGAACTTCATGAAAGTCAATGCCGCAAAAGGCAAAAGCACAGCATCCTGCGGCAGGCAATTCCCGGAATGCCCGACAGAACCAAATGACAAAGACTGCAAGACGTGTCCGTTATATAAGAAGAAGCAATCTTAAGGATACTCGCTCTCAAACTGCTTGTTGGCTTCAGTTATGAAGTCCCTTATCTGAGAAGCGGTCAGTGTGCTTGATGGCTTTTCACGGAATAGTTCTTCGTATTGTTTTCTTACTTCTTTCAAATCAACTTGAACTTCCGGCTTGTTAGCCACGTTATTAAAACGGTGTATTGTCAAGTCAAGGTATGGCTTTTCTTTATCTATTCCAACATACTTTCTACCGAGAATCTTTGATACGACTCCTGTCGTGCCAGAACCATTGAATGGGTCGAGTATTACATCGTTTTTGTTAGAGCTTGATGCAATTATTCTTTTTAGTAGCTCTATTGGTTTCTGTGTCGGGTGTTTTCCTAACAATTTCTCTGATGGCGGCGTTAGTGGTATATTCCAGAGACTTCTCATCTGGTTTCCTATTGGTGCAAACTTATCGTCCCACTCTTTCATCAGTTTGTAGTTGAATATGTGCTTTGCTTCCTTGTCTTTCTTCGCCCAAAGAACGGTTTCGTGCGCATGCGCGAAGTAGCGGCAAGACAGGTTTGGCGGCGCATTTGGTTTGTACCAGGATATTTCATTCATTATATGAAAACCCAACGACTGCAAAGCGTATCCTACTTGGTATGTGTTGTGAGGTGTGCCTGAAATCCATATTGTTCCGTTTGGTTTTAGAACATCCCTGCAGGCTTTTATCCAATTGTAAGTAAATTCATAGTCTTTCTGAAAACCTTTTGATTTGTCCCAGTCGCCTTTATTCACAGAGACCATTTTGCCTGCTCTGCAGCTAATGCCTCCATTAGAAAGGTTGTAAGGTGGGTCGGCGAATATGGTTGTCACTGATCCTTTCTCAATCTGCGGAAGAATGTCTAAACAATCGCCCAGATACAAGGCGAAATCCTCTTTTTTGTAATATTCCCTCGAATTCACCATATCATCATATTCTTTTCGTTTTAATAAACTTTTCCCCTCAAAATACGGAAACCTTCCGGAAAGTTTAAAAGATCTAAGCATCAATGGTGTTCCATGACAAATTATATTCAAGGAAGCACTACACATCATGGCGTTATGTCCATTATGGACATAGACTTTCAAAACGGATTATTCCTCTACGTTTTCCCGGGAACTTTAAGTCCTAATGACATTCTGATTAGGTTCAAAGACAGCAATCTTGCTAGAACCAGAATACGCCAGCCATCACACATTCACTGGGCAGCAGACATACTTATCAAAAAAGATAACGATTCCTCATTAACAAATCAATTTCTGAATGACATGCTTCAAAGATGGTCTGATGTCCTTCCTCTGAACAACAGACAATATCAAACGATCTTCAATAATTTAAGTCTGTCAAGAAATGTGAACTTTGTTAAACAGTTTAAGCAACTCGACAAGCACGGTTTTTTCCAAATGGATTTTGTTATTCATCTTATGGAATTATTGATGCTTCAAGAAAAGACCAATAATCCGAATGCTTACATGTTCAAGAATGTGGTCAATGCAATTCTAAATTCTAAGGACTTATACGCCATAATCTCCAAAGCGAACATAACCAAGAGGAGAAGAAAATGATTAAAGGCGGAAAAGGTGGAGCAAGAACCCTGACTGGCTTACACTTTGAGTCGCGAGTCTCTTTGAAAGATGTAATAACCGCACTTCCCGGTTATTCTGTTTTAGATGATGTGGTTTATTTCAAAGATAAAAAAGTAGCATGTCTTTACCAAAAACACAATCTTTACAAAAAACTTTTGGAACCAAAGAATATTGATTACTCTAAAATAATATCTAAGAAGTTGTTACCTGATGATGCAATATTAGTCATCAGTAATAATACTCTATACATCGTTGAAATAAAATTCCAAGGAGTTGCAGGCTCAGTTGATGAAAAATTGCAAACCTGTGATTTCAAAAACAAACAGTATCAGAAATTGTTTTCATCACTAGGCATTAAAGTAAAGTATGTTTATATTCTCAACGAATGGTTTGGCAAACCAGAATATGCTGATGTGCTAAGATATGTAGACTCCGTTGGTTGCTATTACTTTTTTAACGAACTGCCATTAACTTTCTTAGGTCTTCCGGCGGGTTCAGAAGAAGTTCAATAATTCCTAACCACAACCTCAGTTATAGCTCCCCTCTTCGTCGCATCACAGTTTATGATTCTTCTTGCAAAGACTTTCTTTATCTTGAAGTCCTTGTATAAATCAAGGATAAACGGCGAGTCACTGTTACTTAGCATGCATTTACACCCTTTCTTTGTCAGATATTCGAAAAAGTCTCTTAATCTCTCCTGCTCGTCGTCCAAAAACGCGTTTTTCTGATACGTTGTGAAGCTGTTCTTGCCAGGCAGAGGATAATAAGGCGGGTCGAAATAGATAAAATCCCATTTCTTTGCTACTTTGCCAACTTTTTCAAAGTCCCAGCACTCTATTTTTGTCCCTTGCAATAGTTTGCTTACTTCTTTTAGCACGTCTTCTCTAACTATTGCCCTCTGTTTGTAATCACCCATAGGAACATTGAATTTACCTTTTGAATTTACTCTGTACAACCCATTCCAGCAGGTTCTGTTGAGAAAGATAAACCTTGCCGCGACTTCCAAATCATCTTCTGGCTCTTCATCTCGTATCTTATAATAATAGTCCTTAGGATTCTTGTGATACTCTTTCTCATGATACTTAAGTTTTTCAACCAAGTCCTTGATGTCTTTCTGGATGATCTGGTATGTTGTAATCAGCTCTTTGTTTGTATCACATATCAAAGAATACTTTGGCTTGTATGTTTGCTTGACGTAGAAGAAAACAGCACCGCTGCCAACGAAAGGTTCGAAGTATCTATTAATTTGCTTAGGAAACAGTGGCTTAAACTGCTCAATAAGTTGAGTCTTTCCACCAGCCCACTTGACAAAGGTGGGAAGGGTTATTTTGACCTCTTTTGACACAATATCACACACATTACTTTTTTGTTACTGATGTTCTAGACTTGTTAACATACTGCTTTTTTATCCAAGGTATGTATCCGAAAAGAAAAGATGACAGACCCACTATAAGAAATACGCTCGTAGCAAGATTAAAATATTCAGACATGGTCAGGAGAAATTCAGATTTTTTATCAATCATCCCTTTGATTTCTTCAGAGAAGTTGCCTTTCGAGTCTAGCGACATCAAATCTGAATAGATAATATCAACTTTCTCGTAAAAAAACCAAGTGTTTGATACAAACAGAATAAAAGACCCTACTATCAATCCTATACCAATACTCATATGAAACTTGTCTTTGTCTTCATAGTTGATATTCCACATTGTAAATACAATCCTCAGTTAAGAGTTTAAATATTTAACGTACATAAAGCCACTTTCAATTCCTGCTCGAATATCACAATCTATCCCCCTCTCTCTCTCCCCACACCACTTACACCATGCACATTCCTCACTCGCTTTCGGCATCTTCGCCTTCAGCACTTCCACTGCTTTCTTGAATATCCGTTCTGCGTTCTTCACGTCTATCTTGAGCTTGATTAGGTCTGTGTGGAATGCTACGTCTCCGTTCTCTAATACTTTATCAGGATGATAAAAGAGTAGATAAGCGTAGTCTTCTGTCTTGTAGCCGTTCTTGCGTAATAGCTGGTTGTATATGTCCATCTGATCCTGGTAATGCGCAGCAGTATCGGATTTCAAAGGAAAGCCGCGTGTCTTGTAGTCTAAAACAATCAATTTAGATCCTTTCTGCAGTATATTGTCTACAGCGCCGCGGAACAGGTTGCCATTAGGATCAGTCCACTGCAGCCCTTTGAAGTTGCTTCGCCAGGCAGAAAGTAAAGAAGCATCAGAAAATAGCTTAACCCCTTTAAGGGAAGACAGTGAAGGCGGTAGTTTACCAGCATCACGGAAAGTGTCAAAATAAACTTTCAATATCTTGTCCATGCCAGAGGGTAATGAAGGAAAGATGCCAGCAGGACGAGTAACCCCTTTGTTAAAAGCTAACCAGAAGCATCTAGGACAATCTTTCAATAAACTAAGTGATGATGGTGAAAACTTATAAGCCATGCTAAGCACCTCGGGTGTCTACTTCTTCCTCTTTCTGTGGTCACCCAGTCTCTTGTTCAATGAGGAGTATTCTTTCATATAAAGCTTTATCGTCGGCTTCAGGTCGTGGCCTTTCTCATATGCCTGCAATGTGGCATAATACTCCATCCTGTTATTGAAGTCTATATTAAGGGGCGGCAGGCCTTGCTTGATCAGTATGTTGTTGAGCAACACTCGCCCTACCCGGCCGTTCCCGTCTGCGAATGGGTGTATGTTCTCGAACTGGTTATGCACGACGGCTCCGAGCACCAGTCCAGGATACCTGTCCTTGTTCCGTCCATACCAGCGTATCAGCTCCCTGAGCAGGTAGGTTATCCTTGCCTGCGGCGCCCCAGAATGTACGACATGCCCTTGGCCGTCCATCACCACGACCTCCTCGCCTTTCTTCCTAAACCGCCCGGCAAAAGGCTTGGAATTCCTGAATATTATCTTATGCATCCTCTTGATGAGCTCAAGGGATATGTGTTCCTTCGTATCCCGTATATACGAGATCGCCTCGTCCACGCCGAATGCCTCAGCAATGTCCTCTTTTGACTTATCCGGCCATCTGTCTTTCTCCAAAAGCTCTTTTACCTCTTCACGGTTCAGCCTGCTCCCTTCTATGGCATTGGTGTTGTAGGTGAATATCTCAGAGAATTCCTTCCAGTCACGTTCTGACAGGTGGACTATCTTCGATGGTATCTTTGCCTCAAGCGTCCTTATCGAGCGTATCTCTTCGTCGGAGAGCTCGACCTGAAGAGGGTCTTTTATGATCCTGTACCTGTGTATCTCCTCCAGGATGAGCTTCTCGGCGATCTTCTTCCTTTCTTCCAGCAGCTGCGGCTTCAGGTCTTGCCCCAGGTATTTCCTGAATTTGTGCACCTTGGCGCCTTCCCTGTAGGAATGGGCCAGGAAATACTTCGTCCGCTTCGCTGTTTTCCTTATCTCGACATGCATGGCAGCATTATGGGTGACTACATATTTAAATGTTTCGGTCTTGGGTGACTACAGAAAGCGTCTTTGTAGTCACCTTGGCTCTCTCGGCGTCATCAGGACCGGGCTGCAGGATGCCGGTCGCTTGTAGTGGTTAGATCATAGATGCCCATCTGGTCCTGGTGATGCGCTGCAGACTCTTTCAATAAAGATAATGTAGACGGTGAAAACTTATAAGGCATAAGGAAGCATAAAGAACAGGTGTTTAAATAACTTTCAGCAATGCTTCCGTCAAGACCACCAAAACATTTAAATATATCCTTTGTATATACTATAGATATATGACAACAGAACAAGTATTGTTCAAGGCAGACAAGAACTTCTTGAAGGATGTAGACGCAGCAGTGAAGGCAGGCAACTATCAGAGCAGGACAGAGTTCATCAGGGAGTCATTGAGGAAGAACGTAGAGGACATGATGCTCAAGGGAGCGTTCATGGACAGGCTTGCAGGCATGTCGAAGGAAGAGCTCATAGCAGAGTTCATGAAGTTCAAGGGGAAGTCCAAGGTGAAGACCACAGATGCAGACAACCTGAAGACAAAATGGCAGGTAAGCAAGGAACTTGAGGAAGAGCTAGAGAGAAGATTCAGGCCGAGATGAAGGGCATATGTCCGCAAGGTCTTTCAGTATGTGCGGATCACGCGATATCAGTCTGGCGCCGTGATTCCTTGCGTGCACAGCATTCAGGCAGTCCACAAGAGGTATTTTTCTGTCATACGCAAGAGACTTGGCTTCGCGATATTCTTCTTCGGTTATGGCTATCCTCACCAAGACACCGGTCCCATAAAGGACGCCAAGCATATTATTTATCTCATCCTCGCCATAATCCTTGCCTAGTTCATAGATCAGCTTTTCCGAGTAAAGCACAGTGTCTTTCCGCTTCAATAACTTCTCGAAAAACAAAGCAGCATACCTTCCCAAGGGCCTGTTCTCCAGGCTGTACCTATATTCATAGAAATCTCTCCATATAAGCGTGTCAAGGATATATTTTTCAACCATATGACATATAAAAAGCGTCCGTGATTAATAAATTTTGCCTAAGAAATTCCGGATATTTTCCGTCGAGAACAGATGATTTTCCGTGGGGGAGGGGCATTGAATTGATACTGTCAAAAGAGCATCAGACATCGTTCAAAGAGGTAGGAAGGCAGTTCATAGTTGTTTTCGAGAGAAAGAATGTTCAACCACAAAGGTTGGTAGAAGGGTTAGTAGACGGGTTGGCAGAAAACCAGAGAAGAATCCTGGATATCCTACAGCAGGATGCTGGCATAAGCAAAAGGGAGCTTTCGGACAATATAGGTATAAGCACAACAGCGATAGACAAGAACATCTCAGTGCTCAAGAAAAAGAAACTCCTCAGACGCATCGGCCCAGATAAAGGCGGGAGATGGGAAGTGAGAAGATAGATAGTGCATTCAGCCAGGCATTTTAGTGAAGTTCTGGAGCTGGGTAAAGAAAGATTGAAAGTTCTTATCGCGTCGGAAGATTCAATGATGCTCCTTTTTGACAGCGTCTATTATCTTCACGTACTTCTGCATCTCAGTATGCAATATGGCATGTATCAAAGGCCTTATGGCTCGGTAATAGTATTTCAGCTCAGTATCAGTAAGCTTCGAGTGGTTGAATATCTTCTGCATCACGCGCAGTTTACCTTCAGAGAACAGGGTAGACAAAGCCTTGTTGGTATCTAAAGCGGTCCTGAGCTTTATGTCTTGTGAAAGAAGCATCTCTTCTTCTTTCAGCCCTTTCTGCAGAGCAGACTTGTACGCATCATGGTACTGCCGGAACTCTGCAGAAGCTGTCTTTCCGCTTATCCTGTTCTTTTTGATCATCTCGCGTATAAGGCCATTATCTTCCCCTTCAGCGATGAGTATCTTGTTTGTGAGAAGTATCGCCTTGTTGAGCTGCGCAACAGCCGTCCTGGAAAGCAGCCGCTTCACGACGTCATGATCAAATCCCTCGCGCATAAGCAATGGCAGGGCCAAAGAAAGACGGGCATTGTCTGATTTCACTATCTCTGCGATCTCTTCCTCTTTGCGGGGATACGCAGGGAATTCCAGGTAGAATCCCCTCGATTCAAGGTCCTTGATAAGTCGTGCAGATATCATTTTTTCCTCAGCAGGCGTTCAAGATGCTTGAACTTGTAGTCGTAGTCAGGTATGAGCGACACTTCCGCAAGACCATAGTATCTTTCTTTCAGCTTCTTGGTATCCATTCTCTGGTGTTGTATTATCGCCAGCGCGTCCGCATAGTCGCGTTCCTCTGAGCGGGCGATCTTTGTTATGATTATGTCATACCAGTCGAGTATGTATAGCTTCACCTTCCCTATGTCCCTGACATGCTCGGATAGCTCCCGCCAGTCTGGAGGCAATGGGACGCCCATTATCGCAGGGCCATAAAAAACATCTATCCTTATCCTGTCAAGATACCAGATGTTGCACGCGCCGGAAGCGCTCTCTTCTTTCAGCCCTGCTGTCTTTAGCAGCCTTCTTATGGTGTCCTGCCCGCAGGTAGTCATGAAGTCGATGTCTTTGGTCGCTTCCTTGATGCCCTTAAGCACCATCGCAGTGCCGCCTATCGCAAAGAGCTCTATCTCTGTGTCTAGGTCAGCAACGAGCTTAAGGAACGTGTCAAGGTCCTTGGTCCTCGAAGCATCTGGGTTCTTGTATTTGTTTTCATACATTTTAATACACTTTTTCATACATATTAGTATGAATTAATATATAAATGTTTCGGTCTTGGGTGGTTGGGGATGGCAGTTCAACCAGTCCGTTGTCAGTGAGTCTGTCATGGTTTTCTATGTATGCTCTACAATCCGGAAAGACGCAGAGTCTGGGATTATGACCTTGGCCATCGATGGCTTCAGATGAGCCTGGACCTATCTTTACCTTTAAATACTTCCACGTCTTTCTATGTCTTGGTGATCATCTATGAAAGCTATTGTTATGTTTTTCGTCGTGTTATCGTTGCTCATTGCAGGCTGTAGTGCTCATAATAATATTCAGATGGCTAATCCTGCTTCTGTCAATTGTGAAGACAAAGGTGGCACTTTAGAGATAGTCACAGACAAAGATGGCGGACAGCTAGGCATGTGCACGTTAGAGGATGGTCAGATATGTGAAGAATGGGCTTTCATGAGAGGAGAATGTCCAGAAAAGCAAGTCGCTTGCACCATGGAAGCGAAACTATGTCCTGACGGCAGCGCAGTAGGACGCAGTGGCCCCAACTGCGAATTCGCAGAATGCCCTGATGAAGTTCCTGTTGTCGCATGCAGGGAAGATGCAAAGGTCTGTCCAGATGGTTCTGCAGTCGGAAGATTGCCGCCAGACTGTGAATTCCCCGCTTGCCCGGGTGAAGACACGACAGGCTACTTAGAAGGAAAGATTAGCATAGGTCCTATCTGCCCGGTAGAGCGTTACCCAGAAGACCCGAATTGTCTTCCATCGAAAGCAACTTTCGACGCATGGAAGGTAGCTGTCTTTAAAGACGGAAATAAAGTCGCAGAGCTCGAACCAGATGAACAAGGCAATTACAACCTGGCGTTAGACGCAGGCCGTTACAAGCTAGACTTCATAGAGCATAGAGGCATTGGCAGCACTGCCTTGCCATTGGACATAACAATCCGAGCAGCAGGAACAACGACTCTAAACATAGACATAGACACAGGGATAAGGTAATTATTTTTTTCATTCAATTAAAATATTCTATCACGACGGAAGATTTCCGGAGCACTGGACACCGAAAGGCTTCCGACAACACTTTTTCTCGACGCTATTTCAACAAGAGTCTGCACTGTCCACTGGACATGGATGCGGATAAGGGTTATTAATCGCAGAGACTTATTCTCATCCGTGCTATCTGAAAAGATGAAGGAATCCGAGACAATAGAACTGAAGAGATCGACTTCTGAACTAGATGAAGCCGTGATATCGATAGTGGCCATCCTCAACAAGCACGGAAAAGGGGAGCTGTTCTTCGGAGTGCGGGATGACGGAACTCCTGTCGGGCAGGATGTGACTGCGAACACGTTAAGAGAAGTGTCCAAGGCGATTGCAGACAGCATAGAGCCCAGGATATTCCCGAAAGTCTCTAAGATAAACCTGTTCGAGAGAGACTGCGTGCTCGTCGACTTTGAAGGCGCTGATGCGCCTTACTTCGCGCGCGGAAGGGCTTACGTACGAGTCGGTGATGAGGACAGGAAGATATCTCCAGCAGAACTGAAGAGGCTCCTGCTGAAGAGCAACGAGCACGCATGGGAGAAAGGATTTTCTGAAAAGACCCTGAAAGATATTAAAACAAGCCTGCTAAGGGATCATGTCCGGAGAGGGAAAGAGGCGGGGAGGATAGGATTCAGCTTCAAGGATGCGGAGACTACGCTGCTTAAGCTCGGGTTGCTGAAGGACGGAAGATTGCTGCGCGCTGCAGAGGTGCTTTTCTGCGATGTAAATTCTCTTGAATTGCAGGCAGCAGTGTTCGCCGGCAAGGACAAGCTCACATTCCTTGACATAAACCAGTTCCGTGGCAGCATATTCCAGCTGATTGAAAAGTCCAATTCCTACATAAAAGAGCATATGGACTGGCGGGCAGAACTGACTGGCGACGGCCGGCTAGAGATACCTGAAGTGCCTGTGCGCGCGATAGAGGAGGCAGTGGTGAATTCTTTGTGCCACCGGGATTACTCCAACCCAACACCTAACTACATGGCTGTGTACAAGGACAGGATAGAGATATCAAATCCAGGCGCTTTTCCGGAAGGAAGGACTCCTGAAGAGTACATAGAGAAAGAATGTGGATCAATACTGAGGAACCCGTTGATAGCCAATACTCTTTTCCTGAGCAAGGACATCGAGAAGTGGGGTTCTGGTATCCGAAGGATATACGATGCCTGCACTGAGGCTGATGTGAAAGTCGAGTTCAGGAGCAAGGACACAGGGTTCTCTGTGGTGTTCTATAGGCCTGAGCGGACTGTCCCTGAAAATGTCCCTGAAAATGTCCCTGAAAAGAGATTGGAAAAGATACTGGAAAACATGAGCAAGGATGAGAGAGTGACGATACCTTCGCTGGCGAGACTGCTCGGCGTGAATGAGAAGACGATAAAGAGGGATATCGAGAGATTGAAAGCAGAAGGCAGGCTCAAGAGGATAGGTCCAGACAAAGGCGGGAGATGGGAGGTGAGAAGATAGATAGTGCATTCAGCCAGGCATTTTAGTGAAGTTCTGGAGCTGGGTAAATAAAGATTAAAAGTTCTTATCACGTCGGAAAGTTTCCGGATTTCTCGACGATAGTTTTATTAAGCAGTAAAACAAATATTCTTCTGTGGTTTTTTACACCAGGCTATTTCTTCTTCTGTATCGCCATGCACAGCCCGAAATATATCGGTCCGAGTGAGAAATACGCGAGTTTCATCCACCATGGTGCGTGCATGCAGTCGCACAGAGGCAGGCCAGTATACATCGACGTCGCCGTGTTCTTTATGTCAGCGAGGTGATACCCTGCAGTCTCAAAAAAGATCAGCATTGGCCAATACGTGGCCAGAAAAACCCCGCCTCTATGGTAATGTCTGTCATGAGAGATGTTCCTGGCTAAGTAAGAATATGCCATGTATGCTGCGAAAAGCCCTGCTGCCCAGGTGAGTAGAGGAAAGAGTGGAAATCCGAAGATGAACAGCATCTCTTTGTTGTATCCATACTGGTCTTTTGCCAGGGTGATCCATATCAACGATAAAATAGATGACAGAGCAAGGAATTTTATGTGGTGTCTGCGTCCTGTCAGGATTAGATAAGGATACGTAAGTAAGTATATCATGATCAGCACGAAGTCGTTGCGTATGAGTGTTATCAGCAGCAATGCTGAAAAAAATGCTATGATGTCTGTTCTCGCCAGTTTGGTGTGGGTTATTCTGTGGTATAGGCGCGAGTACCATGACGGGCGAGAAGTATGTTTCATATTATTGCATCACCATGTAAAGAGTGCGTATGGCCAGGATATATAAATTGTGAGTTCGCTCCCTGTCCTTGAGAGTGGCCATAAGTTATTTTTGGCAAAAAACAGGAAATAATCTTTTTATATCTGTTCTGACTTACTTTTTACCGAAATGGCTGAAGGTTCTAAAGAAGGCAAGTATGCGACTCTCAAGAGTGGACTAATCACAGCAGGATTTGTGGCTCTCGTGGGAGCAGGCATAGGCGTCTGCAACTACGTTGCGAGCAGGCCTTACCGTGTAGGTGAGAGGGATGGCTGCGAGGTCACTTCTGCTACCATGTCTGTTGAGCAGAACCCTGATGTCCAATGGGAGTACACGATATTGACTGAGCAATGTCCGGCTAAGACCACCAAGTACTGGCTCAATCCATACACTGATGAGTGTTATGACGTGGAGGTCAGGGATTCTTCAGGCAAGGTGGTTGTGGATAAGAAGGAGGATATGACTGATGCGTACAGGCGTGCCTGCGCTGAGCTGAACACCTGGGTAGAGCAGCAGCAAAAGCGTTGAAAAACTTTATATATATCTTATTCTCAATAATTTCTGGGGTTGCGTAAGATGTCCATCGACAGTTGTTTTCCTAAAAGGCTTTTGCTGCCGCTTGCTGCAGCTCTCATATGTGCCGCGCCTGCGTATTCTGCGCCTCCGAGTCATCAGGATAGCGAGTACGAGTTGAGGGACTGGCGCCAGATGTTCGTGAAGCAGAGCCTGGAGGCATGCGGTGACCACGATCTTTTGGAGTGCTATGCGACAGACGTCGTGACTATAGACGATGGTTTTCTGAAACAGCGTTGCGAGACCACTGGCTGGCCTTATGCATTGGAGATAAGAGGCAGCCTCGAGATATATGATGAGGTTGCAGATGTCTTGAGGCAGAATGGCGTAGAAGTTCTGGAGCTGAGGCGTGCAGATGGAACTGTATACCCGGCCACTGCTCCGAGGGCGTTTGTCTTATGCACTCCGGAGGATTATTACAACGCGATTCAGAGTGGCGTACTCCAGGATTATGAGTGGATGTTGGATCTGATACGGTCTGCCAGACCTTGATTTCTGCCTATATAATATATAGTGACCAATAGTCCCCAATCGAGTTTAAAAAGAAAACCTTTTTAAATTCCCAGATTTTAGTCGCGATATGGCCATTGAATCGTTCTACAGCGAATGCTAGCCAGATTGCTCTGCTATTAGCTAGTAGACCGATTTATGCCTGTATTT
>JAGVOD010000001.1 GCA_020052935.1 archaeon | reverse complement strand
GAACAGCACAGGCGACACAGACAGGCCTGACACGCTGCCGCCCGAGATGTTCTCAAGGCTGCCAGCATTCCCGAAGGACTTCTACCAGATAAGGACGCTGGTAAGGACAGGAAGGATAACTGACTTCGGCGATCTCGAGGAACGCTATTGGATGCAGCCAGAGTTCTTCCCGAACTTCGAGGAGATAGGAGCGCCGCTGCTCTCGCACCCTCCGAAAGACCGGTGGGGCGCGTACGGGATAGCAGTGTATCCTGCGGACTCGGTGTCAGTCATAGAGGACGGGAAGAGCCTTGACATATTCTTCTTCATCAAGAGCAACTACCTCGTCGAGACATACCAAGGAGTGAACCTAGTGCCCGCATTCCCTGAGAAGACAGAGATAGAGTCAGGCTTCCAGCTGCCCGGAGGAGCCACCGGCGTGAAGCAGGACCCGAAACTCGCAAAGGACTACTTCGACGTCAGCGTCGCGCCAGGCCTGTTCATACTCGAGCCCAACTTCCCGATATACAACATCAACGGGACACGCAAGATCAAGCTCACAATCACCGCCAAGGAGAACACACCGCCAGGCAACTACGTAATCGGCCTGGACACAGACCAAGTGCCGAGATGGCAGGAAGAGGAATGGGTGAAGCAGTACCTCAACCTCTACACGAGCGGCGGAATGACGAAGATTGAGAGGCCGTACTACCAGGCATTCATACAGGTAGTGGAGAGTGAGACAGAATGAATGAGAAAATGGATCACAGGATCATGTTTTTTGGGATTTTCCCGATAGAAAACAAATGGAGGTAAAAAAAATGAACAGAAAGACAACCATAGCACTGGCAGTCTTTGCGCTGTTGCTTGTCCCTATCGTATGGGCCATCAGCACAACGACGCTTGTGTACTTCAACATAAACAGCGTTGTCGCATACACTCTTACCCTTCCGGGAGAGAGTGCAGTCAATGCGAACAGCACTGGCGCCCCGACGGCAGACATAGAATTCACGTCTGCGACAGGGACCGACACGAACGTGGAAGCGCACGTCGTAGCAGGAGATTGGCAGAACTCAACAGTGCCGATATTCCTGTTCGACAACACCGGCACAGTGGACCTGAACATAACAGTGGCACTCAACGCCACCACAGTCCCCTGCATAAACTTCACCGGAGCGACAACACACGCCGCTGCGTTGACAGGCGCGGTGATAGGCACATCATCAGTGACTGTGGTGACTGGCTTAACACCAAGCGCCTCTGCGCAGGAATGGTACATGATAGCTGACTTCAGCTCATGTAACGCAGGCGACACGTCCGTAAGACGGTTGACTAGCACAGGATTGCAGAGCTAGTGAAAGCTAGCTTTGCAAATTTTTTTTATTTATTTTTTTAAATCTTTTATTTTATTAATTTTTTTTATTTAAGAAATGCCGGGAAACCGAAAAAATGAAGGAAAAGACGGACAACGGATCGGGAATCGCGACGTGGATCGCAATGCTCGTGATAGCCGCAGCTCTCTTCTCGATTTCGGCACAGGCAATCAGTACCGGCACTCTTATTTATTTCAACATCGCAAGTGACGCCCCGCCGACGATACAGTACGTGTCGCCGACACCCAACAACGGGACGTACAACACGACGCAGATAATAAACGTGACAGCGGCAGACAGCAACCTCACCAACATAACTATAATAGTAAATGGAACTGCAGTGACTGTGTGCGGAGCTAGCCCGTGCAACTACACACTGACAAATGAAGGCAACTACACAGTCTATGCTATAGCGTATGACAACATGAGCAACAGCAACTCCACCGAGACGAGAAACATAGTCATAGACAAGACACCACCGAGATTCCTCACTACAGGAGTGTCGCCTTACGCGATAATAAACGGCAGCAACGTGTCCTTGTATGTGAATTCCACAGGATTCGACTACCTCTGGGCCACAGTGAGGCGGCCAGACGGCAGCAAGGAGAACGTCACCCTGACCAACGACGCCAATACCATCTACATGAACACGTCACTGCTCGGAATATACAATGTCACGTTCTACGCAGCAGACCTCGCAGGCAACACAGAGACAAGAGAAGACTACTTCGAGGCATTCAGAGGCATATTGCTCGACCTGAACGTAACAAACAGCAGCATACTCGGCATAAACAGCACATTCATATCATACTACCGGAACGGCACTGTCGCACTGAACCAGTCAGCGATAGGCCACTACGTAATATACGTGCCTAACACCACTCTCGACCTGGAGTTCTACGCGTATTCCAACAGGATAGTGGTCACGACGTACAACATAGACATAATTGACGCGGCCGGCAAGTACGTGGGGATGGACGTCCATTACAACTCCGACGGATTCCTCGTGACATACGGCGCAGAGCCACAATGGACCGTGACTGACGGAAAGGTCAGGATAAAGTACGACAACCTCAACTACACCAACGAAGACAACCTGCGCCTGTACAAGTGCGACGACTTCAACTTCACAGAGATGAACTGCACAGGCACGTGGAACGACGTGACACCATCATCCACGCAGAACAAGCCGCAATACTACTTCGAGATACTCGTGACAGGATTCTCAGGATTCAGCATAAAAGAGATATTCGCAGCAGCCCCGCAGCTAGGAGGAGGCGGAGGAGGCGGAGGCGAGAAGGTCTGCATAGAAGACTGGAAGTGCGGACCATGGAACAGCTGCTTCAACGGACGCCAGGCAAGGGGATGCAGCGACCTCAACGCATGCGGGACGACACAATACAGGCCAGACACAGAAGTCAGCTGCTTCGTGCCATGCTATACAAAGTGGAACTGCACGGAATGGAGCGCATGCACGACGTCAGGCACACAGACAAGGGTATGCACAGACGCTGCGCAGTGCGGGACGAGGCGAGGAATGTCTCCGACGACGCAGCAGTGCAGAGACTCCTGCCATGACGGACTGCAGAACAATGACGAAGAGGAAATAGACTGCGGCGGAAGCTGCGAAGCGTGCAAGAGGACCGAGATGCCAACAAGGGAGTATGCAGCAGCAAACATACTCTGCACGCTGATACCATTCCTGATAATCCTGCTGCTGGTGATGATACTCCTCATAAAGGCATCCAACATCGAGAAGCGCGCAGAGAAGATCATGGCGGTAGTCAACGTCGTGATGATGATACTACTGCTGCTGACCATGCTGCCCATATCCGGGTTCAACCACGGAGCATGCATGGCACTGGCAGACACGATGCAGATAATCGACGAGATACTGCTGTTCCTGGTAGTCACTTTCGCAGTGATGCTCCTGGAAGCGATCATATACCTGCTGCTAAGGAGGAATGTAGAGGAATGCAAGAGAAGACTCCGCGAAGCTGTCAAAAAGGCCTGCAAAATCCTGAAGGAATCTATTGACGCCCTGATTGAAGCCGCCAAGAAAGCGCTGAGGAGACGGGAAAGGCTGAACAGACGCATTGAAAAGCAGGAGCAGGAACAAAAGTACGCCCGCCAGATCAGGAAAGAGCCCACAAGAATCGTCGAGAAGACCCTCCGCGAAGAAGAGAAGGTGGTGAACCGCCTCGAGGGCAAGATAGATTCAGAGGAAGAGAAGACGGCTGCGCTTCGAGGGGCTATCGAAGAGACATCAAGCAGGATAGAGGCTGTGAAGAGCTACAGGAAAGAGCTGACCAAGAAGCTCCGGGAGCTCGAAGACAACTACGCATTCCTGAAGAGAAACCTGCTCCAAAGACTGCCTGACGAGACGCGGGAAAGAGTCAAAAAGAGCATGCTAAAGATATGCGACGGAACAGAGCAGATAGAAAACAGGATAGAAGGACTCGAAATGGAGATCAAAGCGCTCTCAGCCAAAAGAGAGGCGCTGATGCGCGAACAGTCAGACCTTGGGAAGGAAACCTCCCGCGACAGGAAAATAAGCGAGAAGGCGGCGCAAGATATAAAAGCGCTGAAGAGATACAGGAGATGAAAATGCCCGCACCTGATGAAGAAGGACAGCAAGACCCGAAGCAGCAATGCATATTCTGCCAGAT
>JAGVOD010000098.1 GCA_020052935.1 archaeon | reverse complement strand
TACTCGAACCACAATAATCACAGATAATCATTAAATTCACCTCAAAAAGAACCAAGACAGAGCTAATACTTAAAGATGACGATTATTTGACAACATCCTCTGAGAACAAGTTTATAGTCAAGCCGCCTACCCTGTCTGTGCGATAGCTCCTGTGACCTGCCACTCTCGACCCCCCGGAAAAGTATAGCACATCTTCTTAATAAACATTTAGATACCGAAAAGGAAGGATAACGGGTTTATTACGGAAAAAATCCAAAAAACAGCCCCAAATACGCGATAATCACGTACAGAGACTTATTTCGTGATAATAAGGGATAATTACTCAGGACCAGCACGGTTTTTGCGGAAATCGTAAAAAATAGGGACTACTCTACGATAATAAAAATTATATATCCTGCCACCATAATCGTAAATGGGACAATGGGAAAGACAGATCCGGCCAAACTTGCGAAAATGTTTGTAGAATTTGCTTCCGCAGAGAGAACCAGTAACGTAGATATGAACTTTCTTGTCATATGCACCCTCTTTGAAGAAGCGATAGGGAAAGGCTGGCTTTCTGAGGAACAGAGAAAGTTGTTCGCTGACAGATATAAAACACTGACTGCTGAGCAACAGTGGAACATTCTGCACATGCTTCGCCAGCAGATTGCGCTGAGGGATGTAACCCCTCCCGGACAGCGGTCTCCAGTGTCGGATTTTTTGGATTACATAGAAGGCAGAGCTGGAGAAGAGACCGCGAACAGATGCAGGGAGCTGATCGATGGCGGCAGAGAACTGGAGAAGAGCACTTTGCTGCTCTTGAACCCAATCATGTGTGAAGATCTCATGGAAGCAAGTGCGAAGAGTGTCCAGATGGATGCCAAGGAAAAGCAGATCTGGATTAAAGCATATAGGGAGTTGAAGCAGAAATACGAGGCAAAGTTCCCTCTTTACTTGCATACAAGGGCGTCAAGGGCGTATCACAATGCCACAATCAGGAATGATGAATACAGAGAGAGACTGCTTAAGCCAGAGAGGGCGTGCCTTGAGAGGTTGCTTTTCGGAGACAATTCAGGCAGAATACCTTCTCGTGAAGAGTTTGATGAACCAACCCCCCTGCCCCCCGAAACCTCTCGAAAAGGTATGAATCACTTCATAGCCCTCGGCTCAGGTACAGGGCTTATCGAGTTCGCCAACTTTGTTGTTCCATATTCAAACAGGTTTCTTTCCACTGGCTTCAAGCTGTTCTGTGTCGATACTGCAGCGCACCCCATCAGCATGGTCGGCTTAGAAGAAATCCTTGACGGCAAATTTGCTCTCCAGCAGGACGCTACAGATAGGTTCAGGGTCCAAAACAAGAATGAACTGACACACGGCGGATTTAACAACTGCGTAAGAAAGGTATCTGCAAACATAATTAATTCGCGAAAACTTAGAGACGCTCTGGAAGAGGCCATAGGTGATGATGATAAAGACCAGTTCGGTAATAGGCCCCATAGCACATACCTTCTTCTCGGAAGGACGTTCGGTAATTTTGATGACAACATAGGTCTCCTGGATAGCATATACGACACGATGCTTCCGGGGGATGAGCTAGTGTTTTCCGTATCTACCGTCCTGAGTAACGAAGATGGCACGAAGGATATTGAATCTATGAAGCTGCCGTATAAAGGAACATACGTCACTGAATTCTTGACTGAAATCAGTATGCTCGCAGGGTGGATGGACAGGACTGTCTCTCTTGAATACCAACACTCGACACGAACCGGAAGAGAGGATGACGTAGATATGCTTGTCTTCAAAGTTGGAGGCTATTGCACCCAAACTGCGAGCACGGTTGAAGAGCAAGTGCTGATCTCTAAACGTTATGACATAAGCAGGCGAAGGAACCAATTGGAAGAGATTGTTAGACGGAGCAAATTCAGGCATACCGACGTCAAGTATGTCGGAGTCGATGACGCAGATAAGACGGGCGTGGCCGTAGCTTACGCCCGCAAGACACGCTCGTCTGTCTGGGTTCCGAAGCTAAAGGTTCTGGGCGGCGTTGTATGTGCAGTCGCTGCAGCAGCAGCGATAGCTGGTGGAGCCTATTACTTGAACTGGCTCGACAAAGGCGAGGCCACACCAGAAAAGGCCGAGGCGATGGCATGTTCCTCCGACCAAGACGGCCTCTGCTACCTTTCAGGAAGGCAGGATGATTCCACGCAGCTGCTCGACATGGTGCTTGCCGCAGAGTGCGGCCTGGACAAGGTGTATCCTGCAGCAGCCAGGGTGATAGAGTGCGCTGGAGGTATGGACCCAGACAGGATCGATTCCCTCAGGAGACAGCTTTTTGATAAGATGAAGAGTGACCATTTCCTTCTTTTTGCCGTCGAAAGGCATGGCATCATTGAGCTTTTCAAGGAGCTCGAGTCGCAAGGCTCGAGCAAGACTTCTCTGGAAGAGCTCATAGCGGGCGTTCCGCCGGAGATGCGGATGATAGCGGACATGACTACGCAGTATGAGATAACTAGGACGCTTGATATAACTGAGGCAAAGGCCAAGATAGATCGTCTGCCAGACACCGCAGGGAATGTCGAAGCGATAGTGAATTTCGCTTACCTTAACAACAGGAGAGGAGAGCTTGACGACGCGATAAATTACTATGAACGCGCACTCAACATCACCAAGAGCACCGGCGTGACAAGGTTCGTCTGCTTCGAGGATAATAATTGTTTCACCGCTACGAACATACTGCACATGCTGATGGATGCCGCTGCCGCCGAGCGTGACTTCGCCGCAGTCAACAGGCACTTGGATGAGTTCCGGAGCAACGTCGAGAACGGCTGCGGATGGGACAACTATGCATTAGCGCATATCCATCTCAGGATGAGGGAATATGGGACAGCTCTGGCGCAGTTCGATAAGGGGCTCAGATGGGAGAGGGCGCAACAGCCGAGAGTCCCTGCGCTCCAAGGATGGACATATCACAAGTTCGCAGACCTTTACTCTGAGAAGGGCCTGTTCGACGACGCTGTACGCTACGCAAGGGAAGGTATCCTATTATTCAAAGGTGTCGGAGACGAGATCGGCGCTGAGTGGTGCAACATCGCGCTTGCGAGGGCATTGATAAATAAAGGAGGGGCGGGCGATGCAGAAGCAGCGCTTGATGCGCTTGACAACATCCAACAGCTGTCGCATGACGAGAACGCGAGGATCTATGCCTTGTTCAACAAAGGCAGGGCATACATGCGGCTCGGGGATATAAAGAGCGCAAGGGCAGAGTTCAACACAGCATCCGACGTTGTGAACTCATCCGAAGGAGACTCCATGAGGCGGCACTACGACCTTTTCATGGCAGAGTACTGGACCGGCCTGAACCTTTTTGCCGGCAGCAATTCCAGCAGCCAGGCGCTGCCTCACTTCACGAGGGCATATTCGCATCTGAACGTGCTCATAAGCAAGACGCGTGAAGACATGGGAGATGGCGATTTCTTCGCGATAGAGGAGCTTGCCTGCCTCAGGTTCATCGACGAGCAGAGGTACGTCCAGAGGAAAGAGGAGCTGACCGGGTTCATACTTGACCATCGAGGTTTATTCAACGAGTTCCTTCTTGACCAGTATGGCGACTAGTCCGCCCTTATCGAGTACTTGATGTCGTATATCTCATAGACCTGGATTACCTCGACCTCCCTGACAGGCAATCCCAACTGTCTCATAAGCTGTGCCAGAAGCCTGTGCGACTCATAGGGGTTTTTAGTGAGGAACTCAAACTCGATATCCCTCCGGCTCAGAGATTTTGTTATGTAGAGCACTGTCGGATGCGACGCCAATATGTGGAAGAAGATCTTTTCCTTCTCCTTGGAATGTGCAGACAGCATGAATGATATGTGCGAATACTGGTATCCTAACAGCTCATAATCGACATTGCACCTGAACTCCAAGATGATCTTGTCCTTGATCAGCCTCTTCATGCGTGCGATGACGGTCTTGGGCGTGACACGTAGCTTCTTTGCCAGCTCCATAGTAGGTATGCGCGCGTTTCTGCTCAGCTCATTGAGCAGGGCTATGTCAAGCTTGTCGACTTCAGCCCCCCCCAGCGAGCCGCCGACGATGGAATAGCTAGGGTCTATAGCATCGTATAGGAACTTGTTCTTGAAGTGATACACCTCTGTCGCGATTGATATCTCCTTCTCTGCAATCTTGTCGCTAAACCTATACAGCAGCTCCTTGTACAGCGCCTTAAGTTGCATGAGGTCTTTCTCCAGTACAACCACGGCCAGATCCCAGCCTTCTCCTACTTTTGCAAGCCAGCTCACCTCTTTTTTCTCCTTGAAGAACTGGACTATTTTTTTCTCATCCTCCTCGCTCGTGTTCTGGAGCTTGAGCAGGAGCCTTACGTACATGTACCCCAATCTCGCGACATTTATCACGGTATAGAACCCTTTTATTATCCCAGCATCGACGAGGTTATTGACCCTATATGCGACCACGTTCTTCGGCATCTTCACCTTCTTGCCTATCTCTGAGAATGACTGCCTGGCGTTGATGTCCAGCTGCTGCAGTATCTTCCTATCTTTCACGTCTATTGTGACAGGCGTTTTTTTGGCCATTTTTACCACTATTATCAATTTATTTAAGTAATATTGCTCAAAAAGGTATTAAAGTATAAAAATATTTCTATTTTGTTCAAAAAATGCCCCAGCAATAATAAGAACGACTTCTGCGTAATAATCCGTGATATTCGTGGCGTTGGCCGTAATGTTGACGAAAATGCTCAAGCAATCCGATCTCGACATCATCGCGCATCTCCGCTCTGACGGGAGGAAGAAAGTGACCGACATATCGCGCGACCTCAAAATACCCGTGACGACGCTGTATGACCGCCTCGACGCGTTGAAGAGGTATGCAGACATACAGCACACCACGCTGGTGGATTTCAAGAAGCTCGGCTACAAGAGCAATGTTCATATTGGTTTCAAGGTGGGCGGAAATGACAGGGACGCATTGGAAAGTTATCTCGCAAGACACCCTGCCTTGAATTCCCTCTACCGTGTCAACCACGACTTTGACTTTTTGGTGCATCTCGTATTCAAAGACATCGAGGAGATGAAATCGTTCCTGGGCGTGGTGAGATCAGACTTTACCTTATTGGACGTCAAGATATTCGACGTCGTTGATGAGCTGAAAAAAGAGAGGTTTCTGTCTAAGTAGGGGATAATCAAACTATTCGGAGGTCTAGCTACTGTGAAGTATAAAATTTTGCTCATAGGCCCGTACAAGTCAGGCGAGCTGAGGATAGGCCAGTACCTGTCTCCGCCTCTTGGCGTGCACAGAATAGCATCTTACCTTAAGTCGAGGGGGCTTGCAGACGTCGATGTCCTGGACTGCGACCTGGAGGGCGAAGAAAAGTTCCTGGACCTCGTCAGCTCGAACAGGTATGACATCATCGGTTTCAGCCTGCTCCAGCAGACATTGAAGAACGACGTCGAGCTGATGATTTCTGCGAGGAGGATGTGCAGCTCTCTGCTGGTCGCAGGTGGGCAAGGCGCTGCCTTCAACGCAAATTTCCTGTTCGAGAATTCTTCGGTTGATATCGTAGTCAAGGGCTTCGGCGAGTTTGCCATGGAGCACATCGTGGGCGCGCTCGCTAAAGAAAATAGTGAGTCTTTTCTGGATATCCCTGGCATTTTCGTCAGGACAGCAGACTGTTTTGTGGACACAGGCGATGCAAAGCCATACACAAAGGAAGAGTTTGAACACATCTCCCTGTGCACAGACTTCAGCAGCATACCTTACGAACGCTACTGGCGCTTCATGGAATCGGTCTATACTGAGAAGCATCTCAAGATAATGAGGAATGACGGCATGCTCCGCACCATAAGGCTCGTGACCTCGAGCCATTGCCCTATGAAGTGCCGGTTCTGCTCCTCGACGAACTTCCTCGACCACGCCGCAGGTTGCCAGCGCCCTCTGCTGCTCAGGCCTGAGGGCATAATCCGTATGATGAGGAATGCGAAAGAGTCGCATCCATCAGCCACTTCTTTCTATATCTGCGATGACGATTTCGTGCAGGACAAGAAGAGGGTGTTGGAGTTCTGCAGCCTTGTCGAACAGGAGGCGGGCTTCGCAGGGATGGCTTTCTTCTGCCTGTCAAGGGTCGATCGGGTCGATGGTCCTGTCCTCGCGGCCATGAAACGCGCTGGCTTCAGGTTCATCATCTACGGCGTGGAATCATTCTCCAAGAAAGTCCTTAGGGATATGGGAAAGAGGATATCTCACCCGCAACCAGCCATTCTCGCCAAGGAAGCCATTGAATCTACCATCTCTGCTGGCATGACACCACTGATGAACCTAATAATATTCTATCCCACCGCCAATGTGCAGGACATCATAGAGACGATTGAGCACAGCATATCTCTCGTCGGAAAAGGGGCCCGCCTGACTGTCTATCCCTACATCGAGTTCTATGCAGGCTCGGATATAGCCAGCGACGCTTCATTCGAGCATACCACGACCGAGCCCGAGATATGCGGAAAGGCTGTGCTGATGCCTGAGTTCGTGCTGCCTAAAGACCCCATAGTCAGGGCGCTTGCTGCAGAATCGACCAGCAGGTTATCTGCGATGAGGGAGAGCATACTGAAGAGGCATTCCTGGGAAGGCGTCGTGCCTCACCCTCTGAACGGGATAGCGCTCTTCATGACAGTCTATTCGCTTCTGGGCATGGACTGCTCAAGGCTTGAATTGCTGGCTGACAGGATAATGGAAGATGCAGCGTTTGATAACAATGCCTTCGAAAGGTCGCCTCGTGTGCGCGGGGTAGGCATTTTGGGGTCATGAGGGGGTGAAGTGCTATGGCTCAGGAATTCAAGGACCGCAAGGGGGTGCTGCATTCAAAGCCAAAAGGGACTCCGATATACACGAGGATATCGGCATATGGCATCGCAAAGAGATGCGGCAAGTTCCTCCTTGTGGAACCCCCCTGGAAAGACTGGTTTGAGTTGCCTGGCGGAGGCATTGAGAGGAACGAGTCTGTAATCAAAGGCCTGAAACGCGAGTTTCTCGATGAGACTGGCTTCCCTGTTGATGTAGTTAGCGAACGCGCCATCGATGTAAAGCACGAGAGATTCTATGCTGATGATACTGACCGATACTACTATTCAACTCTTCTCTTCTTTCTTGTAAGGATAACAGGCGAACAAGAGGGGAATATGGTTGACAGGCGCGAGACAAAAGCGCTTTCATGGCTTAATCTTGCAGAATTAGAGAAGTCGGTTGTGAATCCTACACATCTTGACGTCTTGAAGCGCATCGAAGAGGTGGGCTAAAATGCGTTTCGGAGAATCATTGACAGATGTAGAGATGAGCCCCTACAAGTTCATTGCACACATCGACAGGCTAAAAGCGCTGTCTGAAGGCAGAGACATCTTCCCGGTCACTGTCGAAATCGATCTCGTTGACTACTGCAACCACTCCTGCGGATGGTGCGTTGATCCGGTCCATAGGAACAACTCATTGGACGCAGGCATAGTTTGCCAGTTGCTCAGCGAGCTCAAGGAACTGGGAGTCAAAGGCATAGTCTACAAGGGAGGGGGCGAGCCCACACTCCACGATTCTTTCACCACAGTTCTGGAAGAGACGAAAAGGCTTGGATTTGAGGTTGGCATAGTGACTAATGGCAGCAGGCTACAAGAGTTGCATGGGGCCATTGTCAAGAATGCGGACTATCTCAGAGTTAGCATAGATGGCCCTACAGCAGACTCTCACGCGCGGCTCCACAAGAGCAATGACTTCGACGAGGTTATCGCAGGTGTGCGTTATGCTGTGATGCTGAAGAAATCACTTGGGCAGAGGCACCCCGTGATTGGCCTCTCTTTTGCCATGGACCACCAGATGGTGGATCTGGTTGGTGATGCCCTAATTCTCGGCGACAGCTTGGGTGTGGATTATATCCTTTTGAGGCCACCGTTCTACGAGGAAGTTGGTCGGCCCGCAGGTATGAGCACCGAGCAGAAGACGGCTCTGCTCTGTGCATTCGAGAGAGAACGGGCGTCATATGCGGGCAAGATGGAGGTGTTCATCGACTACTGGCTCTCTGATTCTGATGTCAATGAACTTTCATCGGCAGGCGAGTCCCCGAGGCGCGGCAGCTATGTGCGTCCCGGCGTCAATGGGATAGAGCACGTCACAGGGAAATGCCTCGCCTCCCCATTGATGGCAGTTATCGCTGCAGACAGGAAGGTCTATGCCTGCTGCAACCTGAGGTTCCTTGATGAGTGGAATGTTGGGACGATTAATTATGACACCGGCGACACATTTGAGAAGCTATGGCACGGTGACAGAAGAAAACAGGTCATGGATAGAATCCATCAGGTTGAATGTATAAGGTTCTGTACACATCCTATGAGCAGATACAACGAAGTCATTGAATATCTAAGAAGCCCACGATATCATGAGGGGTTTGTATGAAAGATGGAGGTACGAGGATGAGCTCTGCACATAAAATTGACCCAAATCTAGATGTGCTGGTGGTTGGAAGTGTTGAGAAAACAATTGAACCGGGAGTTAAGCCAAAAACAAGGATTTTAGGCTACCATGATGGTAAGAGAATGTTTGAAATTGAAGATACGTGTACTTTTGGAGGAGATGTGGTTTTCATGGATGCAAAACATTTGATATTCTCTGATTTTTATAGTGGAATTCATATTTGTGACGCAGAAACATTGGAGACGCTATTGTGGGAGAGACACCCCGCGGATGGCAATTTTGGGAAAATTTCAGCTAACGAGAGATACATATTTTCTACTATAGGACAAGGGAGTGAAGGTAATGAAGACACCGTCGTAATGGATGCAGACACATTGAAGGCAGTGCGCCATCTTGCAGGAGGATACGATGCATGCTTAAATGGGAACTATTTCATAGTCATACCTCAAGGCTGTGTCTGTGTTTATGACTCAACAACGCTAGAAAAGATAGGTAGCGCCAAAACAGGCAAAAGCAGCACATTTAACTACAATGTTACAAGTTCTGGCAATCGTGTTGCTGTAAATAATGGTAAGGGAGAGATAGTTTTTTTCAAGCTTCCTGGCCTTGAAATGATTGGAATGATTTCTGATGAAGGGTTCAAAAGAAGGGCAACAACACATAATTTCTCTATTTACCCTCTAATCTCAAACAGGCAAGTAATCGGGATAAGTATGCACCAAGGAAGCTTTGATTTTCATGATACACAGACTTTAAGGAAAGTAGGAACATTAGATTTCAAACCAATGCTCACCCAAAATATTTTTTGTTTAAGTGAGGGATGCTTGTTTGCTTATCAAGCGGAACAGATTAAAGAGGCTGAGGATCCAGGAGATTATGACCGGACCATTGGAAGATATTTCCACCAATCTATAGGTGTCTATGATATTAGATCAATGAAAGAGATTGGACGGATAGAAATCCCCCAGGAAATTCATGTAAAATCGCTCTACTTTAGAGAAAGGGCTGTGTGAAAACATACAAACTAAGATGCTAAAAAGAAGACTAATCCTGAAAAAAGAATCATTCGGCGGGCTTTTTGTAGATACAAAAATAGGAAGAAGGAAATTTCTAAGACCCATTGAATATGAAATTAAAAAACAGGAACTATTAAAATTAGAAGACAAAGAATCCCGAGTGCAAATAGTAGATGTAACAGAAAGAGGTTATGCTCTTCTGACAGATGCCACCTCTACGCCAAACAGCATGTTCTGGGAATTAACCAAGCGCTGCAACGGCGCATGCACTGACTGCTTTATGGATTCGAATGCTGCAAAATGGAACAAGGCAGAGATTACTTTCTCAGAGATAGAAGACATCGTAAGACAGTTTGTCAACTTTGGCGGGTATTCGATCAGGCTAACCGGAGGAGAACCTACATTGAGACCTGACTTCTTTGACATTGTGGATATGATGAATGGTGAAGGGATAGAGGTAGGCTTGAATACGAATGGGATGTTTGACGAAGGAAAGCTTGAACAAATACTATCCAGAGACATCAAGGACATAAGGATAAGCCTAGACGGGCCAGAAGAGGTGAACGACAGAATAAGATGGGTGGGAAATTATCGCGGAGCGATGAAGACTATCAAAAGGATTGCTGATTACAACAAGACTGCTAAAAAGCCTACAGACCCTACAATAAATCTGGTGCTGATGAAATCGACAATGCCTAAAATGGAACATATGATAAGATTGTCGCACTCATATGGGTTTAAGCTGAGCTTCGGACTCATGAGACTTTCTGGACGTGCCAGTTCAAGCGAGATGCTCTCGCCTGAAGAGGTGGTGAAAGCTGCATATACTGTCCAGAGGTTGAGAGATGAATTAGGCTTAGCAAAAGGCACGGTAAGAGTAAATTATGATATCTTCTGCGAAGGGACTAAGGACAGCAAAGGAAGTGAGATCTCAGGATACACACCTTATCCTTTTGACAATTCAAGATGCGTTTTAGGCTGTTCTGGACTGAATCTTGATGCTTATGGTAGGATAGCTCCATGCGGCTATTTCATAAATATAGAAGAGATGACTGGAGAAGACGTAAGAGGAAAGGACTTGCTTGAGATGTGGCATAATTCAATTCTACTTAAGAGACTCAGAAACTTAACAAGAGAGGGCTGTACAGACTGCGGTTATTATAAGGTCAAATGTAGTGGTGGTTGCCCTGCAATGGCTTATTTTGTATATGGAAATCTCAATGGAAAGGACGCATATTGCATAAGAGGTGTTGATGTTCAAAGTACTATAAAAGGGACTGAAGGCAATAAATAATGAAACCTGTGGAGATAATTAAGGACATTAAAAGCTTAAAAGTATACACGCCTGAACAGTTTGCAGAATATTTAGGCTATTTTAGGCAAAAAGATGAGCTATTAAAATATTTGCAACAAGATACAACAACTCAAAATGAGATAGGAAGGAGAATCCAAACAAGAGCAGGAGCTACCCCTATCAATCCAGATTATAGTTTATCTGAAAGAATAACCCGGGTTCATTTCTTAAGGGAAAGCCAAAGAGAATCTGCTACTCTAGGAATTGTTTCAGGCTGTTTTGACTTATTACATCTTGGCCATATTCGAAGTATGGCTTATGCAAGACAGTTTCTCAGCCAATATCCCAATCCTTTATTGGTTGCATTAACTTTGTCAGATGCAGATATAAGAGCAAAAAAAGGAGAAAGCAGGCCTGTCTTGAACGTTAATGAAAGGTTAGATATGATATGCAATGTTGATTGCGTTGATTATGTACTCCCTCTTGAAGAACCAAATTGCCTTTCTGTTCTCAGAGAATTAAAGCCCGACTACTTCTTTAAGGATGACTCAGACAACCTGCAAGGCATCGTGAGGAAGGAGATAGACCTGGTTCAGTCTTGCGGTGGCTCTGTTGCATTTTTCCCAGAAAGGCCGGGAAGGGGCATATCGACGACGAGACTGATAGACTCAGTAATGCGGGGGCAATGATGGATCTGGAAAAAATAGTCGGGTTTGCACAAAGCCTAGGCAACTCGGAAGAATCAATGGACTGTCTGTACCCATATCTCCTTGGCTGTTTCGGGATGGAGCATCCGCCAGACCGCAGCTTTCAGAGACGCGGCGTGTTGATAACCTTCGACGGGCACAGCGGCGCTGGCAAAGACACACAGATCAGGATGCTTTCTGCGTCGATGCGTCAAGATTCTCTCTACTCCGGATCAAACATCACAGAGCTGGTCTTGAAGAAAAAAGATCCTTTCAGGCAGGTAAGCAAGTTCCTCTGGTCCAACCCGCAACTTCTGGCAGAGGGTGACTGCAGCTTCTTGCTCTTGAGCGCTGGAAGGAAGTATGTTGTCTGTTCGGCCGTCCTTCCCCTGCTCGAAGACTGTCGCACAGTCCTGCTCCAGAACAGGAGCTACCTCTCGCATTTAGCCTACTGTGCCGCAGGTGTTGGGGAATTAGGTTCACTGCTCGCAGTCACAGGTTATGATGTGACTGCAGATCTGCCGTTCATACTTGAGTGTGATGTTGCGGTTGCCTACGAGCGGGTCATGAGAAGGTCTCCTGAAAAAGGCTGCATCATTTATCCGAACGAGAGGCCAGCTTATATGGAAAAGGTGAAGAAGAATTTCCAGCACCTCTATTCAATTACCGACGGAGTTCTCCCCATTGAGACTTCTGGCGCCGTAGGAGATATAGCTGCTAAGATAAAGTCTTGTGTGGATGATTATTTTATGAAGCGGGTGGGAAGATGAAAGCGTTAATACTTGCAGGAGGGCGTGGGAGGCGGCTTGGCAAGCTGACAGAATCGAGGCCTAAACCGCTGGTCGAGATTGCAGGTAAGCCCATCTTGGAACACATCATCCTGAATTCGTCAGCTGCGGGTGTGAATGAGTTCTTGATGAGCATAGGCTATAGAGGAGAGAGGATACAGGAATATTTCGGTGATGGTTCTAGATGGGGCGTGTCGATCGACTATATTGTCCAGCAGGGCAAGGGTCCCGAAAGCGCGATATTCGATGCACGGAAGCATTTTGTTCAGGAAGGACGCCGGGCCAAGCACGGCCTTGATGCGTTGAGCTATCTTGGGAACGAGCTTCTCTGCTTGTGCGGGGACAGCATACTGCTTCCTTGGCAGCTCGAGCTGCTGCTTCGCCTGCATCATCATGGGCTGGTGTGTGCGACGTTCATCACAGAGAAGGGCGGCCAAGATAATATGAGACGGGTGCGTGTTGGAGGGTATGCAATATTCGGCTCGAGCTCAAATATTGATGATCCTCTGCTGACCTACAACATGATTGCACAGGTCTACTTCCTGGACAGGTTACATACTCTCCTTGAAGGCCAAGAGGACAGAAGCTTCTCCCTCGCCATGGATGATGTTGCAAAAGGAGCGTTGCTTTGCACGGCAGATATAGGAGATTTCATCAACATCAACCGACCAGAGGATATAGCTAATGCGGAGAGGTCGCTTAACGCAGCGCCTGTGCCCAACAAGTATATCCTCCACGTCCTTGAGAGCTGCCCGAACTCAAGCAGAGGCAATGCCGCTTATTTCGAGCGGATGCATCATGTCGTGAGCAAAGAGAAGAAGAGCATCTTGGCTCCTGTCGAAGTGCCTGATGTTGGCTGTGCCTGCCATTACACTGACTGCGACTGGAGAATGCTATGCAAGGTCGTTGCCGTTGAGCCTTTCACAGAGGAACGTGCACGAAAACTAGGTGTCAATCATGGGTGATGCCGCTGATCTCAGGTCATTGGGCTTTCCAACGAGAGAGATGTACAACTTCCCAAACATTGTCAATGTTGAGGTCTGCAGAGGAGCTTGCCCTTGCAGCTGCGTGCATTGCCCTGTCGGGACAACCCGCAAGGACGAGCGGGGGGTGAAGTTTAGGGAAGACTCGATGAAGCTGCCGCTTTTCAAAAGGATTATCGAGGAGATGTCCCTATACCCCTGGTCGACGCTCAGGATACACGCTGTCGGCGAGCCCTTGCTCTGGAAGATGCTACCTGATGCATTGAGGATTGCCCGCGAGAACGGTGTGCGGTGCTGGCTGTTCACCTCTGCTGTGACTTCTGATAAGCGTCTGCTTGATGTCATTTGCGAGAATGCCCGCATAGTTGAGGTCTCGGTCAACAGCACTGACAGGGAAGACTATCTGAGGACAAAGGGGGTCGATGCATTTGATCTTGTCATGCAGAACATGCATTATATGCACCGCATCAAATCGCGTTTTGGTTTCCGCCTCATCGTGAGCAGGGTCCAGTCGCAAGACAAGGCCGCTGACGAAGGTTTCGTGAAGCATTGGAAATCGACAGGCTTGGTTGATGATGCATTCATCAGGGCGTATCATACCTACAATGACCTATTGCCTTCGCATTCCGCGAGGCCATGCTCGAAGAGACGCAAACCTTGCCTTGTCCATTGGGCTCGATTCAACATATCGGTCGATGGCCGCGCAGTCGTCTGCTTCAATGAACTATTCAATAAGAGTATCGATCCTTCAGTTGTATTGGGGGACGTAAGGACCCATTCAATCTCATCGATTTGGCAGGGAGAGAAGTTGAGGGACATCCGCAAAGCTGAGTTGAGCGGCGACTACTCTTGCCTTCATTCTTCAGGAGCGTTGCCCTGCAAGGACTGCACTTCCTGCCAACCGTTGCGCGGCAACAGGAAGACGAGCGAAGCGCAGATAACCCTGCGGGAGGAGGGACGAAGTGCTTAAGCTTTATAAGGAGCATCCTGAATTCGACGAGTACACGAAGTTTGATACAGAGACGGGGAGATTGTTTAAGATAAGTGGGCCGCAATTCAGGAGCTTCTTGCCACGCAGCACCCAAACGAGGAAAGGCAGATGCATCAAGCGGCTAGATGGTATGTTGGCAACAATCTTCTTGGGCGCAACACCTGAGACGCACACGCGTTTTCCTCGCAGGATCTACTTCCAGATAACAAGGAACTGCAACCTGCATTGCAGCTACTGTTTCATCAAAGCCGAGCAAGGAGCCCCCCACGTCCCGACTTCTGCAGTGATGAGTATTGCGGAATTCCTGGGCAGGCATGGCCTGATGGAGGTGCGCTTGACCGGCGGTGAGCCTACGACGCATCCTGATTTCTTCGACATAGTCAGGAAATTCCAGGAGGAGGGCGTCTACGTCTCGGTTGCTACGAACGGGGTTTGGAGTAGGAGTGTCTTGGAAGGGCTTGCCAATCTGAGCAACATATGGATAATCTGTTCCATAGACGGCAACAGGACTACCCACAACAAGTACAGGCCTGGGACATTTGACAAGATAATAGCCAACCTGACCGAGCTGAAGCGTCTCCATCCTTCGGCAAGGATAAGGCTCACGACAGTCTTGACAAAAGAGAATAAGGGCCAGATCCGCGCTCTGGGCGAGATATGCAAGAGCGTCGGCGCAGAGAGCATAACAGTGATACCGCTCAGGCCTCAGGTAAGGGATGCCTCTATTATGAACCAGATGGTGAGTGCAAGAGAATTCAAGAATGCCATCGAAGACATGGTAGCTGTGAAAGACGAGCTTGGAGTGAATTTCACGACGACGCTGGAGACAGATTATTCTGATGACATCTGGAAGGACCCGGTTGTGAGGAAAAAATCATCATGTGCTGCTGGCAGGGAAGCGACCAACCTTGACTATGATGCGTCGACCGACAGGTTTCTTGTATACGGCTGCTCTTATTCGCCCGCTGCTGACCTTGACGCTCCTGATGCTGTGAGGAGGCCTTTTATCGCAGGATCATTCTCGCCAGACAATATATCTGCTTTCCTTGACATCTGGAGGTCAGAGCAGGCATGGACCTTGTTCAGGGATCTCTCCTTGAAATACGCAGGGTGTAAATGTTGCGTCTATCTCAAGAGTCATAAGTGTGTCGGCTCTTGCCCGATACAGAACATCGACTACTCTTCAATCCGCGCAGAGAAGGATGTCCTCGCGCAATTGAGGACACAGATAATCCATACTGCAGAATGGTATTGTTATAGAAACCTGCTCGGAAATCCGTCATGATTAAAGATATGATAAAGAGAAAAAACAAGCAGGAATGACGCTTCCCGATGTTGTCTCTCGTTACGCCATAAACAGTCCTGTGTTGTCTGTCTTAGCGTCAGGTCGTAGGCTCGGGTGTAGCAGCTACCATTCCTAATGTGGCAAAAACACTCAAAACCAGCCCCCCAGCCCCCCTTTTCACCAAACCTAAAACCCTCGAATTCGGCACTTATAGGCCTCGTAGAGCCATTTTTCAAATAGAAAACTATATATACCTGCGCTCTTTTTTCTAGGATAGATTCTGGCCTGTTGGGAGCCTTAAAAAAGCATCATTTTTAGTTGAAAAACCAAAGAGAAAATGGCAGAAAAAACCGAGAAGAAGGCAGAGACATACAACGCCGATTCCATCACTGTCCTAGGTGGCCTTGACGCGGTCAGGAAGCGCCCTAGCATGTACATCGGCTCTACAGGCCTGCCTGGACTGCATCATCTTGTCTACGAGGTCGTGGATAACTCTATAGATGAATCTATGGCTGGGTTCTGCAAGAACATAAAGGTCGTCATCCATGCAGACAAATCCGTATCAGTATTGGATGATGGAAGGGGCATCCCTGTTGATATGCATCCTAAGTTCAATATCCCTGCGCTCACAGTGGTCATGACCAAGCTGCATGCTGGCGGCAAGTTTGACCGTTCTTCTTACAAGGTATCTGGCGGCTTGCATGGTGTAGGCATCTCAGTCGTCAATGCTCTTTCGACAAAGTTGTACGTAGAAGTCTATCGTGACAACAAGGTCCATTGCCAGGAATTCAGGCAGGGCGAGGTCGGGGAGTTCAAGGTCCTGGGCAGCACAGATAGACGAGGCACTCTTGTAAGGTTCTGGCCGGACACTACTATAATGGAGACAGACGACTTCCATTATGACACTCTCGCTGCACGTATGCGCGAGCTGGCTTTCCTGAATAAGGGCCTGACTATCAGCATAGAGGACGAGCGCGATGGCAGGAAGCATGACTATCACTATGAAGGCGGCATCGTGGCTTTTGTCGAGTACATCAACCAGAACAAGAACCCTCTTCACGCTCCGATATATTTCGAGAAGTCCAAGGAGGATATCCAGCTCGAGATAGCATTGCAGTACAACGACGGCTACCAGGAGAATGTGCATTGTTTCGCCAACAACATCAACACGACTGAGGGCGGCACGCACCTGATAGGTTTCAAGGCAGCGCTAACCAAGACGCTCAACAAGTATGCTGAAGACAAGAACCTAGAGAAGGACATCAAGCTCAGCAGCGAAGATGTCAGGGAAGGCCTATCCACTATCATCTCGGTCAAGCTGGCAGAGCCTCAGTTCGAGGGCCAGACCAAGACGAAGCTAGGCAACTCGAACGTGAAGGGCATCGTCGAGTCTCTTGTCAACACAGGCCTGGGGACGTTCCTCGAGGAGAACCCCACTGTTGCAAGGCTCATAATACTGAAGTCTGTGCAGGCAGCCAAGGCCCGTGAAGCCGCAAGGAAGGCGAGGGATCTGACGAGGCGCAAGGGCGCGCTTAACGGCGGCTCTTTGCCAGGTAAGCTCGCAGATTGTTCTGAGCGCGACCCTGCGAAGTCTGAGATCTTCGTCGTGGAAGGCGATTCGGCCGGGGGATGCTTCTCGGGCGACACCAAGGTTGCGTTGGCCGATGGGCGGGCGCTTTCTTTCATTGAACTCGTCAAGGAAGACCAAGAAGACAAAGATAATTTCTGTTACACCATACTGGATGATGGCCGGGTTGGTATCCAGAAGATAACAAACCCGAGAAAGACCAAGACAGGAGCTGAAGTTATTAAGATAGTCTTAGATAATGATGAGGATATCACGTGCACACCCAACCACCTGTTTATGCTCAGGGACGGGACATACAAACATGCCTGTGAGTTGAAGAAGAGTGATTCTCTGATGCCGCTGAATGAGAACATACTCACACACGAAACAGCTGCCCAAAAGTCCTTCGACCATGAGTGCATAAGACCGACTGAAGCAGTTGTGGGTCATAATCACAAGATAATATCAATAACACGTCTGCCTGAGGCTAGGGATGTGTATGATATAGAAGTCCCGGGGACCCACAATTTTGCATTGGCATCAGGAGTTTTCGTCCATAACAGCGCCAAGCAGGGCCGCAACCGTGAGTTCCAGGCCATCCTGCCGCTGCGCGGAAAGATCCTCAACGTCGAGAAGGCGAGATTGGACAAGGTCTTCGAGAACCATGAGATCTCTGTCCTCATCACAGCCATCGGCTGCGGTATCGGCGAGGAGTTCAAGCTCGAGGGCGCGCGTTATCACAAGATCGTCCTGATGACTGATGCGGACGTCGACGGATCACACATCTCCACCTTGATTTTGACTTTCCTTTTCCGCTACATGAAGAAGCTTATCGAGGCAGGCTATGTGTATATCGCGATGCCTCCTCTGTACCGCATCTCCAAGGGCAAGCAGTTCTGGTATTTGCATTCTGACGCCGAGAAAGACGAGATGGTGCAGAAGCTCGGCACTGAGAACCTGAACATCCAGCGCTACAAGGGCCTTGGTGAGATGAATCCCCAGCAGCTCTGGGAGACGACCATGGACCCGACAGTGAGGAGGCTGAAGCAGATAATGATAGAGGACGCTGTCAAGGCCGACAGGATGTTCTCTCTTCTCATGGGCGAGGAAGTAGAGCCGAGGCGCGACTTCATAATGAGACACGCGAAGGAAGTCGTCAATCTGGATATCTGAATTCTTTTATAATACTTTTAAACAGCAATAATAACCTTTATAGACCTCCTGTAATTCTGCGTTGTGCATGTCAGGCAAACTAGTCAAGTATGATACTGATTTTGTCACAGGGGATATTCTAAGGCTTATTGACAAGAGGGTTATATCTCCTAATGCGTATGGTGAGCTGGAACGCCGTTTCGTCATTGGTGATAAAGTGCTTAGGCTTCTGATAGATGGCAGGAAAGATCTTAAGGATGATGCTATGCGGCAAGGTCTTCATTCTGTCAGCGGCGGCGTTTATGATCTCTCAAAGAGGGAGTCCCTCGGCTTATGGGGCCTCGTCTATGCAAGATCCTTTGCAGGGCAGTACTTTGAGCTTCAGGTGCACCCCACTCTTGTCAGACAGATGGAATCGCTCGGCCTGACATACATTGAGTACACGCACGAGAACATCCCCGAATGCAATCTTTTCAGGAGGCTGTACTTTGAATTTCTCAGGACGAGACCAAGGATTTACAAGAGCCCTTTTGCATTCAGGAATCTAAGTGAAGACCCTACTTTCATCGGCCCTCTGGAAAACCTCCTTAAGATTGCAGACACAGACCTAGGTTTTGAACACCTTCTTGTGAGGCGGTTCAAGGAAGGCAGGTCTATGGGTGACTTAGGCCTGTCGCAAGGGCCGCTCGAGGCAGCGTTCCATGAATGCGGTGAATGGTTGGGTAATAAGAGAGACCCTGATAAATATCTTTTTCAGTTCAATGAGACCATGGATCTGGACGATCTGATAGGATTCTGCGGTGCGGTGTACCAGAGCGTCAGGGACGTGCAGTCGCAGGCAGGGCCCGAGTACGTCGCAAGGCAGTTAGAGGAGTTCACAGCCGCATTCAGCGACCCAGAGTACGAGCCGAAAAGATATTCTGATTCTTCTGTCCAGGAAGCGTACGCCGCACTTGGCCTCAGCGCAGACGCTTCGCAGAAGGACGTCAAGGAGCGTTTCAGGTCGATGGCGACAGAGGTCCATCCTGACATGCATCCTGGTTTAGATCCTAAAGAATGGGAAGAGAAGTTCAAGAAGATACAGAATGCGTATTCTATATTGATGGATGCCTTCAAGAATAAAGAAAAAGTATGAAAAAGATTTAGGTGCTTATCTGCGCTCCGGTCTTCGCACTCAGCATCGATTCTCCAATCCCTTCCCCCATCATGAACCCATGCTCGCTGAAGACTTCTGTAAGCATCTGTGCCAGCGTCTTGGGCCTCTTGTATTCTGCCAGCTCCGCGGTTATGTTCTCCTTCTTCTCTATCCACTTCACTGCTTCCTCTTTGCCGCCGAGCTCGTCCACAAGGCCGAGCTTCAATGCCTGCTTGCCTGTGTAGAACCTTCCGTCAGAAATCTCAGCGATAGTATCCTCTGACAGCTTCCTGTTGGCCGCGACTTCAGAGATGAACTGGTCCTTTATGTCCGCGAGGACGCTTTCCATCAGCTCTTCCTCGTCGGGAGTCATCTCCTTGAACGGTGTGCCGATGTCTTTGTATTTTCCAGACACAAGCCTTCTGTAGCTCGCATTATAGCGCTGCAGTGTGCCTTCGAACTCGAGATATGATGCTGTGACTCCGACGCTGCCGACTATAGACATCGGGTTGGCGAATATCCTGTCTGCAGAGCTTGCTACCCAGTACGCGCCTGATGCTCCGGCCTCGCGCACCCACGCTACCGTGGTCTTGTTGGCCTTGCGAACCGCCTCTGCAATCTCGTAGCTCGCCACTGGCGTGCCGCCGGGCGAGTTTATCTCGAGCAGTATCGCCTTGACCTCTGGATTGGCGTCTGCTTTCTTGATGAACTTGACTATCTCCTCGCTGTCTGCTCCGCCTTCTCTCATCAGCCCGCCCGCAGATTCTGCCATTATCGCGCCTGTTATCTTGATGTGCGCTACGTTACCTGCCGCTTCGACTTCGGATGTCGCTATGAAAGCTCCTATTATCAGTGCTGATATGAAGCTTATTATCGCCAGTATGATGAGGACAGCGACGACCGCCGCCCATCTTCCGCCTGTCGCGGTCTGTGTTTGGTCTTGTTTCATTCTCTCCCTCTATAGTTCGAATTGTTCTATCACGCGCGTGCTTGAGAGCCACTCTGTGAGGCGTTGGCCCTTCTTCGTTAGCACGAGATACAGCGGGTCTGCTATCCATAATAGTATGAAAGGTATAGCTGGTATCATGAAAATGTTCCTTGATAGGCTCTGCCAGAATGTCATCATAGAGAATTCTTTCTCGCCTTGCTGCGCCACTACCTTGAGGTTCAGGAGTATGCACCCGACTGTCTGGCCGAGCAGGTACTCGAGCAGCACGAAGTATGCCAGCGCCAGCATCACCATCACGGTGAATATCATGAAGAGCACGTTTGCCTGCGCCTCGTTCTGCTGTAGCATCGCATACGCAGACATCACATCGGTGGTGTTGCCGAGTATCTCTGCCAGCACTGCTTTGAATGCAGTGAAGATGAAGAAGTCTATGATGAATATGTCCAGCAGGAATGCGAATCCTCTTTTCCACAGCGTTGCGGGTCCGGTGAAAACTCTTTTTTCAGGAAGGTTTAGGTCCATGCATTGCATGAATCACACTCTCTATTTAAGTTTTTTGAGTTTAACTTACTCATCGAGCAAAGCCGCGACCGTCGCCGCCAATTTAGCCCGCAAAGTCGGCAAATTTAGTAATTGAAATGATTGGATTTTTCTTTGGTTAGCTTCGCAGCATTATTCAGGCGGGCGTGGCGGCGATGAGAGCTTTTGCGGAGCTAGGCGAAGCAAAAGCGAAATAGGGTGCGGCTTTGCTTCATAGGATAATATGCCTGACGGGCTCTGTCCGGAGAGTCTTAAAAAGCAAAGATATGATGTTGTGGCAGGCTAGCCTGCCATAGACCTCTGTGCGGATTGTCCGCACAGAACGGGAGCT
>JAGVOD010000060.1 GCA_020052935.1 archaeon | reverse complement strand
CGCGATTCTCTGACTGGAAATAAAAGACGGTCTTCTTAGGATCAAGACCAAGAGCGATGTAGGCAGGGATGTGGAACTCCAACGCACGCTTCCTGCCTTCTTCCAAAGTTACGCCGCGGGCAGCCGCAGCCTCAAGATCGGCCACGAGGATGTATGCTTTTGCGCCATGCTCCTGGAAATAACGGATGTTCTCAACAACAAGCTTGTTGCCGAAATGAATCTTATCTCCGGTAGGCATTATGCCTGAAAGGACATAGAAAGGTTTTTTCTGCCTGATGCAATCCCCGATGACTTTGAGATCGCGACCGCCAAACACGACACCGCGACGCATGACCCTGTTCGGATCCGGAAACGTACCTAGCTCGAACTCCTCCAAACCGAAATCTTTTATGAGTTTCGTGTAGTCCTCAGGGATATCTGAACCATACGGGTCGATTGTCTTTACCATATGACGAGAGGCAAGGTTTTGGCTATTTAAACTTAACGATAGAAATCAGCCCAGCCAGTTCTCCACGACTTTAAGAGCGGACTCGTGGGTAGATGGGTATGCTGCGATGCTCATCTTGATGTGGAAGCAGTTGCCAGAGTCAGTTATCCAGACCCGGTCTTCATCAAGAAGCTTAGGCTTGTCCAAGCGGATGAAGAAGCTCAGTTCAGAATCCAGTCTGGATTCGGACTGACGGAGAAGAAGCTGCCTCTGGTCATCAGATAGACGCTGCTTTAGATACTTCAGAAATGCTGAAGTGTGCTTCTCTTTCTCCAAGAACAGCTCAAAGATGACTATGGTCTTCTCGCTGAAGCCACTAGCATTAGTGCGTTTGACAGCAAGCTTCTCCTGCTCAAGCGGAAATGGAAAAAGAGAAGCAAAAACCTTCGCAATCTTCTCGGAGTCCTCGCCTTCATAAGAGAAGACACTGAGCCTGATGCTGTGGGCGATTTTCATGCCTCCTGGTAAAAACGAATGGTTTAAATAGTTTTATGAAAACAAAACCGGCATGAAACATACAGTCTGGATAACGCTGATCCTGGTCGCAGTATTCTTCCTATCGCAGGTTGTCGGCTTAGCGGTCACGAACCAATACGTAGCGCAGAAGGTCGTGAATGAGACAACAGGAGAAGTCATCAACATAACCTACAACAAACTGCCGCTCGACATGCAAAGGCCTGAGATAGACGAGTCACAATCATACATATTCATACTCGGAGCCGTACTGATCGGCACAGTTCTCGTGCTGCTACTGATAAAATTCAAAGGGCTGAAGCTCTGGAAGCTATGGTTCTTCCTCTCGGTAGCACTGTGCTTGACTATAGCGTTCTCAGCGTTCATACCACAAGTCATCGCGGTGGTGCTAGCCGTCATTGTTGCGATACTGAAGATATACAAGCCAAACTTCATAGTACATAACCTAAGCGAGATTTTCGTCTATGGCGGGCTAGCGGCCATATTCGTCCCGATAATGAACCTATACGCAGCAGTCATATTATTGGTGCTCATCTCTGTATATGATATAATCGCGGTCTGGCAGAGCAAACACATGGTCAAGATGGCACAGTTCCAGACAGAATCCAAAGTCTTTGCAGGCATATCAATACCCTACCAGCTGCCAAAGAAATCCGAGCAGAAGGCCAAGGAAGAGAAGAAAGGGAAGAAGGTCCAAGAGACCATAAAGAGCGCAATCCTCGGCGGAGGGGATATGGGCTTCCCGCTGCTGTTCGCAGGCGTGCTGATGAAAAGCGTCGGATTCGCCAAAGTCTTGATAATCCCCGCAGTAGTAAGCGTCGCGCTGCTACTACTATTGCTGTTCGCAAAGAAAGACAAGTTCTACCCGGCAATGCCGTTCGTAACCGCAGGATGTTTCGTCGGATACGGACTTCTACAACTAGTGATATAGTCGCAGTTGCATACGTATTATAGTCACGTGCGTCTCAACTTAGAACTGAGCTTATGCGCCCACGTCACGCCCTTGAGGCTCACAGAAATCTTGTTGCTCTCCTCGAGATAAGCCAGGATCTGCATCAGCGTGTTGTGATTCACCTGCTTCGGCAGCTTCTTCTTCAGCGCAGGAATAGACAAGTAATCGCCTTCAGCGTCCTCGAGGACAGCCTCGACCATCATTATAGTATTCAGCGTCGGGGAATGAAGATTCTTTGATGAACTCTCTTTTTTCATAAAAATCACCACCAATTACAAGTCTATCACTAATTTTTATATTTAAAACTTTGGGATTGGCAGCTCTGTCTGGAGACTCAGCTTCGCTTCGGCCAGTGCCAGGCTACGCTCACAGAATATCTTTAGCTAATCGCGACATCCCCGTAGGGGGCTTCCCCCTGTCGCGAGTGAAGGAGAAAGTGAAAGACGCTTCGCAAAAAAGGCACTGGCTACTCTCCAGACAGAGCTGTCTTGGCAAACATTTAAAAAACATTCCAGCTTTGAGCCGCACGGGCAGGCTAGGCTGGGAGGTTAGTCGTCTCCTGTAACCATAAAACGACTTCACGATGGGGCCGAAGCTTGAGGAGAGGTCTATCCAAGGCTTGCTGGTCTTGGCTTGGACAATGACACTCTGTCCTTGGGGACTGGCCTTACCGGGAATCGGGTCAGGCTGGGAACAGAGCAGCCCTAACCAGTCTGGTTGGTGCTCCAGGGGTAGCGGAGTCGAGGAGAAGCTGAGGTCAAACCATCAGGTTTTGGGTAGGCCCATCCTTGGGTGTGCCTGCCTACTTTCTTTATAAACCACTGTTTATAATTTATAAAAAGTAAAGTTCAAAAACAAAACATTTAAATACTTTGGTGTTACTATGTACTAGTTAATATGACATTTGGTGAGATGAAGCGATGCTGGAAAAGTAACTTGGACATTTCACTAGATGGAGATGTCTTCACTGGCGTCTTTAACACGTATACAATCATGCGTTAACAAAGTCCTACGCCAAACGGGGACTTTGTTGCGCAACATCAATTCTAGCGGAATAAAGTCCTTGAAGAGGCTGGGCTGAAAACAAGGAGAAGCAAAAACCATCCAGGTGTTGAGAGAAATGAAATATTGGAGCTTTGCAACGACTGAAAGGTCAGACGAGCTAGACCTAAGAATAGACCAAGCTGCAGGCACAGTAAGCAACATGAATGATCTCAGGACAGGCCAACTTCTAAATGCACTCATTGAGGCAGACAGAGAACGAAGGTTCATTGACAGAAGCAAGCTCGTCATAGTGGAGCGCGACCCAAGACATCTCGAAGAGATAATGGCAAAATTGCTTCCTGAACTCTGCCCAAGACACATAGTCACTGTACAGAACCATCACCTACCGCACTACGTCGTAAGGGATGGCAAGATAACGACATACCACAACCTTGATGCAGAATCGCCGGTAGTCAAGGTCATCTCAAGGACAAAGCATCCCGACAGCACAGCAGAGAAAACGCCGCGAAAGACAGTCGTATATGGAAGGCTTTGCGAGAGACACAACAGGCACAAGCTGATGGTGGGCGACGTGAACGGCATAGAGGGGGTTGTCAAGGAAGAGAAGGATATAGAGAAACTTGTCGACAGGATAATCGCAATACCTTTCCTAAGACTCGAGCACTTGGAACGCCACAGAAAATCCAACGGATACACATCAACACACCTGAACATGATATACGAGAACGGCAATCCAATAATGCGAGGACTCGAGGTCGAGATACAAGTCACAGACCTTGCCAGCCACAACGCAAGCAAGTACAAACCTGAGCAAGGCCACGAAACAGCATACGGCAAAGAGAAGCTTGCCAGCAAGCGTGACTTAAGAGGAAGACAACTCATCATAGTCGGCAATTCGGTCCAGATACCGCGCCATGTCCAAATAATAGAGACCAACGTGGCAAGGATAGCCAAGGTGCCAAACCCGATACAGCCGTACACACTTGTGGCTCTGAGGGAATAGGCAGAAAAAACACAGTAGAAAGATTTATTACAGCTATTTCTTTCTTGTCCATACATGCAACTCAGCCCTGAACAGCAGAAAGCGATAGAGCAGCAGAAAGAGCAATGCATATTCTGCCAGATAATAGCCGGCAAGATGGAGACAAAGAAGGTCTATGAGGACAAGCTCCTCATAGGAATCCTGGACATAAACCCAGCCTCCAAAGGGCACGTACTTCTTATGCCGAAAGAGCATTACCCGATAATGCCTCTCATACCAGAAGAGACTTTCAGGCAGCTAGTCGACAAGACAAAAGACATAGACCGCTGCGTAAAAGACGCTATGCTGTGCAAAGAGACAACGATATTCATCGCGAACGGAGCGGCAGCAGGACAGCAGAGCAGCCACTTCATGCTCCACATAATCCCCCGTGAGAAAGGCGACGGCCTCGACATGCTCGACGCCAAAGGTAAGGAAACGAGCGAAGAGGAGACAAAAGGAGTGATGGGAAAGATAGCAAGACACATCAAAGCACTCTTGACACAGAACCTTGCTTCGATGGGTTTCACAGCTCAACAGGGCGGTGAGACACTGACGAAGGAACAGCTCCTGAATGCAATCGACTCCAACCCGCAGCTGAAAGAGATGATACTCCACAAGCCAGAAGAGTTCAAAAGACTCGCGAAGCAACACCCGCAGCTGAGCAGCCTGTTCAAAGGAAAGGACCTCGACGCAATAATAGGAGAAGTCAAAGCGAGATTGACGCCTAAAAAGCCATCAAAACTCAGGCTAGACAAGATAATCAAGGAAAAATGAGCGAATGCAAATACTGCGAAATAATCGAGAACAGACATAACCTGCTCTACGAAGACGAGAAGATAATAGCGATAGTGCCAGAGAGACAAGCGACAAAAGGCCATGTCCAGATAATCTCAAAAGCACACCACAAGAACGTGCAGAAGATCGATGAAAAGGAGCTGGAACACGCATTCTACGCAGCAAGCTTCTCAGCATCATCGCTGTTCGAGACACTGGAAGCGCATGGCACAAACATACTGGCGAATACAGGCAGCATAATCAAGGAAGAAGGGCATTTCCACCTCGACGTCATAGCGAGAAAATCCGGCGACGACCTTAACTTCATATGGACCCCGAACAAGGTACCTGAAGAAGAGATGAAAAGCGTCCAGTCCAAGATAAAAGACAAGTGCGACCTCCTAGGACACGAAAAAAAGAAAGAGATAGTCGACCTGGACAAGAAGAAGATCGAGAAGATAGAGGCAGAGACAGGCAAAGAGGAAAAAGAAGAGAAGCAAGAAAAGACAAAAGAGCTTGCTGAAGGAAAAGAAAGCTACCTCATAAGACAGCTGAAGAGGATGCCTTAGCTAGTAAGGGCCGCGCGGGACAAAGTTATCTACGTAATACTTCAATATCGACTGGTCAGTCATGCAGGCGACAACATCCAACGCCTTGAAGGCAGCCACCTTCTGGTCAAGACCTGAGAATTCTGTCTCCATCACTCTCATGAACACAGAACGGATAGTCTCCCTGGCCTTCTCGAACTCCTTCTCCATCTCTCCTTTACCATAGGCAGTATCGTACATGAACTGCCTGATCTCCTCGAACGCACCATACACATCTCCATAGAACGCTATGTCTCCTGTAGCGAGGCTGCACCCAACAACTGCACGGTTAAGTGTGCCTATCCACCTCGACTTCCGTGGACCAAGAAGCTTCAAAGCAGACTTGGGAATACGAGACCTCTTTATCACGCCGACACGCAAAAGGTCGTCCAAGTCACTACATACATAGGAAATCTTGTCAGATATGCGGGCCACTCGCCCTTCAGGAGTCGCAGGCAGCTGGACTTTCGCATCAAGACCTTTCTTGCCGTCAGAATGCTTACCTATGCCATCCTTTACTTCATAAGTCAGGTTCAAACCACGACCATTCTTCTCTACACGATCGACAATCTCCAATCCGTACTTTGCGTGATGGAACTTGTATTTCTTGTTACCAGTAAGCTCCCGGATTATCTCAGTAAGAACCTCCTCTCCGGCGTGACCAAACGGAGTGTGGCCCAAATCATGACCTCTTGCGATCGCTTCTGCCAAAACCCTGTTAAGACCTAGGAAGGAGCATATCCCACGCGCAACCTGATACACCTCTTCAGTATGAATCATCCTTGTAGTAAGGTGCTGGTCCATGGGGAGAAGGACAACTTGCGTCTTGTTCCTCATCCTGCGATAGGCCATAGAATAGATTATACGGTCGACGTCCCTCTCAAAACAGGTGCGCCAAGCGCTCTCCCTTTCCTTCCTTGCGCGTCCTTTCGAATCTGAAGAAAGAGTGTACATCGGGGAAAGAAGCCCTAGCCTGATAAGCTGGCGCTCAGCCTCTTCCTTCTCCTTTCTAGTAATGAGCCTAAGATTAGGCATATCAACTGCCTCTTCCATGTCCAACCCCATAACCCCGTTTAACAGTAATCGGTAATCAGTAATCGGTCAACGATTTATCAGTTTATCGGTACTCGAGTCACTCGACAATTATGGCGGGCTTGCCAGGCAGAGCGTTCTTCGCCTTCGCATCCTTGCTAGACTCTGCCGCGACAATCTCGACCCTTGCGCCGAACTCCTTCTCAAACACTGCCTTGCCTTCCTTCAAGGCAGCAATCTCCTCTTCCTGAGATGTAACTACTGCGGGAATCTTAGAGCGGTCCTTGACAAGCCTCGGGACAATCTTGGAAATCTCCTGGCCATGCTTCGGATCCATTGCAGCTCGGATGAGCTCGCCAACATTGTATGTCTTTTCAATCTCTGACTTGATCTTCCTCATGAAATCATAAAGCCATCTCTCAGCTACGAGCAGGGTTATCTTCTTGGGATCCGCAATCTTGACCAACGCAAGTATATCGCGGACATCACTCACAGTAGAATGTACTGTTGCGGCCGCTGCCTCTGCCTTGAGGTCAATCTTCTTCTCATCAGCAGCAGGCCATTTCTGCGTTGATGCGAAAGGCTTGTTGCCGAGCATCTCCCAGAACTCCTCTGCAAGATGAGGGCATATGGGAGACATCGTGAGCATAAACGTCTCAAGCTGCTTCTTGCTGCAGCCCTGCTCGATCGCCACGAACATCTCCTTCAGCTTGATTGCAGCGAGATTGTAACGAAGCGTCTCCAGATCCGCGGTGTATTCCTTGATAAGACGGTGGAACCGGCTCTCATTCACAGCAGACATCTTTCCAGGCTTGAACTCCTGCACAAACGAGACAACACGATTGACAAAACGCAAGCTGCCATTTATGCCTTCGTCGCTCCACTCCACATCCTTGTCAGGGGATGCCATCGATATGAGGAACAACCTCGCGGTATCGATGCCGTGCGTCTTGCTGATCTCCTCTGGCAGGACAACGTTGCCTTTTGACTTAGACATCTTGTCCCCATCCTTATGGACCATGCCCTGGTTGAACATACGCAATACTGGCTCATCAATGCTCAGGAGACCCAGGTCGCGCAAGAACTTTGTATAGAACCTGAAATAGATCAAGTGCATGCAAGCATGCTCCTTGCCCCCTATGTAGATGTCGACAGGCACCCAATAATTGGCTTTCTTCGGATCAAAGATTGCCTTGCTGTTATTAGCGTCAGCATAGCGCAGGAAATACCAAGAAGAATTGACAAACGTGTCCATCGTGTCAGTCTCCCTTCTTGCAGGACCTTTGCACTTAGGACACTTTGTATTGACAAAATCCTTATTGGTCGCGAGAGGGTTCCCTTCACCGAACTTGACATCATGAGGAAGCTCAACAGGAAGCTCAGACTCAGGAACCGGTACAGTGCCACACTTGTCACAATAAATTACAGGGATGGGTGTGCCCCAGTAGCGCTGCCTAGAGATAAGCCAGTCCCTCAGCTTGTAGTTGACAGTCTTCTTGCCAAGGCCTTTTTTCTCGAGGTATTTGGTTATATCCTCAATGGCGTCAAGGTTCCCAGAACCGTCAAAACCGCCAGAATTGACAAGATTCCCCTCGCCCGTGTAGGCGCGGCTCATCTTACCTGGATCAAGCACAAAATCAGATGGCTGGATAACAACTTTTATCGGAATCTTGTATTTCTTTGCAAACTCAAAGTCGCGCTGGTCATGCGCAGGCACGGCCATGACCATCCCACAGCCATAATCAGCAACAACAAAATTGCCTGCATAGACCGGGACTTTCTCGCTGTTCACAGGATTGATCGCGTAGCTGCCGGTAAAAGCACCTTCCTTCTCAAGCTCCTCGATGTCCTTCTCGCTGGTCGACTTGATCTTCTTCAGGAAAGACTCGACCTCACGCTTCTGCTCCTTGGTCACGAGCTCCATCAGCCTTGGATGCTGGGCAGATACGACCATGAATGTGACGCCGAATACTGTGTCCGGACGCGTGGTGTAGATAGGCCACACCTCTCCATTAATCTTAAACTTGATCTCTGTGCCATAGCTCTTGCCGATCCAGTTCCTCTGCATGGCCTTGACCTCAGGTGTCCAAAGGTCGAGCCTGTCGATCATCTCGTAGAGCTCGTCAGCATACTTGGTTATGCGGAAGAACCATTGCTCAAGATGGCGGATCTCTACTGGAGTATCTTCGTGCCTCCAGCACTTGCCGTCATGGACCTGCTCATTCGCCAAGACGCTATTGCACTTAGGGCACCAATTCACAGGAGACATCTTCTTGAAAGTGATGCCGCGCTCAAACATCTTGAGGAATATCCATTGGTCCCACTTGTAATAGGAAGGGTCGTGGGTCATGACGACACGAGACCAGTCATAGGTCATTCCAAGTTCCTTCTGCTGCCTTATGAAATTGGCTATCGCCTTCTCAGTATACTCCTTAGGATGCGTACCTGCCTTTATCGCAGCATTCTCTGCAGGGAGGCCTAGGGAGTCATATCCCATAGGATGCAGGACATTGAAGCCGTCCATCCTCTTGAATCTCGCGTAGATATCGCCTATGATGTAGTTGAATGCGTGGCCCATGTGCAGGCCAGAACCAGAAGGATAAGGGAACATCTCAAGGACATAGAACTTCTTCTTAGCAGAAGAGTCAGCTGCCTTGAAGACCTGCTGCTCCTCCCACCTTTTCTGCCACTTTTTCTGGACTGAGTCAAAATCCATCATAACAAACACTCGTCTAGGTCTCTCTTATATAATTTTTTGAAAAAGATCAGGGAAAAATCACAAAAATCACTGGTTAAGACGCTGCTGCGGGTCTGTGTTTATCAATACCATTCGCTCGTCTATCTCTGCGTAGTTTATCCTGCCCTTAAGCTTAAGCTCCTTGAGATAAGCGTAGAAAGAGGTCCTGCCGCAAAGCTGCTTCTCATTGACGACCATCTCCTCAATCTCCTTTGTCGAGTACTTGTTCTCACCTATCAGGTCGAGGATGAACTTGAGGACATAGCCTTTCCTATTGGGCATGACCCTAGAGATGATGTGCCTCTGGAAGCTTGAGGCAGCAGCACTCACTTGCTGGATAAGGGGTTGGGTCTGTTGAAGCTGTGAGACTGGCGGCTGGACAACAGGTTTAGACGCCTCAATATGCTTGTAAATCTCACTTTTTGCTTCAAGTATGTGGGATTTTGCCAGATTTTTGGCATTTTCAAGCTCTTCCTGGCTGTTTTTCAGCGCGTTATGCACGTTTGACAAGTGGGACTTAAGCTCATTATTTTCGCTCCTAAGGCCATTTAGAAGCTCCCTGAGCGAAGAATAGCTTTCAGACCAGTGTTGCTGCGTCTTTGCCAGATCCTGCTTCAGGGCGTCTTCCTGGCGTTTCTGCTGCTCAAGATGGCTGGAAAGGTAATCTACCCAGGTTTTAAGGCCTTTAAGCTCTTTCTCAGACATCTCCTTATGCTGCTTAAGCTGGCCATAAACCTCGTTCTTTAGCTCGCTCTTATGGGTCTGAATAGCTTTGGAAAGCTCCTGGTGGCTGTTTTCGAGGTTTTCAGCCATTTTAGCTGTCTTTATGTGGCTGGAATGCAGCTCGTTATGGGAACTATGTAATTTTTGGTGGTTTTCTGCTATTTTTTCGTATTTTTGAGCAATCCTGGAGCTTGAGGCAGAAAGGTGCTGGTTATACCTGTATAAGTAATCGATCCATTTACGTAAATCCTCAAGGTCATTCTGGTTAGCGTCTACCTTGCTGTTGACAGAACTGATATCACTTTTTATCTGGGTAAAAGCCCTTGTTAGTTGCTCTGAGAAAGTAGTGATTTTTTGCTCTACTTCCTTCTTCTTATTTCCCCCGAAAAGATCAAATGCCATGATTAAACACCTCGTGACAACATCTGAAAACTGTTGAAAAATATAAATCTTTCTGTTTAGTTCACGTTCAGTACGAACTGGATTCGGACTTGAGACCATCCAGAAAAAACGCTTTTTTCAGCCTATATTGCGGTAATACAAGTTCGAACTGAACTTGAACCTGAACTGAATACGGCTTGAATCCGTATCTGAACCCGCCGACGAGAGGAATACTTTTCTCGTCGAGAGAATATTCTTAGTGGATATGGCTCATCATCAGGTACGGAGCAGGTCCGAACCTGAACGAACCTGCTTATACGGCCTATAACGGCTGAATTCAGCACTTTTAGCCAAGTCCGAACTTTGAACGAACTTGGTTCGGGATAAAAAAACTGATCGGAAAACCGCTAAGAAAAACAGAGCCATAATTGTACTGTGAAAGTTATTTTGTAATAGTATTTTTAGAAAGATTATTTTACCAAATATGTTTTGAAGAGATTGTTATGTGGTCTGGATGGGAGGTTACGATGGTGCCTGGATCAGGGGGTTGGAAGTGAGGGTGGTTACAGGGCACTCATTTAAGACGGGATTGACATATGGCCACATGTGCAATCCTGGGAGAAGGTGGGGTCTAAAACAAGCTTGGGTGAGAAGAGGATCAGCAGATGGCTATAAGAGGCATTGAACACGGTCAGGACGTGGTTAAAGGGCATACCCTGAGGGTATGGCGCAAGAGGCGTGGAAAAGCAGGTCAAAAAAATCCGCCGAAAGCGCACTACCACGGGCTAAAGCCCGTGGCTTGTCCGTGCACTTTCTTTGAAAGGCGGATTTTTGGAACACCAAAAGCCAGAAAGCCATTCAGCAAGGACGCGCGTCCTTGGTGTGATCAGAAACCAAAGTTTCTGACACATCCTCGCCTTGAAAGGCGAGGCTTTCTGGCTTTTTAGTGTGAAACAACCAAAATCAAGCCAAAATCGACCAAAAAGTGAGAGTCTTTAGACATATTGGGAAGTGGTTGAAACACAGGGTTTTGGCATATCTTACAGGTAGGTGAGAATACTGCTTGACAAAAATACCTAAAACTTATCAGAAAGTAACTAAAAGTTAGGGTTTTGCACCTAATGGCGCTTATATCTGGCGCTCTAAATGCAGATAATCTTCAGCATTAGACGTTTAAACCAGTAAAAAGTGATAAAAGATAGAAGAATTTAAGCAAAATGAGCAAAAAATAGGTTTTTAGAACTTCTTAAACTGTGCTGCAACATCTATTAGGTCCACCTGGCCCATAAGCTGCTGTCTGCAGCAATAACGCTCTACCCCTAGATCGTCAAGGACCTTCTTTATGGCTTCACCCTTAGCTACCCTGGCAGAATACTCCTCCCAGAGGTGCGCAATGGGCTTTCCACAGCTCCAGCAACGTATAGGTATTATCATTTTAGCACCTTTAACTTTAAAATCAATATGAAAAACCTAAAAAAGTGAGCATTACCAAATTTTACCTGTATGACTTCTGTCTCTTGGCACGCGCCTTAGAGTCATTAGGCTTGCACTGCTCCTTATAGCGCGTATCTGCCACCAGGAATGACCTATCATACTGGACAAGCATCTTCCTTACCTTCTCGCCGCCCAGCTCTGAAAGAGCCTTACCCAAGGCCTGGCGGACTGCATCTACCTGTGACGTGACCCCACCACCATAGACATCAACGTTAATCTGAGATTTTGAAACAAGGTCTCCTACCAGCAGCAATGGCTCCTGGATTCTTAGCCTTGCGAGTCTAGGCTCGAAAACATCAAGCATCCTACCATTGACCCTGACAAGGCCCTGGCCAGCAGACAAAGTGAGCCTGGCAACAGACCTTTTCCTTTTTCCTGAAGTATGAATGACTTTTGACTTACTCAACCCTACCACCTATATGTTTTGAAATATCACGAATCGAGATATAATTTGCGATTGAAAGCCTTGAAACATCAGCTTCCTTGAATGAGACAAGTTCCTTGCCCTTGAACTGCTCGGGGATGCCTTCCCAGCACATTATGTTCTTGTATGCTGCAATGCCACGGGCCTTCTTGTAAGGAAGCATGTCCCTTATGATCCTCTTGAGAAGCCTTTCTGGAGAACGTATGTAATGAGGACCTTTAGCCCAGGTACCCATCGAGACCTTCCTCTTGTAGATATCAAATACCTCCTGCTTCTTGCCTGATATGACTGCCTTCTCGGCATTGACTATGTCGATCTTCTCTCCCAATAATGCCTTCTTGGCAACCAATGAACCAAGCCTTCCAGCGATCAGGTTTGTTGCGTCGACTATCATTTTAACCTATTATCCTCACATCAGACAATTTAGGATTCTTCTTGATAAGATCATCTATCGAAAGCAGCTCACAGTTCTGCTTCTTGAGCTTCTCAACAGCACCTTCAGAGAAAGAAAGGGCCGCAACAGTCACCTTGTGGTCAATGACCCCTGAGCCCAGGACTTTTCCGGGCACAACTATGAACTCATTCCCCTTGGTGAAGCGATTTATCCTCGACAGGTTGACTACCCTCCTATTCCTGGTAGGAACCTCCAAGTCAGTCGCAAGTCTTTTCCAGAACTGCGAATTGTCAACTATCGCTTTCTTCTTCAGCTCCACAATCAAATTCTGATGATGTGGGTTTGATGGACCTGTTCTGTTAGCCATTTTATCAACGATAAACCATTTTCAATGATTATGAATGCGGGGGACGGGGTTTGAACCCGCGCAGGCACTAAGCCATACGGCCCTCAACCGTACCCGTCTAATCCGATGAAATGCGACCATTTCAAACGATTGACCACTCCGGCACCCCCGCGCGAATGTCAGGAGGGGGTTACTTGCCAACGAGCCTAACCACCTCATCACACTTCTTCTGCATCAAATCAGCAGCGGTTGACACTATATCCTTAGGAGAGAGCTGGCCCCAAGACTCAACTACGAAGACGAACTCATCATTAATCTCCTTCAGCTTTATGTGCTCAGGGTCTACGTCAGTACAGGCGCAGCACAAGTGGCACTTCAGCAGGTTGTCCTTGTTTATCACCAGCTCCTTGTTCTTGACAGAGTAAACATCAACAGGGCATGAATCAGCGACTGCCTTAGGGTCAGAAACCCCTTTCTTGACCTCAATCTCAGGCTTGTACTTGTAGTAAGCGAGACCAGGGCACCACTTCGCGTGCTCAATGCCTTTACCTAACACTGCGACTGCCTCCAACTCAAGGGTCTGGCCCTTTATCAGCTTGACAATAGGCATCTTCTGATGCACAGGAACTACTTTCGGATCCTTAGACTTCAGCTCTGAAGCATAGACATAACCCGGACCTTTGGCCTTCAATGAAAGCTGGAGCTGACATTTAGAACAGCCTTCTCCCTTGCACGTGCAATTCTCCGGCAAAACATAAGCATCAGGGTCTGTCGTCAATGGTATAAGCCCGAGCCTATGAGCGATAATCTCATCATACAGAACTGAGCTGTTCTTCCTCATCTCGACATCCTCGATTGCCATCGTCGGAACCTCATCGATGATGGTCTTCCTAAGCATGTTCGCGAATGCAGGCGAAGAGCCTTTCAGCAAGAACACTATGCGATTCTGCTTCTTGTCCTGCTCAATAATCTCGACTTCCATCTTAAACCCTTCTGCCTCTCCTACCGCCCTTCTTCCTGCAGCCATCATGCGGGACAGGAGTCACGTCCTGGATTATACCTATCTTCAATCCCATCCTGGACAATGCCCTGACTGCTGCCTGGGCGCCCGGACCTGGAGAACTGGGGCCTGAATGCCCACCCGGAGCCCGGATATTAACATGAATGCCTGTTATGCCACGTTCAATCGCAATCTCTGCAGCCCGCTTAGCTGCCATCATGGCTGCTGTCGGAGAAGACTCCATCCTGTCAGACTTCACGACCTGACCGCCGGATGTGCGAGCGATGGACTCGGTGCCAGTTATGTCTGTGATATGAATAATAGTATTATTGAAAGATGAGAATATGTGACAGAGACCCCATCTTATCTGCCTGCGCTCAAACCTAGGCCTATCGCTCCTGTAGTCTGGCCTTTGCTCAGGCCTCTGCTCAGGATTCTGTTCAGGCTTCTGCTCAAGCTTCTGTTCGGGCCTGGCTTCTTGCTTCGGCGCAGGTCTTGGCTTCTCAGCAGGCTTTACCTGCTGCTCCTTCGGCTCCTGCTTCTCGTCAGCCATTATTGCCCGCCCTCCTTAGCTTCCTCTTTCTTCTTCTTAGGGCGCTTGGGCTTTTCTTCTGTTTTCCCTTCTTTTTGCCCCTTGTGCTCTCTCTTCTCTTGCTTTGGTTCAGAGCGCTCGCCTTTATCCACAACAGTCTCCTTGGCCTCCTTCTCCTTGGCTTTTCTTGCAGCAGCCCTTTCAGGATGTTCAGGATTACTGAGCTTGGAGTTCGGTCTGAACCCTATCTGGTTCTCCTCGCTAAGATGAACAAGGTAAGACGGAGAAGTGACAACCTTCCCTGCGACGCATATCTGCTCGTGGGTTATGAACTGCCTTGCCTGCTTTATGGTGTTGGCAAGAGTCTTCTTGTATACGACTGTCTGGAGTCTCCTCTCCAGAACATCGCGCAGTGAGATTGAAAGAACAGCGTCGAGAGCAGCCTCTGGTTTCAACAGCCCATACTTCTTCAGCCTTGAAAGCAACGAAGATTTCTCTTTCTCTGCCTGCGGACCTGCGAGCGTAACGAGCTTCTTTGCCTGAGCGGTAGCATCTCGCAAGAAAGAGCCCATCTTCCATATCTCCCTCTTGTTCTTGAAGCCATACTCCTGCATAAGCTTAGCTTCCTCCTCTATCCTGGCCCGCTGCCACGGATGGCCTGGAGTACTATACTTCTTCCTTGTTTTTTTTGGATCGCCCATTTTTCAGTCCTTACTTCTTCTCCTTAGCAGGGGCTTTGGCAGCAGGAGCTGCTGTTTTGTTCCTATGAACACCTAGGCTGCCTTTCTTGCCTCTCTTGTTCCTGAAGTTGCTCTTGGTGCTCTGGCCGCGTACTGGCTGGCCTAGCATGTGCCTGACTCCCTTGTAGGAGCGTATCTTCTTCATGAGCTTTATGTCATTGTCGACCTGGAATGTAAGATCCGCACCAAGGAGGTGCATGTCATCACCAGTCTCAACGTCCTTCCTCCTGTTCAGCATCCAGACAGGGAAACCATACTTAGAAGGCTCCAAAAGGAGCTCGTTGATCTTCTTTATCTCTGCCTCATTGAGCTGGCCTGCTTTCTTGTACCTATCAATATTAGATATCTTACAGAGAGCGTTCGCAAACATGAAGCTAACGCCCTTTATCTTGTTTAGAGCATGATAAACAGGTTTAGAGCCGTCTAAATCTGTGTTCGCCACGCGTACTATGTGCCTATAATCCTTCTTTACTTCTACAAATTCCTTTTTTGGTTCCATTTTCGCTAATAAGGCTTAGAAGGCGTTATTTACACCCAAAAGGTGTTTAAAACCCTAGACGCGCCCAAAAAGCCTTTGAACTCGGGTTTACTTATAAACTATCCAAATTCTGGGTTCTATATAAAACTATTGAAAAGCGATAGCCGAGACTTTCAAACCGGTTATTTTTACAACCAGTTATTTGAACTCGGACCGAAGGATATCTGCGCAAAGCGCCACAGTCCTTTGTGCTGCCAGGTTACACCACTACCGCCATCTAGGTTTTTTGTGTTCGAGAGTTGTTTATAAAAGTTTTGATTAGGCCAAAACACAGAACTCTAAGAGGATTGCGCTTTGTGCTTCCACTCCCAAGCGAGATCGCGGACCTTGTAGAAGAAGTAAGGTGCACTGAAACATATCAGGTATATGACGCTCAACAGTATCGCGTTGTGAGGGTTAGGGTTATTGATGAGCTCATTGAAGCGGTTGGCGACACTGACCATCACATAGACGGTTATGAGCGCTATCGACGGTATGAACATGCCTGCCATCACGTGGTGCGTCTGGTCGACGTGCTCTATATCCTTCAATATCAGACTGAACATCGCCCCGAACACCAACCCTATTATGCCAAGTATCACGTACAGCTGGGCAGAATTGAGTATCATCAGGAAAGGTATCAATGCGACAGACAGAAGAAGGTTCCCGATGATGGCTATGACCAGGCCGACCCAGTATATTATAGGATGAGTCGCCTTAGTGAATCCGATGTGCTTGTCCCTCTTCTCATCAGAATAAAGAACGTTCATCGTCTTCGCTATCTCTTCCTCTGTCCACCCCTTTTCAAGCAATCTCTGGCGAAGACTCTTCGGCATGAAGAAAACAGAAGAAACGGCATTAATAAAGGTTTCCAAGCATTTGGCTCTGTCAGGAGACTCAGCTTCACTTCGGCCAGTGCCACGCCAGGCTACGCTTGTGGCTGTGCTCACTGATACCGACATTCCCCGTAGGGGGCGTCCCCCTTGTCGGTGTGATTCATTCTGCTAAGAAACGCTTCGCAATGTTGGCGGTGGCACTGGCCACTCTATAGATAGAACCCAAGCATTTGATGCAGGAATAACTAACTCTGCGGCTCGATCACTCCCTGGATCCTGGCGAAGAAGTCCTTAGTGCGCTTGAAATAATCAGTTATTATGTCTATGTCAATCTTGATTATCTCATTATCGACGACAACAGTCATGGCGACATGGCGGCGGAACTCGCATTCGCGGGAGAAATCAGCCTTGCTGATCTTCCTGAGCCTCTTGAAGAACTCAGCAAATTCCATGATCAGCTCATCATCAGGAAAAAGCTTCTTAGCAAGGTCTGCCTTCGGTATGGGCGCTTTAGGCACCTCATCTATCTTGCCCTGCTCCTTGAGATGCTCCAGCAAGGCAGTAAAGGAGAAGTCTATGCAGTTTATGAGACGATCAATCACGTGCTTTATAACATCGCACGTACGTGTATACTTCAAACTGACGAAAATCAGGTGGTCTGCACGCTTCAGCTCTTCCTTAGCTTCTTCAAGATATTCGCTCATTTCTTGGCCCATCTCTCCTGATAAGTGCAGATCCTGCCTTTTCAACGAATAATCTCGCTCTAAATAAATACTTTTGCATATCCACCAAGGAGATGACATCACACCTGTAATCCCCATCGCAGATGACAAAACAGTCCTTGCGAGAGAACTCAACAGGACTAGCCTCATGCTCCCTGATTATCCTGTTGAAATCAGCCAGCATCGAGATGTCATCATCTTTGAAACCCTTCTCCGCAGCCAGTTTCTTGAACGCCGCAAATTTCGAGCCAAAATCATCATTGAAGAAGATGTCATGATGACGAAGGACTGCCTCAACACTGAACACAAGAGCAGAATATATATCCTCAGCGACAGCAAGTATTATCTTCGGATCATTGACCAGAGCATACGTCTTTGTCAGGATATTCTCAGCAACCTTCAAGCTCTTCCTTGCCCGCTCGATATATTCAGACGAGTCCATGATGAGAATAGACTATTTCTGGAAAGACAATATCGCTGCTGCGAGGTCACCGCCGTTCTCCTCTATAGCGCGCTTCGCCTCCTCTTCAGAGACATGCGCCTGCTCCATCACAGTCTTCACATCCGCCTCGCTTATTTCAGGCGTGGATGAAAGTTCGCGCTCTCGGATTTCCCCGACTATCTGGAGGGTCTCCTGGCCCATCATATTCACCTTAGAGACCTGAGGATTCTCGATAAAAAGCTCCTTGTCAGCAGTGCGGATTATCACTTCAGTGGCAGGAATCTCTACCTGCTGTATCCCAAGACGCTTCATGGCCTGAGCCATCTGCCTGGGGTTTATCTTAGGCATCATTTTATCCTAAACCGAGCCAAGAACCGCCCTGCATGTGCAGAATTATAATAAGAACCATTATCACTACGGCAATGATGATTACGTGTCCAGGCTTCAACTCGATGTTAGAAGTATAGTCATCGAAATAACGCGTTAAGCCGCCCATACCTGATGGGATATTGACCTTATCTTGCCTTGACATGTCAACAAAGGAGAAGGCGGAGGTATTTAAAGATTGTGGGAATCTGGCCAACGCCTTATTAGCTCTTTCTCGAGCAGAGCCACGACTCTTTCGAACGCAAGCGTTCGTAAGACCTCACGCATAGCCTGAGTCGTCGCCGCCTAATTAGCCCGCTATTGCGGCAAATTTAGTAATAGAAATAATTGGTTTTTCATTTAAAACCCTTCGGGTTTTTAATGTGCTCAGGAATCTTTGATTCCTGACACTTAGTTTAGCTTCGCAAAAAATGCTCAAAAATCTCTGATTTTTGGCACCTCAAACTCACGGAGTTTGAGTTAATCGTGCGGGCGTGGTGGCGAACGAGGCGGAGCCGAGTAGGGCGTGGCTCTGCGAGATTCCAGGCACAAATTTTTTAAACACACCCCTACTAATATAATGCGTAGGACTGCCAGTTGACTACCGGAATCCGACGCATTGCTGAGGCAGCGCCAAACTTTCAGTTTGGCTGGTCTCAGCATCCTTCGGATGCTGAGGAAAGTCCGCCCACTTATGTGGCCACTCATGGAAGTGAGAGTCGGAAACGGCTGGCAACAGCTCAGAAACGAAGCCACCTCGATGGAGGATGATAGGCGCGAAGCCTGTCGCGAGACAAGTGAGTTAACCCCTGGACGTTCGTTGAGGAAGGGATTAAACGGCTAGCCCTGGCCTGTGCAAGCAGCTTACCTGCGCTAAGTATAATGTCAAGACATGCCATCGCAACCTGAAACATGGTTGTTTGGGCGTGACAGAAGGCGGCTTATGGCGGTCCTACAATTTTTGTATTTGTTTAGCTCACATTAAGCAGCACCACGCAGGGCTACGCTTGTAGATTAATTCTGCGACACCGACGTTCCCCGTAGGGGGCATCCCCCTTGTCGGTGCAATTCTTCTCCTAGAGAAACGCTTCGCATAACCTGCGGTGGTGCTGCCAGAAATAGCTAAACAAATACCAATTTTTTATTCACTTCTTCTCTTTCTCGAAGATGAGGATGTTGAACTCTTCCTTGCCCTGGAATACGGGGAACTTTGATTTCAGCATGAAGTTGTAGCGCTGGGCCTGGTTCAGTATCTGGGCATAGCTCTTCACGAGAATGATTATCTTGCCCTTGGGCTTCAGGATGAAGTCTGCTGTGTAGAAGAATTCCTGGAATATCTTGTCGAGACCTTTTTCCGTGAGAAGGCGTGAGACCTTCGGCGGATTAGACACGATGAGGTCTACTGAATTCTTCTCGAACTTCGTGTCGAGCCACTCGACGTCAAGGCGAGAGAACCTCAGGATCTTATTCAGGCCGGCGATCTTCGCGTTCTTCTCCGCAGCCTTCACATGCCTCTGCTGCGAGTCAGAACATATTATCCCTGTATCCCCTTCAGAGAATTTGTCCTGCTTGGCAAAGAACTTGTCAAAGTCAAACTTCTCGAACTGGGGAAACTTGCGGAACGCAAATTCTTCCTTGCTGTAGAAGTTTATCGGCTTCCTGGAAGCGAAGAACGCGGCCTCGATAGCGACGGTGCCGGACTGGCAGAAAGGATCAATCAACGACTGCTTGCCATCATACCCTGCGAGACGGACAAGAGCGTACGCGACAGTGCCTTTTATCGAATCAGACTGGCAGAATATCCTGTAGTTGCGCTTGCTGACATCAAAACCCGCGAAATCAACGCCAAAATAGAATGTGTTGGCATAGACATAAGCAAAGAACGGCACATCAGGGTGGTCAAGATTCACTTTGGCGTCGAGACTCTCGGAATACTTCTCATAGATAACAGTCCCTATCTCCCGCTCAGACTCCATCGTATCCACAGAATCGTTGCCGATGACCTTGCTCCTCACGACAAAAGACTTGCCCTTAAGCCATCCTGAAAGATCAAGCGACTTTATCTTCGGCAAGATATCATCCAGCTTCTTGACAGGACAGGAAATAAGCAAGCAGACAACCTTGATCGCAGACTGGGAACGATAGGCCAGGACAAGGAAATCCTCCAGCTTCTTCGCATCGAACAACGCCACAGACGGCGAGACCTTACAGTCAGCGTCGATAAGCTCCTTGACTTCCTTTCCAGAAACAGCCTCCATTCCCGGATGTGTGACTATGAGACCTTTCATCTTACTGCTCTTCATTGACTATGTTAGTGGCATCGACAAGCTTATCCCCTTCTTCCAGCTTCATCAGCCTCACGCCCTGGGTCGAACGGCCAATCACAGATATCTGCTTTAAAGAAGTCCTGATGATTATGCCATTCTGAGATATGAGCATGAGCTCATCATCATCAGTCACGGACTTTATTGCAACTGCCTTGCCGTTGCGCTCCGAACAGACGATATTCCTGACGCCGACACCACCGCGCCTTATCAGACGATAGTCCTCGACAAGACTGCGCTTTCCGTAGCCGTTCTCAGTCACTGTAAGAAGCGTCTTGTCATCCTCTGCAATGACCATGCCGACGACAACATCATTGTCGCGGAGCGTGATGCCACGGACGCCTGCTGCAGAGCGGCCCATAGGCCTCACATCAGCCTCTGAGAAGCGGCTAGCCATGCCTTCCTTCGTAGCGATGACCATGTTCTTCGTGCCATCAGTCATCGCCACACCAACAAGCTCATCGCCCTCGTTTATCGTCACGGCGCGGATGCCACCTTTCCTAGGCCTGGCAAATGCACCAAGGCAGGTCTTCTTTATGGTGCCTGAACGCGTACACATTATCAGATAATGATTATCGTCGAATTCCTTAACAAGCACGAACGCCTTGATCATCTCCCCTGCCTCAAGCTGCACAAGGTTCACTATTGCCTTGCCCTTCGCCTGGCGAGAGCCTACGGGGATCTCATACACCTTCAGCCAATGCACCTGACCCTTGTTCGTGAACAGAAGAACATTCGAGTGCGTGGAGGCTATGAAAAGGCGCTCAACAAAATCCTCATCATTGGTGCCTGTAGCTATTATGCCTTTACCTCCGCGACCCTGCTGCTTATACGTCGTGACCGGCAGGCGCTTGACATAGCCCGCGTGCGTAACTGTGACGACGACATCCTCATCCTCGATAAGGTCCTCGTCAGTCATGCCTTCTTCCCCACCATTAGCCGCAATCTCTGTGCGTCTCGCATCAGAGAAACGCTCCTTGATGTCAAGAAGCTCCTTCTTGATTATGTCAAGTATCCTCTGCTCAGACGCGAGGATCGATTTCAGGTCGACAATGAGCTGCAGAAGGGACTTGTGCTCGTCCTTTATCTGCTGCTGCTCGAGAGAAGCGAGCTTCTGGAGCCTCATCTCCAATATAGCCTTGGCCTGGATCTCGGTAAGGGAATAATCCGTGATAAGCATGTTCTTCGCAGCCTCAGCATCCTTGGACTTCTTTATCTTCTGGACTACAGCGTCGATGTTGTTCAAAGCGACTATCAGGCCTTCTAAGATATGAGCGCGCTCCTCTGCTTTCCTCAAGTCGAACATCGCGCGCCGCCTGACTACCTCTCGCCTGTGGTCGATGAATACCTGGGTCATCTCCTTCAGGTTCAGTATCCTGGGCTCATTATTCACCAGGCCGATGAGTATGATACCAAATGTCGACTCAAGACGGGTATGCGTAAAGAGCTGATTCAACACCACGTCCGGAGTCGCATCGTTCTTCAGCTCGATGACGATGCGCATGCCATCACGGTCAGACTCATCACGTATGTCATGGATGCCCAGTATGTGCTTGTCATTCACCAGGTCGGCTATCTGTTCGATAAGAAGCGCCTTGTTGATCTGGTAAGGGATCTCGGAAACGATGATGCACTCTCGGTTCTTGATCTTCTCAAAGCGGGTCTTGGCGCGGATCTTGACCTTGCCCCTGCCAGAATTGTAAGCCTCATTTATTCCCGCAGTCCCCTGGATTATGCCGCCGGTAGGAAAATCAGGACCCTTCACGAAACGCATCAGATGCTGCGGCGTAGCGTCGGGCTTGTCTATCAGGTGGATTGTGCCATCAATGACCTCTCCGAGGTTATGCGGAGGGATGTTTGTAGCCATACCTACCGCGATTCCTGAGCTGCCATTGACAAGAAGATTCGGGAACTTGCAAGGAAGCACGATAGGCTCCTTAAGCTCACCGTCGAAGTTGGGCTGGAAATCCACTGTCTCTTTCTTCAGGTCCTCAAGTATCTCCTCAGAAATCTTGGAGAGTCTGGCCTCTGTGTACCTCATCGCCGCTGCTGAATCACCATCTACAGAGCCGAAGTTGCCCTGACCCTGGATAAGAGGGTATCGCAATGAGAACTCCTGCGCCATCCTGACCAATGTGTCATATACCGCAACATCGCCATGCGGATGATACTTACCGATGACTTCGCCCACGATCCTGGCAGACTTCTTGAAAGGCTTGCTGGAAAGCATGCCTAGATCATGCATCGCGTAAAGTACTCGGCGGTGGACAGGCTTCAAACCATCACGGACATCTGGCAGCGCGCGGCCTACGATGACGGACATGGAGTAGTCAAGATAAGCGCGCTTGATCTCTTTCTCAACCACTGTAGGAATGATATTCTCAGGCCTATCTCTGCCAGCGTCTTTGCTCTGATTCGGTGTATTTGCGTCTACCATTTTTCCTATGAAAAATATGCTAGAATCTGATATGTGGAAAGTTGAGGTATTTATATGTGTTTTGTTTTTAAAATGCCTCGCCAAGCCGTATAGAGCCAGAATTCGAGGTTTTAGGATTGAAGAATTATGCGTAGCCAGAGGCTAGAAAGCGCGTATTTGTTTGATAAATTCCAGCAGCAGCGCCACGCCATGCTCCGCTTGTGAATTCGCTCTGTTGATACAGACAGTCCCCGGATGTCAAACAAATCCCAGGGATTTGTGGGAACTCACGAATGCCAGGCATTCGAGAGTGGGCGTCCCCCTTGTCTGTGCACATAATTTGCAGTGCATCGCTTCGCGGATTGGCGGTGGCGCTGCTGTTAAACAAATAAGAAAACTCGATTATTTCTCGCGTCTCAAGATATTATCCTTGACCTTGAAACTCCTGCCGCAATAGACACAAGATTTGCGCTTATCCGCGAGCAGCAGCGTATCTGTGTGGTAGCGCATGTGATGTGAGCATGCAGGGCATTTCAGAAGGAAATAGAAGCTCTGCATCTTACCTTCCTGACCTTTTCTTTTCTTTACTTGCGACTGAGAACTGGCCGGGAAACTCTTCAGTAAGAGATTTATCATCCCCAGACTCCTCTTGCTCTTCCTGCGAAGCTTCTTCATCGCTCTCCGCAGAATCTTCCTGCGACCCGTCTTCTTCCTCTCCTTTCTCAAGCTCTTTTTCTGCACCAGATATGAACTCCTCCAGCTCAGGATGGAGACGACGCTTCTCCTCTCCCTTCTCCCTAACTTTCGGCTTCGGAAGATCCTCACCAAGAAGCTCCCTTGCAAGACGTCTTGCTTTCTCCCCAGGAGTCTCGACTATCTTTGGAGCGGACAGCTTAACTTCTTCCTCTTGTTCCTCTTCCACTTCCTTGAGCTCCTCCTGCTTGACTTCCTCTGGAGGAAGATCGAACACCTCTACCTCGGACTCGTGCTTGACCTTCTGCATAGGAGGCAGCTCGTCGGCAAATGTCTGAAGACCGCCGACTTTCTGCGGCGGCTTATTATCTGCTCCTGATTCATCGCTCTCTGTATCTGACTTCTTCTTCGCAGCGACCCCGATGTCCTTGAAACCCTTGAACGCATCCTTTATCGCAGCGGCATCAGGCAGGTCGAAGTAATCAAGGAACTTCTGGGTAACAGTAAGCCGGAAACTACGGCCATGACGATCCTTAGAGACGAAGCCAAGGCGCTCAAGCTCGTCGATATGCTCATACGCCTTGTTCGTACGGATCTTTATAACGTCAGACTGCAACGCAGGTTGCTTCCATGCTATGACTGAAAGGGTCTCGAGAATCGTCTTGCTCAGTTCTGTGTGCGGGTTTATACGCTGGACAAGCGGAAGAAAGCTCTCTTTAACATTTATCTTCCAGCCCTCACCCTCCTCGATGATCATCAAAGGACTGGCTCGGGACTCATAATCTGAGACCAGCTCCTTCACAGACTCAGTTATCAGCCCTGGATTCTTAAGATTCAGAAGTAGCTGGAGCTCCTGCATCTTGACGGTGCGGCCAGCTGAAAACAGAATCGCTTCGATCTCTCTCTTCAAATCAGCCATTTTTCCCCTTTTTTTGATCTGCCAAGACGAAAAGGTCGCCTTTCTTACTCACGATACCTGCCTTCTCATAATTCGCAAGTATCGCCTCGACATTCGCTTTAGGTATCCCTGTGAGTTTTGCCAAATCCTCAGATGACCTTGGCTCCTTCAGCAAAAAATTAATGAAATTCCTGATAAGCGCGTCGGTATTCTTCTTCAAAAGCTGCATATTCGCAGAAGTGTCCTTCATCTTCAGGCCGAGGTCATGCATCTTCAGCAGGAAATCATTACACAGGCCAGACATTATGTGCGCATCCGTGTTCAGCTGCGCTGGCTGCATTATCTCGACAGAAGAAGGGGTGAAGTTGAACATCATCTGAATCAAGGCATCGACATCCTTAAACCAGATCTCAATCTCAGAGAAGGTCGTGAAGAGCTTGTCCTTCTCCACAGCCTCGAACGTAGACTCGGAAACGACCTCAAGATCCTTGGTCTCGTAAAGCCGATCGACGACCTGCTTTATCGCGTCCTCTACATGCTCCTTCGGAGCGCCAAGAACCTCTATGATTATGCGTGCGAGGATCCTGCCTTTGGCTATGCGTTCTGCGTCAGACAGCTTCTTTACATCTTCCTTTTTATCTTTTTTAGGCTTAGGCATGGGAGAAAAAAAATTATGTGTGTTTATATATCTTTCTATGGACGTAAAAATGTTGTATAGAGGAGATTTCAGTAACCGTAAATCAATGGGAGGAAATCATAATCTCTTCAGTATAAGCATGACGAGAAGCGTCGCCAAAGCAGCTATAAGGAAGTACACGGTCAAGTTCCTGGCTTTTGCAGAGCTCGACTCGTAGACAGGCTTGGAATCATCCTGACGGGATAGGTTCAGCAACTGCCTTTTCTGAGGGGTTGTGTTTGCGCTCTTCGTATCATCTCCTTTGATATTGCCCAAAGACAATTTTTCGCCTGCTGAGCTGGCCTCGACAATGCTGCCACCCAGCACTGTTATCGGAACAGTCATCTCCTCAGAAGTTTTCCTGTCCGAACGAAGGATCTTCACTTTCATGCTATACTCTCCTGCTGTCGCATTCACGACATTCTCCAGGTCAAACGTCACGTTAGAGAATTCCGGCAGGTTGATTGTCTTCTTGTTCTGTTCGCGCCCGCCAGAATAGCACTTCGAGGAACGATAGACATAGCTCCACGCATCGAACTCAAGATTGTCTCCTGTAGGATTAGACGCCATAACCCTCGTCCTGAAGACGCTGCCTGACCCTATAGCCTCTGGGTAATCCAGGATGACAAAAGAGATGTCTCCTTGTGTTGTGGAATGCTGCGTCGTGCAGTTCAGGAATTCGAGATGGACTTTCTTCGTAGAGTTGATGCCGAGGCCTTCTGCCACAATCGTGTAATCCCCTGACTCGCGGCAGGAAAGATTGAATGAAGCAGATACGTTATAGCGCCGAAACCTTGTTGGAAGAGAGTGCTTTGACTTTGAAGAGATGCGCTTGCCATCATCATCCTGCAGCCAGACATAGACTGTACGCTTCAATGTGGAGCCACGGTATAATTCAAGAGGGATGGATATGTTCCCATCCACAGAATAATCCTGCAGCGAATCTATGGTCATATAAGACTCGTTGCCACCCTGCTGCTGCGCAAGAGCGACATTCAACTCAATCTTCCTGGATGAGTCTGCCTTGACAGACATCACCAGCAAAGATACTGCGATGAAAAGCATGATGAAAAATCTCATGCAGGATAGGTTGTTTTTGATATTGATATTAATTGCTCTGGAAAAAACGGAGATCCTACGGAAAAATCGGAAGTAATGCTATGTGGATTAGACGAGTTTACGGACAGTACTTAAACCAAAGCAAAATCTTACGGAAAAATCGAAGGAATTTCGTCCCTTTTTTGTCACTATTTCGGAATACTAATATAAGTTTAAATAATAAAATGGTTAGCTATCCACCAGTAATCATGTTTGGGGGTTAAAATGGGTATTTTTGGCTTTTTAAAGAAACCTAAAGAAGAATCTATGCAAGCAGAGATGGAGCTGCCACCGCTTCCAAGCCTGGATGACACAGGATTTCCGAGGCTAGGGGATGAGCTGCCTCCGTTACCTGAGACTTCTTTGCCGCCATTGCCGACAGCACTGCCTAGCATGGCTGCACTTTCTGGGATGCCTGCGATGCCGAAGATGGAGCTGCCATCGACACCCCCGCCTATGACAATAATAGAGCCGAGGAAGATAGAGAAGGCTGAACAGAAATTTGAGTTCCCGACCGCTCCAGAGATGCCATCTGAAGAGATAATACCAGACACCGTACCTCCTTTGGATAGCCTTCCAGAGCCACCGGAATTCAGAACAGAGATGCCCCGAAAGGAATTCTCTCCAAAACCCACAGAGATGGAAGACATCCCGCTATACTCTGCCCAAGAAGAGCCACGCACAAAGACACGAGGCCGCGGCCCATTATTCATAAGATCAGACAACTTCAAAGCCATAGCAGAAGACATAGAGCAGATAAGGGCCAAGTTCAAGGAAGAAGACGACCTTTTCTTCCGCGTAACAGAAGTGAAGAATGCGCAAGACCAGAAATACGAAGCTTTCAGAGTCGCTCTGGAAGACATGCAGCGCAAATTGCTGTTCATAGACAGGACATTATTCGAAAACAGGTGAAAAAAAAATGGAGAGACAAGCACCATTGTTCGTGAAAGTAGAAGAGTACAAGGACGTGCTGGACATACTCGACCTGGTAAAGAGCAAGCTAAAGGAAGCGAAGACCACACTGCACGAGATAAACGACCTCAAGAACCAGGAAGACTCAGAACTAGCGATATGGGCAAATGAGATAATGGATGTAGAGAAGAAAGTCGAATTCATCGACACCACACTGTTCGAGCCGGAGAACATCTAAGATGGAAGACAGCCAGTACTTCGTGCACATAAAGAGCCCGGTAGACGTACGTCGCGGGATACTTGGAAGCTCGAGACAGATAATACAGATACTCCAGAGATATGAAAGGATAAAATCATTAAGAGTCAGGAAGATTGAGAGGATGGCTTTACTTCGGGCACTGAACAAGGAGATAAACCTGCTCGTCGCGAAGCTGAAGAGAGAGCTACCGGCAGCAGAGATGCGCCTAAGGCTGGGAAAAGAAGAGAAGAAGACGAAACGCGGAAGAGAGGAGAAAGAAGAATACGCGGGAGACGAACTGAGGAAGCTAGAGTCAGAGCTACGGATGATAGAAGATAAGATAGGAAGGCTAGCTTAAGAGTATTACAATAATGTCAAAAACTCACCAGTTCGCTTTTGAGCACATTTGATTTAAATCAAATGTTTTAAATACTCTTTCTTGATTTTTCATCATAGATGAGGGGGTGCCAGAGCGGCCAAATGGGACAGACTCAAGGCACTTGAGTGCTGAGTGCTCGTATGAGTGCGATGAAGAACAATGTGGGTCATCTGTTGGCTTAGTGCCTACTAGGGTTCAAATCCCTACCCCCTCAGTTTTTCCACATTTCTCGGCGACATATTAACAATAATCAGCGAATAGAATGAAACAAGATAACAAAAGATTTATAAGAAAGGGCATTCTAACAAGAAATAAGTTATAAAAATGATTGATTTTCATATACATTCGAACACTTCTTCTGACTCGAAGATGACCGTCAGAGAAATCTATGAAGAAGCGGCCAGGAAAGGCCTGACCCACATATGCGTAACGAGCCACCACCAGCCGGAGGAAGTAAAGAACAATGATTTCCGGCAATCGCTCACAGAAGACTCTCTCAAGAGGTTAAGGTCGGACATCGAACAGGCAAATAAGCTCGGCAAGACAAAGCTGTTCTGCGGGATAGAGATGTCATATTCTCTAGAAGATGAAGAATACATACGCCAGTTCCTTAAGAAAAACAAGTTCGACTTCGTGCTCGGATCGATACACTACCTCGAAGGCAAGGTCATATCCGACCCTGGCAACAGAGGCAAGATAGATGCATCAATGCAAGAGAAGATGACAAAAAAATACTTCGAAGTGCTAAAGATGATGATAAAGACAAAGATGTTCGATGTTGTGGCTCATATAGACATATACAAAAGGGCATTCATTGAGAACAATTTCGAAAAAGACAAGGCAGAATGGGAATCTGTCGCTGATGCCCTGCTAGAGAATGATGTGGGATTCGAGATAAACACCAGCAGGACAAGAGAAGTCCCTGGAGAGACATACCCTGAAAAGGACGTGATGGAGCTGCTCGTGAATAAAGGAGTGAGAAAGATAACGACAGGCAGCGACGCACACAGGGTAGAGGATGTCGGCAGAAGGCTGGCAGAGGCAGAGGCCATTCTTAAGACTCTCGGGGTGAAGAACATCTATTTCTTCGATAAAAGACAACCCAAAAAGATAATCATTTAAAAACATTTAAATAATTAGAAACATGGTGAAACAAATATGGCAATAGAAATATGCACAGTAGGCGGATACAACGAAGTTGGAAAGAACATGACCGCCATAAAGGTGGACGACCAAGTCGTCCTAATAGACATGGGACTGCATCTTGATCCTTACATCAAGTACACGGATGAAGATGATACAGTCAAGGAAGTGACTGAGGCAACGCTCACAAAGATAGGGGCGATACCAGACATCACTCCGATAAAGCAGTGGAGGAAACAAGTAGTGGCTATAGTGCCGACGCACGCGCACCTGGACCACGTAGGAGCGATACCCTACCTGTCCAACAGGTTCGATGCGGACATAATATGCACGCCTTTCACAGCAGAGATAATAAAGACTATATGCAAGGACGAGAAGATAAAGCTAAACAATGACATACGCGTGCTGAACGCCAACTCAACCATCGCGGTATCGAGCAAGATAAAGATAGAGTTCGTCAATGTGACGCACTCGACGCCGCAGACAGTCATGGTCGTCGTACATACTCCATACGGAAAGGTGCTGTACGGCAACGACTTCAAGTTCGACAACCACCCTGTAATCGGGAAGAAGCCGAATTACGAGAGGCTGGAAGAGCTTGGAAAAGAGAAGAAGGTCATAGCACTCATCGTCGACGGCACACGAAGCCGAGAGGCGCAGAAGACACCTTCTGAACAGGTAGCAAAAGAGATGCTGCGAGATGTCATGCTGGGAGTGAGTTCAGAAGGCAAGGCAGTGATTGTGACTACCTTTTCTTCACACCTTGCGCGACTTGATTCGATAATCGAGTTCGGCAAGAAGATGAACCGGAAGGTCGTGCTGCTGGGCAGGAGCCTGGGCAAGTATGTCGCTGCAGGAGAGGCGATAGACCTCGTCAAATTCAGCAAGGACGCAGAGATAGCACGATTCAGGAAGCACGTCAAGAAGAAATTCTCACAGATAGCCAAGAACCCGTCGAAGTATCTCATCGTCTGCACAGGACACCAAGGTGAGCCGAAATCGGTCTTGTCTCGCGTCGCAAACGGCGAGTTTGATTTTAAATTGGGCAAGGAAGACCACGTCATATTCAGCTGCACGATAATACCGACTGCATTGAACAAAGCGAACAGGGAGATACTGGAAGGCAAACTGAAGAAATCTGGCGTCCGTATATTCCGGGACATACATGTCTCAGGACACGCAGCACGCGAGGATCTCCGCGACCTGATAAACATGGTCAAGCCAAAGCATATCATACCTGCGCACGGCGACATAAACATGGCATCGGCATTGTCTGAACTGGCGATGGAGATGGGCTACAAGGTCGGTGAGAACGTGCATATAATGCAGAATGGACAGATGATAACGCTGGAGTAAGTGAATTCTACCGAGCAGTGTTAAGATTCTATTTGTAGTGAGAGAACTAAAATTTTAGTTACAAAAATTATTGTTTTTATTTCTTGGCTTCGCAGAAATTTGTGCCGGCTCAACAGTTCAGCTTCTCACTAAGCTGGCATGTCAGAAATCTATGATTTCTGAGCATGCTCAGAAATGCAGGGCATTTCTGACACGTGAGCATGCGGGATGTTTACTTCGTAAAATCCCGCAACACAATGAATTGTGCCGGCTCATCAGTTACTCCATTAATCATATCCTTTCGGATCATCTGGTGTTCACTAAATCATCACCGTTTGCACTCAATCGCGAGATGAAGGATGTTTATATAAATATCTATTTTTACTATCAGTAGGTAGTGATATTTCGCAAGATTTAAATAGTATGGTTTCTCAAGAGTATTTATGGCAAACAATGAGGAATTCCAGTTCAGAAAGCTCAATGACCTCCTTTGCACGTCTTTTAACAACATAAAATACGATGTAAGGGATATAAACGGCAAAATAGAGAATCTGAAGACAGATTTCTCTGGATTTGCCACAGAAAGCATAAAAACAGCTTTTGATGAGCAGACAAAGCTTATTCTTGAGCAACAGAGAGCGTTAAACCAGCTTGGCGAGAGGCTCAACGAGCTCGAAACAAGGAAACCTGAGGTCGTAAGAGAGATAAGACAGGTCTCTGCACCTCCGGTCTCGCAGGTATTCAAAAGCAAGGAATCAGCGCTATCTGAAGTAAGAAATATGCTCCGCGATGACGCGAGAGCGAAAGAAACTCGCGAATCACTCTACGACATACCTGAAGGAGATGTAAGGATAACAAAGACCCAGTTCAAGGCCAGCGGAAACGGAAAGAAGAAGCTGAACCAGGAATGGGTCGAAGTCACAGGATACGGCGTTGACATGACTGGATTCAAACTGCATGACAAGGGAAGAAAACACACATTCACTTTCCCGAACAAATTCAAGATCTACGGCCCTGTGAAGATATTCACAGGCAAGGGCAGGAACACAAACACAAAACTATACTGGAAATCAAAGACTGCTGTGTGGAACGACAAGGGGGATGTCGCGACACTGCGCGACAAACACGGCAAAGTATTGAGCCAGGTGCTGAGCGAGCCCACGTATTCATTCAAGCAGCTCAGATAAGTCGTCAAACATCGGAGACGACACAACCAAATTAAATCTTCAGGGGTTTATCAGTAACATGAGCAGAAGGCAGTTCGAAAGGACAATCTGTGGAGCTGGAGCAAACATAATCCCTGTTCTGACAAGAAAGGAGCGCGAACCCACACAGAAGACAGAAGCAGAGATAACTTCCAAGGGAGCGCAATACACACTAGAAAAACTGCTCGGAGTAGGAGGCATGGGAGAGGTATGGCAAGCAGAATGCACCTTCCCAGCAGGACCTGGAACAGAGGACGACGTCAAGAGAGACGTCGCGGTCAAGTTCGTCACGGGCGTAGAACAGAATTCTGAGCTTAGCGTCAGGCTCGTCAGAGAAGCGCAGCTGACAGCAAGGCTCAACCACGAAAACATAGTAAGATTCGAAGGATGGGACTACCTCGAGAAAGACCAAGCATACTTCATAGTGATGGAATACATCAAAGGCCTTGACATCGACGGGCTCATGCACCTCCACCACCTCAACAAGCTGCCTGAAAACGCAAACGGGATAATCAAGATGCCTGACAAGATAGTAGGATTCATGCTATTCGCTGTCGGAAGCGCACTGGCTTACGCACACACATACAAATTCAAGAACGGACAGATTGGCGTGGTGCACCGCGACATCTCGCCAGGAAACATACTCATCAAGCTCGATGAAGGCGTCGTAAAACTAGGAGACTTCGGAATCGCGGCGACAACAGAAGACCTCGATAGCGAGGAAGGCGGACTGATATACGGAAAAGTGCCTTACCTATCACCAGAAGGTGTGTTCAGCCCGAACAAGGTAGACGGCAGATCAGACCTATATTCGCTAGGTGTCGTGGCGTATGAGCTGCTGACAGGAATAAGGCCTAACGAACCTATACGGGGAGAGATGACACCAGAATCACAACTCGGATACTTGTACCAGGTCTTCACGCAAAAAGAACTCATCCCTCCTCACGAAGTAGTGGAAGGCATAGACCCTCAACTGTCCAGGATAGTATGCAAACTGCTAGAGACATCCCTTGATGAAAGATACCAGACAGCAGCGGAACTTGTGGATGACGTCGGCAGGATGTACCTGTTCAAGAAAAGATACGGACCCACAAAAGTAGGCCTAAGGGAATACATAAACATACTGCAGGACGGCGCCAACCTAGGAATGCACTCAAGAGACATACTCAAGTTCTTAAGGAAAGACATCTGGAGCGAAGTAGAGCTATTCGCGCCGCTGGTATTCAACGCAGACGCTTTTTCCAGGATGAGACACGGAGAGAACCCTGCAAGACGCTAGAGTATCTTAAAATCGACGCAGATGCGGAATACATGAGGCGCGTGCTGGCCGCATTTGACTGTGCGGAGAATCTTGCACTTGACACCAGCTTTCTTGCATGCTGCCAAGACCCTTTTCTCTGCCGCATCGAACTTCCCTTCTTCCTCAAACGCGTAAAAGTGGATGATTGTGCCTTTCTTCGAAGCTGAGAAAGCCACGTCGAGAAAATCACCTGCAGACTTAGGCAGAGGCATGACGATACGGTCGAACTTCCTCTTGAGCTCAGGGACAATGTCCTTGACATCCCCATTGATGAGCGTGACGTTCCTTATCTTGTTAAGCCTTATGTTCTCTAATCCGTACTTGTGACCTAAAGGGTTGAGTTCTATGCCCAGAACTTCCTTTGCCTTTGTGTTCTTCGCGATGACGCAAGGGTAAGGCGCGCAACCAGAGAACATGACAAGGACAGACTCGCCTGGCTTGACTTGGCTCGCTATACGCGCACGCTCTGTGGAAAGCCTTGGAGAGAAATAGACCTTCTCGACGTCAAGCTTAAGCATGACGCCATGCTCCCTGTGGACAGTCTCCTTTGTGTTTACACCCGCAACATATTCCATCGGCTGAGTCCTGAACTCTGTATCATGTATGCCTGACTTCTTCAAGACAGTCTTGACGTTCTTCTGCAGCTTAAGGATGGTCTCTGCAATCAATCTCTCTTTTTTCACAGCTTCCGGAGGTATCTCAATGATCGCTATCGTCCCCATTATGTCGAATGCGCGACGGAGGACAGCCAGCTCTTCCTTAGACAGGGACTGGCTGAGAGTTGCCCTCAAATTCTTCTTCCTATCAAGGATATCTAGCTCCACGTCGACAAACTCAATATATGGAAAGCTCTTCTTCAATCCCAACTTCTTACTTATCGGGAAGAATATGCTGGAAGAGTCTTTGCGGAAACCATGCTGGGGGTCAAACAGCCTGTGCTCCATCAAGAATCCTTTGACTTCCTGAGCATGCTTCAGAGGGACTTTTGCTGCGAGCGTCATTTTACACCTAGAAGAAATCGCCCAGACCTTTCTGGGAGATCTTTGACTGGGAAGACTTGAGATTATTCAGAGTATCCTCGACACGCAGCCTGCTGAACTCGTGCTTGTCGCATAACAATGATATGAGTTTGTCCTGGTCAATCTCGTCCCACTTCAGCGTGTAATCCTTATGCACAGGCATCTCCTTGAACAGATTGAAGACTTCTTTCCACGGATAACTGAAGTGCTCTGACCACTTGACTGACTCAAACAATCCATTGAAATCTGACGGGTACTTCTTGATAAGGTCCAATGCCTTTTTCGGACCTATTCCCTTTATCCCACCGATATTGTAGTCAGTGCCGACGAGCAACCCGAGGGCTATGAGCTGGTCATGGTCTATGCCCAGCTGCTTCAGATTAGGCTCGAGCTCGATGATCTGAGGCTTCACTGTCTCGTACGCGAGCTTGTCCTTCTTCTTTTTCCGCTCTGAAATCGTGAGGTTCTGCACCATCCTGGGCACGCCGAAAAGAAGGCAGTCATAATCCTGGGATATCTCTGCGAAAGCATCGCCATTCTTCACAAGATACGCCGCCTGGGCCTCGCCCTCTGACGGGGCGCGGATGACTGGGATACCAAGAGCGGTTATCAGCTCTATAGCCTCATCCATCATCTCCCTCGTCAATCTGGAGGTACGCATTGCATACTTCTTCATATCATCGACATTTCCAGCTTCCTTGGCCTTGTCATACATACGCTGAGCATCCTCTTTTATGCCAGCACGACGCTCGCGCTCCGCCAGCTTAAGCTCGGGAGGCTTGCCATCAAAGACAAATATCAGCTTCAGGCCATAATGCATCAGCTTTGTCGTGCGGTAGAACAATCCGTTGAGATGCGAGGTGACGCTACCATGCGAATCCATCAGCAATGTGCCGTCTGCCTGGCGGATTGTCGAGATGAACTGGTACAGGACGTTGTTGCCATCGACAACAAGCCTCTTCCCGCATAACTGAGGTATAGAAATCTCATTCTTCACAACTATTTCCTTAAGATTAACACCCATGATTCACCGCTTTTTCAGATCTTCTTTACAAACATGCTCTTGAACTCCTTCGAGAGGAGCTCATTGGCCATCTTGGTAAGCTCCCCTGGGGTGAGGAAAAGCACAGGAAGTTTCTTTATCTGTCCTCTTACGAATGCAGTGGACAGGTCAGCATCGCTAATCTTGGCCTTAGATTTCGCCCTACAGTAATAGACCAGCGAACCGACATTGCTCGGGAGATTTATCACGAACTCGTACTCTGACGCCTTCTTGACTATGCTGAACTCTGCAATCTCGATGCCAGAACTGTCGAAGAAAGCCTTGACCCTGGAGAAGAACTTGTCCTCGTTAGGGAATGCCGCGATCTTCGACGGCTCAACAAACACGGGCGCAGGCTTCTTCTCGAGCTTCACCTTCTCATCCGTATCGATGACAGTGGAGAAAGACACCGCGGGCTCGCAAGAGAACTCTGCAAGAGCGGACTCGTCGATCGGAGTCATGCTGACAGAAGACACGGGCTTGGAAACGGGCTTGGACACTATCTTCTGCTCGACAGGCTCCGGCACATTCACAGCAGTCTCTGATATCGTCGACTGCACTTCCTTAGGTTCGGGCCTCGCTTCAGTCTTCTGCAGACGGGCATTTATGTAATCAGTGATAAGGAGCTTGGCATCCTCGTCAGAGACAAGATAATACTTCCAGAAAAGGTCAGAGTAAGCATCAGCAGTGACTTCGAGCGGGATGGCAAAGTCCTTTATCTCACGCAGCGAGACGCGGCTCTGGGGATCCATATCCCTATCTCTGATTATCCTCGACTTCTTCAGAAGCTCAAAAGTCCTGTAGTCCTTCTCGCCCAGCTTGTGCGCAAACCGCTCAAGAAGATGCTCCTGGCCATCTGTATAATATAGAGGCGAACCACCCACCTTCATGGACGTCAGCCTCATCTTCTTCTGGTCCACCATCTCAGCCAGCATCGCAGACGCGAAAAGGACGTTTGTATGCATTTCCTTGTTTATCTGCGCGGGCAGCAAAGGCCCTTTCTCTTTCACAATACTCAGAAGGCTCTCACGATGGTCCATGAAGAGAAAATAGCTTATCGTTCTATATAAAGTTTGTCGTGTTTAAAAACCGATGTTTAGTACCGATTTCAGTTAACACTTTTGGCGGGTATTTAAATAGGGTCTTGTATGTCTGTTTTTCTTGTGGAGGAGATGTTTTATGATGTACAAAT
>JAGVOD010000112.1 GCA_020052935.1 archaeon | reverse complement strand
TTTGTACATCATAAAACATCTCCTCCACAAGAAAAACAGACATACAAGACCCTATTTAAATACCCGCCAAAAGTGTTAACTGAAATCGGTACTAAACAATTTTTAAACCTCCCCGCAACAAATAAATACCCCTCTCCACCTCTCGTGTCGTGGAGGTTGGCATCATGAAGGTCTCAAACAAGAAGGTGTGGTGGATAGACAAGGCAGTGTGGATAATGTTCCTGGCCTATATCATAGGTATTCTATTATCATATGTGAGCGGCAGGCAGGAGAACCTGTTCCTTATGCTCAACACGATGACTTTGCTGTTCATCCTGGGCATGCTCATAGCAATCGCGTATCTGATAGCGATGCGGGAGTGAGAATAGAAACCTTTTTTAACTAATTGTTTCTATTCATTTTCATATAGGTGTTCAGAGAGATGTTGATTAATGTAGTTTATGCCTGTAGAGGTTGGAGGCAGCCTCTTTCTACTGAGATAGATTTAGAGGGAGAAGATGCTGTAGTCGCCAGCCTGAGGGAGATGCTCATCGAAGCGCTCCACAAGGAGAGGCATGTCTACTATGCAGACTCATCCGGCGCCTACAGCGAGGACAGCGGCATATTGATAGTCCGGGACAGCATCGATGTCCGTGCGCACGAAAGGTGGCATGAGGAGCTGGATAAGGTCCGCCAGGTCAGCACGATAAAAGGGTTGGGTATCGAGGAAGGCTCTTCACTGGTCATCGACGAGAATTCTACCGACAACGTGGCCAACATAGAGCGTCACAAGGCTGCCAGCAGGGCGTTCTTGGACCTTTACAAGAGGATTGCTTCAGAGCCGGAATCTCAGGCTTTGCGCAGCCACACCATCGATGTCATCATGCGTCATGCTTATTGCGACCATATCAAGGATAATCCAGACCCTAGGATATCCCCCTGGGCATTGCTGGCTGACGATATGAAATATATGCTTTTCTATCTCTTGTGCCGTGATGTCGACCGTGTCGGGCATGACTATTCCCGGGCTGCTTTCATCGAGGCTCTTGCAGAGGTCAAGGCCAAGGATGACCTGAACGCAGGTGTTGCTGTGCTGCGTGACTGCGCGACCAGGGAAGTGAGGGGGCTTTACGATTTTCATTTTGAGCATTTTGACGATGATACCCTGCTGATATTCCCTCCTGACAGGCAGGGTGACAATCTTTTCTTTGGTGGCGCGTTGAAGGTCAAGATATACAGCAGTGATGCGCCTGCAGCAGACATTGCTTTGGCGGCCTTGAAGAGGTTTCTTAGTGAGTATGGTTGCCGAAAAGATTTATTAAGTCCACATGCAGCATAGGACGTATGAAGGGGAATACTCTCAAGATAGGCAATGTCAAGCTCGCGAACCAGCTGATGCTAGCTCCGCTTCTCGGTGTCAATTGCACCGCTTTCAGGCTGATGTGCCATGAATACGGCGCAGGCCTTGTCTTTTCTCAGATGATACACAGCATGGGCCTTGTGAAAGGTGAGAGGAACCGCGACACCATGATAGATTTCATCAAGGATGAACGTCCGCTGGCAGTGCAGATAATCGGCCGCGACCCGAAGATAGTGGTCGAGTCGTTGCAGTACATAGAAGAGTACGCAGACATCATCGACCTGAACTTCGGCTGTCCAGACGCTGACGTCCTCGGCCAGAAGATGGGCGCTTACTTCTCAAAGCATCCTGAGGGCATGTCCAAGATAATCAATGCAGTTGCGTCAGCTACAAACAAGCCAGTGACAGCGAAGATCCGTATCGGCTGGGATTCCCAGTCCCTTAACCACACGCAGCAGGCGAAGATCATAGAGGATGCCGGCGCTGCAGCAATAACTGTCCACGGACGCACCAAGGACCAGCAGTACGCAGGCAAAGCTAATTGGGTTGCGATAAAGCAGGTCAAGGATAAGGTCAATATCCCTGTGATAGGCAACGGCGATGTGCGCGAGCCAGAGGATGCGAGGAAGATGCTCGACCAGACAGGCTGTGATTTCGTGATGATTGGCCGCGCTGCGATGGGCAATCCTGTGCTTTTCAGGAAGTGCAATGAGTTCTTAGACCACAAGAAGCTCCTTCCGAGGCTCACAGAGGCTGAACGAGGAAAGCTCATCCTTGAATTCATAGCATTGTACAACAAGGTGCAGAAGATAAAGCGCTTCACCGAGCTGAAGCAGCATGCGATGTGGTTCTGCAAGGACATCCGTGACGCGACAGGCAAGCGCCGTGAGATAGCGAAGGCAGAGGATGAAGCGGGATTAGTATCAGTCATCAAGCAGCAGTTCAGCACATGATCATTTTGGTGCTTCAGCTATCTTCCAGAGGATGTTGAAGTATGCCTCGAATGATTTCGTGACTTCTGCGCTTTTCATGTGGATTATGACTATCTCTGGCTTGTACATGACGAGCAATGCGTTGTCCCTCACAACTTCTAATGACGTGGGAGTTATGTATTCTGCAGGCATGACCATTACTTTTGTGAGCGGCTGTTGTTTCCTTATATTGATGAGTCCTGTCGCGTCCTTGTTGTATATTATCCGCATCGCCACTTTCTTCTTTGCCCGTCTGTCATTGAAATCCTTGAAGTATCCGCCCATGAGTTCTGCGCTTTTCGGCGCTCCGAGGACGAGCCACTCATCATTTGCTTTGCATTCCTCAAGCAGCCTCTCCCATATTGCCTTTGCGCCCTTTATTCCTTCATAGACATTCGTCTCGACTTTCTTTTTCGTTGAGTTGAACATCTGCTGGAGCGTTGGAAGCTGCCTTTTGACTTCTTCCAGCTCTTTCTGCTTCTCCTCTATCATCTTCTGCACTGCATTGGGGCTTGCTGCGCAGTATTCCTGCCTGTTAGCCTTGATTACGTACGAGACCAGGCCTTTTTCTTTAAGCGTCTGCAGGGCTTTATAGACAGACACCCTGTTTAGCCTCGTCTCTTTGGCTATCTTGCCTGCAAGGCTCTGTCCGAGCTTCACCAGCGCAAGATATACCTTTGCCTCGCTTTCGAGAAGTCCCAGTCTGATGAGCTGTTCTGCATCCATGACGCCAGATAATCAATCCCCATATTTAAATCTTATTATTGTTGTATATCAATAATCAACAAATACTTAAATAGCTACATTGATTCTCCAGAGATACAAGGAGGAAATATTATGAGCAAAAACACACGGTTGTTGCCCCTCGTGGCAAGCGCGATTATGTCAATTGTTGTCGGAATTGGTGGGGATCGCGCCGCTGCAGCAGGCCCTATGGGGACAGGAGCAGCGGCAGCAACAACAACATATGAGATGAATCGACAAGCGAGAGACCGGGCAGCGGCAGAAGATGCAGAAAGAGACAGAGCCATTGATGAATGTATTGACAACTGTAGATCTACGGGTTATTCTTATGCCCAAGAAATATACAAACCGCGCCTTGTCCCCTACTTCGGCGCATACGGTAATGGAACTTATGGAATATGCTTCGACCGCAGAAGTGAGCAGATAGTAGGATATCTTGCGCAGGATAGCCCGCCTCCCTGCTGCGAACCGCATACGACAGAATTGTACATGCAGCCTTATGCACCCTGCGGAAGAGGTTCGATATCGAAGGTTCCATGTGACTGTGAGTAGGGGAAAGCAACGCAGCAGCACCAACAACATTTATAAGCACGCTTTTCTTTTCCATCATCGTTGGCTTGGCCTATCCATAATGAATAATCCTGCCAACAGCAGGTTTTGAAGGAAAATGAACAAGGAAGATGCTATCGAATTGGTAAGAAGCGGTGAGGGCTACACTCTTGAGCTAAAAGAGCGTATGAACGGAGATATAGGCAAGACATTCTGTGCTTTTGCGAATGCCTCTGGCGGCAAGGTCATATTAGGTGTGAAAGACGATGGAGATATTGTAGGGTTTAAGCCTAATAATTCTGACTGTTCGCGGATCCAGGACATCGCAAGGAACATGGAGCCTTCATTAGCAGTATATGTCGAGAGCATCGGCAACCTGGTTGTTGTGCATGTCCCTGAAGGTAAAGACAAGCCGTACGCAATCAACGGCCACTTCTACATAAGGATTGGGGCCAACTCGCAACAGCTGAAGAGAGATGAAATCAGGACTTTCTTCCAGAAAGAGAACCAGATATTCTTTGACAGGAAGGCAAACAGCAGTTTTGATATGGACTCTGATTTCGATGATGGTAAATTCGCGCGTTTCGTGGAGAAGACCAAGATACCGAAGGAACTGCCGCGAGAGCACATACTGAAGAATCTCAATCTTCTTGTTCAGGACAAGATGAGCAATGCAGGGGTCTTGTTCTTCTGCCACAGGGTGACCAAGTTCTTCATGAACTCGTCAGTCGTCTGTGTGCTGTACAAAGGCAACAAAAGGATAGACATCCTTGACAAGAAAGAGTTTGACGCGGATTTCTTATCCAACTACGAAAATGCGTACAACTACGTGCTTTCAAAACTGAACACCAACTTCATAATAAAAGGCAGAGAGCGTACAAACGTGCTTGAACTGCCAGAAGATGCGTTAAGGGAGGCAATAATCAACGCGATGGTTCATCGGGACTACTTCTCACAAGGCCGTGTGCAGATTGACATATTTATTGACCGCGTGGAAGTGTCCAATCCTGGAAACCTTCTATTTGACAAGAAAGAACTCGGTAAGATAAGCCTTGCTAGGAACCCGGTCATCATGGATATGGTCTATCGTCTGAATCTCGTGGAAAATGTCGGTTCAGGGATAAACCGGATGAAACGGCTCTGTTCTGAACAGGACATTCCTATTGATTTTGAGATAGGCTCAGACTGGTTCAGGGTCCTGTTCCACAGGAAAGTCCCAGAAAACATCACTGAAGAGGGTGGTCAGAAAGGTGGTCAGAAAGGTGGTCAGGTACTTACTGAAAGGCAAAGGGAGATTTTGGCAGTCATCTCTGAAACGCCAAACATTTCCCGTCAGGACTTGGCAAAAAAACTAGGCATATATCCTTCAGCCGTCCAGAAACACATCGAAAAGTTAAAAGAAAAAGGGATGATAGAAAGGATAGGTCCCGACAAGGGCGGCTACTGGGAAGTCAGTGATTCAAAAGAGAAAATCAAGAAACATTAAGGCATACTCATGAGCAACTATTGGAGACTCGTCAATGATGTGATTAAGGAAGCGAACATACTTCTTGAAGTGCTGGACGCAAGGACGATAGATGAAACAAGGAACATCGAGATAGAGGACAAGGTAAGGCGTACAGGCAAGACACTCATCTATGTCATCAATAAGTGCGACCTGGTCGACAAGGAGAAGATGGACAAGGCTAAGAAGCTTCTCACGCCTTGTGTGTTCATGTCCGCCAAGGACCATCTCGGTACTAGTTTCCTGCGTTCTGAGATAATGAAGCACGCGCCTAAAGAGGGATTCAAGGTAGGAGTCTTAGGATACCCGAACACCGGCAAGTCCTCTGTCATAAATGCTCTGAAAGGCAGAGCTTCAGCCTCTACCTCCTCAATCTCAGGTCACACCCACGGGATCCAGCTCATCAAGATCAACCAGAGGATGTACCTCCTAGACACTCCCGGCGTCTTCCCGTACCAGGAGAAGGATGAGGTGAAGCATGCCATCACTTCTGCAAAGACATTTTCCAACATCAAGGACCCCGAGCTGGCTGCGATAGAGATCATCGGGCAGTTCCCTGAAGTGATAGAGGGGTATTATGGTGTCAAGCATGATGATGCAGAGAATGTTTTGGACAGCATCGCCCTGAAGATGCACTACCTTAAGAAGGGGGGCCTGCCAGACACTTATGCGGCAGCGAGGAGGGTGCTGAAAGATTGGCAGGAGGGGAAGATCCGTAAGTGAACATGGCATCTGGAAAAGGGGGGCACAAGACTCTTTCTGACAGGAAGTACGAGTCGGTAATCAAGAGGCTCGATCTCAGCAAAGCTCGCCCTGCGAAGAGGAAGTTCATCATCATACAGATAGACTCATTGCCGCATTCAATACTGGAGAGGTTCCTGCAGGGCGGCTCGTGCAAGTTCATCAACCGTCTGATAGAGAAAGAAGGCTATCATCTTCAGCGTTATAACTGCGGCATCCCGACCAGCACGCCTGCTGTCCAGGCAGGCATAATGTATGGGGACAATTCTATGCTGCCCGGTTTCCGTTTTGTCGATAAGAGAGGCAAGAGGCAGTTGAGTTTCGGCAATCCTAATGACGTCAAGTACATGGAGAAGAGGTTCTTCGCAGGGAAGAGAGGGATACTGCATGACGGCGCTTCTTACTCGAACCATTTCTCAGGCAGCGCTTCGCATTCCATATTCACGATGAGCACGATGACCAAGGACAAGCATTTCAGGAGGATAAAAGAGAGCACACTCTGGCTTTTCCTGCTATTGGACCCGTTCTCTGCTTCTCGTGTTCTGTATTATTCCCTCGCTGAGCTGGTGATAGAGTTATTCAGCGTCCTGGGCTATCCTTTCATGAAGCTGTTCAGTAGGAAGAAGGGGATATTCAGGTTCTGGATCCCGTTCAGGAGGCTGCTGATGAATTCTGTCCTCGCGGAGATCATAACATTAGGCTCGGTGATTGACATCAAGAGGGGAGTGCCACGCATCTACACGAACTACATAAATTACGATGACATCGCGCATTTCCGCGGGCCGAATTCTGTCTCTGCATACCTGATGGTGCGTGCTTTGGACAGGAGGATACAGAGGATAGTGAACAGCGCGGGAGATGATTATGACATCTACATAATCTCAGACCATGGCCAGGTGGATTGTGTGCCTTTCAGGGTGTTGAACAGCATGAAGCTTTCTGAGTTCATAGAGCGCTGTGCCAAAGTGCCTAGTTTCGGGCTTTCCAGCACATTCGAAGGAAGGCTTTCCCTTATCAGCATCGCGATGAAGAAATCCCTTGCATTCCTCGACTATGTCTCTGCGCCGCTGAGGTGGGCTGGCAGGTTGTTTGTGAAGGGCATGCTGCGCGCGTTTAAGCCTAATCAGCACGAGTTCGTCTGGAAGGACAAGGAGCAGATATTCGTGTCTGACTCATGCTCGTTGGCAAATGTTTACTTCAACTTTTCGCAGGATAGGATAGACTTCTCCCCGATAGAGAAGAGGCATCCGGGCCTTGTGGACAAGCTGGTGAGGAACAGGGGGATAGGAATAGTGATGGCCAAGGAAAAAGACGCTATCATCCTGTTCGGCAAGGGCGGGAAGCTCATCATCAAAGAAAAGGATATCATAAAGCAGGGCAAGCACTTCCTTAAGGCGTATGGGGAAGAATCTGTGCTTGTCGAACAACTCCGCGATTTCAACAGGTTGAAGTTTGTCGGCGACCTTGTGCTGTTCGGCAACTATGCTGATGGCGTGGCTGTGTCTTTCACAGACCATGTCGGGGCGCATGGCGGCATAGGCGGCGATATACAGTTCCCATTCTTCATCTCGAAGAAGAAGCATGACCTCAGCAAAGTGATCAACGCAAGGGAGCTGAACAGGATATTCGAAAAGTATTAAAACAGACAGTGTTTAGTGGCACATCATGGGAATAGCTCTTGTGCTCCTGCTCATCATCATCGCAATCTTTCTCATAGGGACGCTTCCGCTATACCTGGCAGTGCGCGTTCTTGGCGGGGAGGCGACATTCCTGAAGGTGATAATAGTCAAGATAGTGGGCGCGGTGGTTGCTGCGATCCTGACAGTGTTCCTGAACCTAATAGGCGCGCTGATAGCGGGGGTGCTCATGCTCTTTGTCTACAAGCTCATATTCGAGCTCAGCTTCATCAGGTCGATAATCGCCTGGGTGCTGGAAGCGGTGTTCATGGGTGTGCTTTTGTTCCTTGTGAGCTATCTCGGTATAGTTGCTATAGGCGGCCTTGCGTGATTACGAGGATTCTGCAGGCAAACGTTTAAATAATATCAGATGCTGCTTTTCTTAGGGGTATGACTATGGATGCTACTGGATTGCTCTGGCTTATCGCTCTTATCTTCATTCTTGGCATATTTCCGCTCTATATAATAGTCAAGCTGCTGGGCGGCAGGGTGACGCTCATGCGTGCTCTGCTGATAAAAGTCGCTGCGGTGGTTGTGACATTGCTCCTGTCAATGGTGTTCGGAGTCATCGGACCGCTTGTTGTTGCAATCGCACTCATGGCAATGTACATGTTCGCGTTCAGGATAGGGATAATACGCGCTTTTCTCACCTGGCTGCTTGAGGGAGTAGCGCTCGCTGCGCTGGTATTCGCGCTCAACTTGCTTGGAATAGCTGCGGTTAGATGGGACGGACTCGTGAATGCGTTCCAGCACCTGATGACTTATCTGTAAGCAGTTGCTGAGTTCGTGTGGTTGAGCCTGCGTAGCAGGCGAACGCCGCACCTTGGCCGCCAGCTCGCCGTAACGGGCTGATGCATTCCAGCACCTGATGAGCTACCTCTAAGTATCATTTTCTGCAAACCTTTTTATATTTCGACAGTGTTGAATGCTGCATGACATCAATGAAATTTGAGGAGCTTCATCCTGACGAGCTAAAGACTGTTATCAAATCATCAGGCATAGTATATCTTCCGCTCGGCACATTGGAGTGGCACGAGAAGCACCTGCCTTTCGGCACTGATGCGTTCGAGTCTTACGCTCTCTGCTTGGCGTCTTGCAAGAAGACTGGTGGTTGCGTCATTCCTTCCCTGTACTTCGGGACTGACAGGGAGCACAGAATCGGGAAAAAGGTGTTTCATGGCATGGATGCCCGCGCAGGCAAGGTCCTGCCAGGCAGTATTTATTTCCTGAAAGAAAAGCAGTTTTACCATCTGGTGAATTCGATAGCGCAGAACATCGCATTGCAGGGCTTTAGGAAACTGGTCATTGTCTCTGCTCATGCAGGTTCCGCCCAGATAAGAGTGATAACAAAACTGGCAAAGGTAGGTGTGAGAGGGATGAAAATCCTTGTTTTTCATGGCAAGGGCTTTCCTTGTGGCATGGACCACGCTGGCAAGATGGAGACGAGCCTGCTGATGCAGGTGAATAAAAGATTAGTATCTATGTCTAGATTGCCTAATCCATACAAAGGTATTCTGACAAGTGATCCTCACAAGGCGCGGAAGAAGTTAGGAAAGGAAAGTTTTGATATGATAATTGAACAGGTCGTCAAGGAAGTCAAGAAAAGATGATTCTTATTTGTCAACATACCTGAACCTCTTCACCTTCTTCCCCTGATGCTCCACTTCTTCGAGGAACATCTTCTTCGGCCTCACCCACATAGCGTTCTTGCCGAATTCTGGCGAGTCGTACAGTGCGCGATAGACGACGAGCTCTTCCATTGTCTCGCTGTGCCGCGCGACGCCAACCACTTCATACATCTTTCCCTTGAAGTGTTGGTATTTTCCTGGTTTCAGTTCCATTATCTCATCCTCAGAAGTGATGCTTCTCGAAGCTCATCTCTGCCTTGATCAGTTTCTTCTGCAGCAATACCAGCAGCACTACGCCCACGAGGTTCAGCACGACGTCGACAAAGAAGCGGATGTAGATGTTGCCTATCCTTGTCTCCCGGACTATCGGCGATATTATGCTTATCGTCAGGGCGCTGTACAGGAACAGCCAGTAGGAGTTGGTGCTGAAGAAATCAAAGAAGTGTTTCGTGATCTTGTGCATGAAGTGCTTGTACCTGAAGAACAACGTCAGAAGGGCGAATGTCATCATGATGCCATAAGACAGGTAGTATGGTGAGGGAGGGTACTTGTTGAGCACCATCCCGTTGCTGGTGTGGAGCAGGTCTAATGCTATCCTCGCTGCGACGAAGAGCACTATGAACAGCGCAGTGAGCTGTATCTCCCTTTTTATGGACGATAGGTCTTTGTAGTACTTTTCTATCATGAACCCGAGCATGTATGCGATGCTCCATCCCAGCACAAAGCAGAGCGAGAAATTTATGACCTGGATGACTCCTAGTGACTGCCACTCTGCTGTCCAGATGTCGATGGGGAGGTATCTGAAGACTGCTACGGTCGCGATGTAGGCCAGCGTCAGCACCGTGAAAAGCGTAAGTTTGTTGAACCTGTCGTACAGCGCCTTGAGGAACGGGAACAGCAATGTCAGCATGACCATCGCAGCTATCAGGAACCTCAACCCGCTTATCCCGCCGATGAAAAGGATGGACTCTGTGAGGTACTTCAGGGATATGTTCTCAAGCTGCACACCAGTCGCAAGTCTTAGCAGGTAGTGCACTGCGATGAAGAACAGCAGGAAGAGCCAGTACGGAAGGAGCAGCCTCTTCAGCCTCTTGTTGTAGAACACGAGCAGTTCTTTTGGCCTCAGCTTCAGGTCTTTGTTGGCTATGTAGAGTGAGAATCCCGAGCATACGACCAGCGTGATGACGCAGAACTGGAATAGGTTCCTGAGGTTGAACAGCAGCTCGGAGTTGGTGTAGTCTGTGGATGTTATGTCCTGTATTGCGATTATGTGTATTATTATGACAAGAAGTATGGCAAGTCCTCTTAGGTAATCGATTGCCTCGATCCTGTGTTCCATGATAGGGCATTAGGCATTTCGCTATTTAAATATTATTCTTGGCTAGGCTCTGTCCGGGAAGTGGGCACGCCTGATTTTGCAAGCGTTTTACGCTGGATGGATATGCTGCGGGAGGGATGTCTCCAGACAGAGCTTGTTAGCATACCATATTTGAAAACAATACCAATTACGACCACTTCAAAGTAACTACAAATGAAAGGTTTATATATGAGTCATTTATCTGCCTGTTTAGGCTGAAGCTTTTTTGAAGGTGACACTCAAAGATGGAATACACGATTGATACCGCAAATCTTCCTGCACATGTCTCTATGACACCTGTGCCTGTTTATGATTCTCTTGAGGTTAAGGTTGCTAAGGCGCCTGTTACAAGGCCTTCTTTGTGGAAGCGTGTTGCTGTTTATGGTGCGCTTTTGCTTGGTTTAGGTGTTGCTGCATGCGGCCCAGGTCCTAATCCTAATGATCCCATTAATCCTATACCTTCTGGTTATAGTGTTTCTGATAATATGAGTCCTGCTGATGGTTCGACTGTTACTGGTTCGGATCTTGAGGTTGGTTTGCAGACTCCTGCTGTTCCTGCTGCGTGTGCTGCTGATGCTGATTGCGCTGCGGCTGCTGCTGGTGGCTTGGATGTCTCTTATGAGGTTGTGAGTGATAACGCAACTCCTGGTAACGCTTCTGATGACGTTGTGCTCGGCACTGACGCTCAGACTGGTGTTCCTTTTGATTCTTACACTTCAACAACGGTTGATCTGACAGGTGTCCCTGACGGTGCGGGCATTGAGGCTAGAGTCACAGTGACAGGCACAGATTCCGAAGGCACAGAACACAGTGTTGACGGAAGTGCGGATTATGTTTTTGATGCGGGTGTGACTGGTCCGACAGCAAATTGTGATGATGTTTGGAGTGCTAATATTGGCAATAGTCTAGGCATAAACTGTACTTGTTCAGACCCTGCCGACTCTTTTTCCTTGACTGGCGGACCAGAGGGTGCTAGAATATTTAACGATGGCGGGATAATTACCACCAGATTGCTTGAGGCAAGTGATGTCGGACTTCATACTTACAGCGTTACATGTACTGCTGGCGGAGTTACCGGTCCTGCTTACGAGTTTACAGTTCCTGTGGACACTCATCGTTCAACCTTGGTTCTTACTTGCGCGGAAGGCAGTAATGTACCGTTGTTACTTCCTGAAATTTCAGTGGATGCGGTCGCAACTGCGTGCGGTCATGGTTTGTTTGATGATTCTCGCAAGCCAGCTTCTAGCGCTGATCCGGAGTATATTGTTGACCTGGATCCTGCATGCATAGACGGAGCAATCAATGCACTGACAGCTGATGAGCGTGCAGCACACGAGCATTATAACAACGGGACCACAGTCAGCGATGTTTACACGAGCTGCACAGTGATAAGTCCTTCTCAAGCGGAATATATCAGCAACAACTGATTATTTCCGCTTTCATCGAAATCTTTTCGTATTTTTTCTTATTTCTCGTAAAACTTCCGAAGGATTGCTAAGCACATCGAAAAATACAAAATCCTCCGCCCGACCAAAATCGCACTAATAGTCCTATCCAATGCAAGAATCGCCCTAAAACCCCTTCTCCCAAGCCAAATCGCCTTCTTAGTGCGATTCAGCCCTAAAAAACCGCAAATATTAAATACTCGAACCTGCCAAAAGGCGATATTCATATTGACTGGAGGTTGATAAAATGTCTAAGACAAGAGAACATGTGATTCCGCTTGCTATTGCAGAGCGAATACTGAAGAATGCCGGCGCACAGCGCGTGAGCGAGGAAGCTAAAGTAGCATTCTCTGATGTGCTGAAGGAGATCGCAGAAGACATCGGCACTCAGGCCGCGAGAATATCGAAGCACGCTGGCAGGAAGACAGTGCAGGACGAGGACATCAAGCTCGCTGCGAAATAATTTTTTATTTCTCTATTCTGTTGTTTTGATTTATCCGTAACTTCTCCGGTAAATCTTCCGGATTTTTCGCAAGTCTTGCGAAAAAACATCCTGAACTCGAAAATCTTCCGGAAATTTTGTATGACTTTCTGGTTCCATCGCAAGCGTTCCGGGTTTTTCTCAGGAGATTTTAATTTACCAAGAAACATCATACTGTTACATGAAAAAGTTTTTGATTGTAGAGACTGCCGACTTCAAGAAAGAGTTCAGCAAGCTGCCGAAAGAGATGCGGGCAAGGTTCAGGAAACAGTTCAAAAGAGTAGAGGAGAACCCGTTTGCCGTCGGAAAAACATTAGGAAGCCGCTTTTTCAGGGAACTGAAGAACTGTGGCTACCGCGCTTACTTTGTCATACTAGAAGCCAAGGTCATGGTGCTTTTCGTGGGCACTTCCGGAAAGAAAGACCAGCAGGACAAGATTCGCGGAATCAGGGAACGCATAAAGCGTTTCGGCGCGGCATCATACTTGTTGGGAAAAATTTATAAGTTTGGTGAGAATGATGATTGAAGATATGGACAAAGAACTGCGAAACCTGAAAAAAGAAAGGGATAAGCTGAAGGCCGAACTCCAAAACAGGTGGGACGAGCTTGCAGATGAGCAGAAGCTTCCGAGGGTAAGATGCATAAGACTGAAAAACAACTGAAAGCAGAACTCCGCCAGGAGATAGACACTATAAAGTCTCTGCTCCGCTCATTGGATGACATCAAGCACGGCAGGGTATATCCTATGAAGCTGCACAGGCAGAAATCCTCTTCTTAGACAGTTTTCTTCCACTCCCCACTAGACATTCTCGGATGAGCTATTTAAACCCTCAAAGTCAGTATTCTATATATGGATCTCAATAAAGTCCGCCACTTGAGCGATGCAGGCCGTTTTGACTTGGCGTGCGAGTGCACGACCCAGAAAGCCAGGGAGAAATACACAGAGGATGCCATCCAGCAAGCTACGCTCGGAGGAATATATACTTCTCACATCACAGATGGCAAGACAGTCAAGATATTCAAGACCTTGATGACTAATTCCTGCACGCATGACTGCAATTATTGCCAGAACTCTACAAGATGCACCAAGCAGAATGCAAAGTTCATGTACGAGCCAGATGAATTAGCAAAGGTGTTCATGCATCTCCACAAGAACCACGACATCGAAGGGCTTTTCATCAGCTCAGGGATAGTGAAGGATGCTGACTTCACCACAGACAAGATGCTGGAGACAGTCAAGTTAGTCCGCCAGAAATACAACTTCAAAGGCTACATCCACTTCAAGGTCTTGCCAGGCGTCAGCTACGACAAAGTAAGGGAGGCGAGAAGATACGCGACGAGGATGTCCATCAATATCGAAGCCACGAGCGCTCAGCGTATAAACGAATTCACCAGCATAAAGACATTCAAGTCAGATATCCTCCGTAGGCAAGCGTGGATAAAAGGCATGTCTCCTCCATCAGGACAATCGACACAGTTAGTCGTCGGCGCTGCAGGCGAAACAGACGCGGAAGTGCTGAACATGATGCGCTGGGAGTATGACAACATGGATTTGCACAGGATGTATTACTCTCCGTTCAACCCTATCAGCAGCACTCCGTTCGAAGCGCGTGAAGCAGCGCCGAAGTGGCGCGCCCACAGGTTGTACAATGTCGATTGGCTCTATCGCAAGTATGGCTACGAGTTCAATGAGATAAAAGAGATCCTGAATGACAACGGCATGCTGCCTAACGAAGACCCAAAGACAATCCATGCAAAGAAATTCCTCACCCAGCCGATAGATGTCAGCAGCGCGACAAAAGAAGAACTTCTCAGAGTTCCAGGCATCGGCCCGAAGACAGCGCAGAAAATAGTGGAGCTGAGGAAGAGCACACCCAATCTCAAACGCGAACAGCTGCACGAAGCAGGTGCCATCCTTCACCGCGCAGACCCTTTCATAAAGGTCAATGGCTGGAGCCAGCGCACCATCACTGCGTTCTGAAAAGAAACATTTATATATTTCTAGTGTATATACACTGTTAATATGGCAACCGAGCTAATCACATTCAAGGCAGATGACAAGTTCATCAAAGAAGTTGACAACGTAGCGAAGAGTGCTGGCTTCCAGAACAGGACAGAGTTCATCAGGACGGCGCTTAGGGAGAAAGTAGATACAGTCAAGCTTAAGCAGGCGATGTCTGAACTTGCCCATCTAAAGGGGTCTTTGAGGAAAGGCAGGCAGACGACCGACAAGGAGCTTGAGGAGATAAGGCAGAAAGTCTTCGAAGAATTTGACAGAAAACTTAAATGAGTTCTTCGGGCGTGTAGTATTCTGAAATGCTTCTCAATTTCCTGAAGTGGTTGTCTCTGGCGACCAGCACGAGCTTGCTGTCACGCGCGATTATTGCGTGCAAAGCGTCCCCTGGAGGGACATCAAGGTCTTTGGCCAGCTTTTTGGCCTCTTCCATCTGTTCCTTCGTGACGCGGATTCTATCCAGAATATCCTCAAATGGTGCGAATATCCCATTCAGCTCTTCCGTAGAATATGTGCTCTCGAGTTCCCGCACCAGGACATCCGTGATTACTAACCTATGTTTTTTGGTTTTCAGTATGATGAGGAGTTTTAGTGGAGACTCTCCAAGGTCCTCGCCGCAGTATCCTGTTCTGTCTTCGCAGATATCAACCCATAATGCAGTGTCCAAGTAATATCTTTCGTTCATGCCCGGATATGATAATCATCGCCGCTTAATAAGTTTGTCGTCGAGAAAACCGGAAGGTTTCCGAACAGAGTTTGGAAGAGGAAGATTTATTGGAAGACAGCTTGACCCAGAAGACGCTGGCCTGCTATTGAATAGTGTCAAAAACATTTATAAAGTCAGCAATCAGCACTTGCTCAAAATGAAACCCAAGAGCAAAAGATTCCGCGACTTGTTCATGCCTGATAAGATAAAGGTATTGGTCGCTGTCGCTTTCGCCATCTTCCTCTGGTTCTTCCCTCTGTTCAGCAAGAGCATCATGGCCTGGCCTTTCTTCAGCATGGAGACGCTTTCTGTTTCAGTGCTTCTTAATCTGGCGTTCGCTTACGTCGCAGGGTGCCTGATAGTATCCAATCTCAAGGACAAGAAGGTGCTGATGATAGTGATTGTTGCAGTGGTGCTGGTCTATTTCCTGATACCAAAAATCGCGGACTACAGCCTTGGGGATGTCGGCGCGTCAAAAGATATATACTGCGATTGTTATGGGATAGAGAAATACACCTTTGACTGCTGCTATTCTTCTGTGAATTATTGCTGGGGGATATGCAAAAGAAGCGAGAAGCTCTATTTCTCTGAGCAGTTCAACGGATGACATCTGGTCAGCACCAGCCTTCAGTTCATTTAGATGCCTGCGATTGAGTCGCAGTCCCATGTCCCTATGGTGCATTTCGTATTGCAGCAGGTGTATCCCGGTCCGCAGCAGCTGCTGCCGCACATCACGGCACCCGCGGGGCAGGCTTTCTTGGTGAAGGTGCCGATGATAGACCAGTCCTTGAGCATCTTCACGGTGCAGTCACCTTTTCCTGAGCACGCCCCTCTCCAGCCCGTGAATTCGTATCCTGCGTTAGGATAGGTGTAGAGCGTTACCAACGAGTTTTCAGGATAGTATTCTGTGCAGTCTCCCCTGCACGTTATGCCTGCAGGGTCGCTTGTTATTGCTCCTTCTCCTTCCACGCCGACCATCAGGAGGTTATAGCCTGGCTTCTCCTGGCTCGCAGTGTCTCCCTGGGTCTGAGCAGGTGCTTGATCTGAAGTGTCGTCAGGTCTTCCCTGGCCGAGAGACTCCTGTGCGTTCTTGTTGAAATTGCCTAGAGCGTCCATGCCTGATTTGACCAGGGATACGGAATCGATCATTAGACTCGCAGGCACGTTGATCCTCTCTGGCGGGAGAGTTGTGGCTGCTGCGCCGATTCCATTGAAGAACACTTCTCCCACATATTCATTGACATCATTTCTTGTCTGGGTGAACTGGGGATCCTTCCTGATAAGTCCGTCTACTGAAGTGTGGATTGCAGCAATGATGCCTGTGTGTGCAGTAAGGCCTGTGAAGTACATAGTGGCGCCAAGGCTTGCTAATGCGATTGCCGGAGCCTGGCCTCCTGGAAATAATGCGATGAAAGTTGCCGTGGCCATCATGTTCCCGCCTAAGCTCTTCATAGATTCGCTATTTGCCTTGATGCCTTCTCCTATGCTTGTTATCATGCGATCGACCTGGTTGCTTACAACCAGCTCAGGGGCGTCATATGCAGATACCATCGTTGCTATCTCGCTCTCTGCCAGCATCCTCAGGCCTGTCCTCATCCCGTGCGAAATCATGTCAGTGCCTGACAGAAGAGCCTCATTCCCTGTCTGGCCGGAGTTGGACATCTGTGAAACATACGCAGCTATCAGCCTGTCTGAGACCGCCAGGCTATCCTTGTCGAGGTTGAGCGCGAGTCCCCTGAACTCCCCGAGGGCGTATGACTTGGCAGGGTCCTGCATGATGCCGCTCACCTGCGATTTCATGGTGGTCATCAGGGACTTCTGCTTTTTAAGGACGTTACGTAGGTCTGATGTTGAGAACTTAACCTGTGAATTTACAGTGTCGATTTTCTTTATGGTGGAATCGATAGCTTCTGACAGCTTCGTGATGTATTCAAGGGTGATTGTGCCTGCAGGCCAGTCCAGAGCAGGCAGGTCCTGTATCTCGAACCCTTGGACTATATTCGATGCATTCTCATATTTGGATGAGTAGCGTATGACCTGGACATTTACCATGCCGGAGCGGATCGCTCCTGTCTTGGGGTCGATGTACAGTGGGACAGACACTTTCGCAACAGATTTTTCTGATCCTGGCACAAGCACAACGACATCATAGCCAGCATCATCAAAAAACCTCACGATTATATATCTGTCAGAAGGTTCTGCAGCAAGCCCTGCTCCTCTTATGGTCAGCAGTTCCGTAGGCATCGCGGAATACGTGCTGAGCGAGTCAATCCTTATCTCAGTGCGGGCATGCCATGCCATGTAAAACTGGAGCCCTACGAACCCTGTTAAAATCGCCAGCCAGACAAGCGCGCCAATGATGGCAAGGATGTAGCTGAAGAAAACCTTCAGCGTCGCGACGAGCGTGCTTTTCTCCTCGGCCCAGCGCTGCAACCTTAAAACCCTGAACTTCTCGAGGCCGTAGCCTGATAGTACAAGCACCAGAGATATAGCAAGGTTCAGGAGGAAAAAGAGGAATATCCTCATCGGGCTCCTCTGGAAGTACACAGAGGCAATAGTTGCCAGGACAAGGAAGACCGCGACAATCACTACCTCGCCGTTCACAGCCTTCTTCATCTGCTGTTCTGTGTCTTCAGCAGCATTTTCCTTTTTGATTGGCAGTTTATATTGGATCATGAGAATCCCGAGTATTCTATCTTTTTGGGCCAGGCGTTTTCTATCCTGTCCTTGATCATATCGAACTCTGCAGGACATCCGTTATAGCAATAGACCGAATGGTTGGTGTTTCCTATTGTCACAATGATAGTGTGGGCGACGAAGTCGCAGCAGCCCGAGCCTTCGTATCTCTCATCCAGGGAGAAGAAATCGCTTTCCTGGATAGACTGCTTCAGTGATACGGCTTCCTCTGCGGGGATCGTTGCCTGTTCTGTCTTTCCGCCTTCTGTGAATGTCACGGTCCCGTCGTTTTGGATAAGGATTGATTTTGGCAGGCTGTCATGGATATCTAATCTGACGGATAAGTCTCCATCAACCAGTTGCGGCTGAGGATTCTGCTGAGAACTGAAGATGTAAATGACTGAAATTATGAGAACGGCCAGGACAATCATGACACCCAAAAACAGATGCTTTTTTCTCATAGTCCTATCCAAACAATTATTGTTTAAATACCTATCTACTTCTTGCTGAGCACCAAGGTGGCTGTGGCGGTTTTCTTGGCAGCATCTGTTCCGGCTCTGTCCCAAGAGGAGGCAGCGCCCTTTGTGAGGCTTTTCTACAATGACATAGCGCCCGTCGTCGGGGGTCGCCCCCTACGGGGGGACAGGGCTTTCAGCAGAATAATCACTTAGCCGAACCTGGCGCTGCCCGAGCGAAGCGAGTCTTGGGACAGAGCCATCTGTTCCACAAGCTTTATAAATAAATACCACATCTGTTTTTAAATCATAATAACATGGGGGTGTTTTGATGGCATTAGGACTTATTATAGGCATTATAGCAGCAGTCCTGATACTGTTCTTGATAGTTCTGTACAACAGTGTCATCAGGCTGAACAACCAGGTGAAGAATGCCTGGGCGCAGATAGATGTGCAGCTCAAGAGGCGCGCGGACCTTATCCCGAACCTGATTGAGTCTGTGAAGGGCTACATGAAGCATGAGAAAGGCGTCTTGACAGACGTCACCAAGGCAAGGACTGCTTTCATGGACGCAGGTTCGATGAAGGAGAAGGCCAAGGCATCGAACATGATGACTGATACCTTGAAGACCTTGTTCGCGGTCTCTGAGAATTATCCTCAGCTCAAGGCGAATGAGAACTTCATGCAGCTGCAGGAAGAGCTGACAGGCACTGAGAACAAGATATCTTATGCAAGGCAGCTCTACAACGACTTGGTGATGGAGTTCAACAACAAGATCCAGGTCTTCCCGAACAATGTCTTTGCAGGCTGGTTCCACTTCACGCAGAAGGAGTCTTTCGAGGCCTCTGCAGAGGAGAAGAAGGTCGTCAAGGTCAAGTTCGACTGAATTTTTTTATTTTCTCTTTTTTATTAAAAAATGGCATCTCACATCAACATATTTGAGAGTGTAAGGGCCAACAAGATCAAGTCTTGGCTCCTGTTCATATTCTTCATAGTACTTATCGGTGTCCTTGGCGCGCTGTTCGGCATCTTCCTAGGCTCAATGTATCTTGGCCTTGCCATAGCTCTGATAATAGGCATCATCTATGGCCTCATCGCGTATTATTCCGGCGACAAGATGATTCTCAGCATGAGCGGCGCCAAGCCTGTTACGAAGAAGGAATATCCTCATCTTTATCACACTGTTGAAGGCCTTTCGCTGGCAGCGAACATTCCTGTGCCGAAGTGCTACGTGATAGACGACTCTGCCTTGAATGCGTTCGCTACAGGCCGCGACCCTGAGCACGCGTCGATAACAGTCACCACAGGATTGATGAATGTCCTGAACAGGCAGGAGCTCGAGGGCGTTGTCGCGCATGAGATGTCGCACATCAAGAACTTTGACATCAGGATGATGATGCTGGCTGCAGTCCTGGTGGGGATAGTCACGCTGATGTCTGACTTCATGCTCAGGAGTTTCATCTTCGGCGGACACAGGTCTGATGATAGGAAAGACATGGGCCAGTTGGGTCTTATATTGATAGTCGTCGGCATCGTTCTCGCGATACTCGCTCCGTTCATCGCCCAGCTGATAAAGCTGGCGATCTCGCGCAAGCGCGAGTTCCTCGCAGACGCGAACGGCGCTCTTCTCACACGCTATCCTCCAGGCTTGGCTTCAGCCTTGGAAAAGATAAAGAAGGACCCCGACCCCTTAGTAGATAACGCGAACAAAGCCACTGCTCACTTGTTCATCTCGACGCCTTTCAGGAAGACGAAGAGCTTTGTCGCGAGCATGTTCGCTACGCATCCTGACATCGACGAGAGGATAAGAAGACTGAAGGCGATGTAATTTTATTATCACCAGCAGCGACAAAACCGGTGATGCCAGTTTGCGCTGCTGAATGCAAATGTCGAACTGTTCGACACGACTGGTTACGCAGCGCTTGGCATCACGAGACTCGCGAAGGCAGTGAGCGAGTCGAGTCAGGTTTTGTCGCTGCAAAAAATGAGAATAGGATACACCATGCTCGAAGTCAAAAACATAACCAAGAAGTTCGGCGACTTTACTGCGCTTCATGGAGTCTCTTTCGACCTGAAGGAAGGTGAGCTTGTCTCTCTTCTAGGCACGAATGGCTGCGGCAAGACCACTGTGATAAAGATAATAGTCGGTTTCCAGTCTGAGACTTCTGGCAGTGTCAATTACGCAGGCAGGCCTATGAAGCAGAAGGACCGCTCGAGGGTAATCGGCTGGGCTCCGCAGGAAGACAGTTTCTATGGCAACCTCAAGCTTATAGAGAATCTTATCTACTTCGGCAACCTGAATGATGTAGAACGCAGCGAGGCGAAGAGCAAGGCAGACGAGCTTCTGAAGCTGCTGAAGCTGGACCACAAGCGCAATACATTGGCGAAAGACCTCAGCGGAGGTATGAAGCGCAGATTGAACATGGCCATCGCGATGATGCATGACCCGAGGATCCTGATTCTAGACGAGCCAGAAGCTGGCGTAGATCCTATGTCGAGAGTCACGCTTTGGGAAGTCGTCGAAGAAGTGAAGAAGAAAGGCACCACAATACTGTTGGTCACTCATAATCTCATCGAGACAGAGCATCTTTCAGACCGTATCATAGTCATGGACAAGGGCAGTGTCATATTTGAAGGCACGCCCAAGAATCTTAAGTCGAAATACCATGAGAGGAACATAGAGAATGCATTCAAAAGGGCTGTTGAGAAGCGTTAGGCTGCAGTTCCAGAAGCTCGACACGATGCTTCTGAACGACGTCAGGCTTTTCCTTAGGGACAGGAAGAGCCTCATCCTTGTAGTCCTTACTCCATTCCTCATACTTTCGATACTCATCAACATATTTTACTTCTCTGATGTCGCTGACACGATAAGAGGTGTCAAGCTTGCGGTGTGCGACATGGACGGCAAGGGCTTTGACCTTGAGTCTGACATCTTCGCTACGACGATATTCTCCAAGGACTGTGACTCTCTCGTAGCTGACAAAGTGTCTTCAGGGGAGTTCCGCGGAGGCGTGGTCATACCAAAGAATTTCAGGCAGGACTTGGTGGAGGGCCGCGGCGTGGAGATGAAGCTTTTCATAGACAACTCCAAGCAGACCACTGCAGTAGTCACTTCTAACGCAGTCAGGGCCTATGTCGCTGACATAAACGAGAAGATGAGCACTGCATTCATACTGGAAGCGTGGAAACAGCTCAAGGAGCTGAACGAGAACCTGCGTTTCCTTGTCAAGAACCTAGAGATGGCCAAGCCAGTCGCGATTGAGCTGCGTGACAGGCTCAACATCCTCAACTCAGAGCTTTCCAAGATAGACTTCGCCGCGCACCAGCAGTCTGTGAATGAAGTCGTGTATTATCTTGATGTGATGGACAATCAGCTTGCAGAGATAGATTCTGGCTTCGCGAATGTATCCGAGACGCCGTCGCTGCCGCTCATCACTTCCACGCCAGACATATCAATAGCGATAACAGAATACAGGTCCAACGCAGCCATGCTGCGTAGCGACCTTTGCAGCGACGCGAGCCTTATCCCGTTAGCCACTGCGAGCCCGTTGTGCGCAGTCCTTGACCGTACAGATGACGCTGCAGATGAGCTCGAGACACAGGCAGGCAACCTTTCAGACTATCAGTCAGAGCTGAACAGCGCAATCGCCCAGCTCAACGCCAGGTCGAGCTTAGTCAATGACAGCCTCGCAAAGCTCTCTCAGACAGCATCTTCAGGCTCAGCAGACAATGCAAGGCTTAGGCAGAGCATCTCAATGCTGCGCAATGACCTGTTGTTCCTCGAGGACAAGACGCGCAACATAAGCCAGTCGATGATTGAGTTGAATGCATCCATAAACACCTTCCTCAGCGACATCGTGCGCGTGACTGATGAGCTCAACCAGACTATCGATGTCCTGGATGATTATACCAAGAAGGATCCTTCCACAATCCTAAGACCCGTCAGAGTCGACGAGAAAGCAGTCTTCAAAGGCCAGCTGGAGATATTCTACAGGCTTCCTGCCCTCATCTCTATAATACTGCTGTTCATCACATTGTTCATCTCATCGTCGCTGATTGTCAATGAGCGCAGGGGCGGCACGATGGCGAGGATATTCCTCTCTCCGATAAGCATGTTCTTCTACGTCTTTGAGAAGATGCTCTACCTGCTGCTGCTCGGCATCATGACTGTGCTGTCGATGCTCATAGCTGCGATTGTCTTCAAGGTCCCGATGGCCCTCGGCGTTGATCTTTTCCTCGTCTTCATAGTCGCTTCTCTGGTCTACATCTCTATCGGCGTCTTTATCGGCTCGTTCTCGAAGTCAGAGAACACCTCGCTACTCACCTGCCTCGTCATAGGCTTCCCGCTGATGTTCCTCAGCGGCGCGTTCTCTCCTCCAGAGTTGATGAGCAAGGCTTTCCGCATCGCTTCGCAGTATCTACCTCTGACTCTGAATGTCTCGTTGTTAGAGAAGATAACGATATACCACACAGGCCTTGACATGACCAAGCTGATAATAATGGCCAGCATGATTCTTGTGTTCTACCTGCTCGCAGTCATCATGATAAGGAAGAAGCCGACGCTGAAGTGAATGTTATGGTCTCAGCAATCACAGGCATCTGGAGAAAACTCAACATCATTTATCAGATTCTGTCTTTTCTTATGCTAACTCTTTTGTTGTTGTTCTTGTGGTATATCTACCTGATAAGCAAATAGAAGCAGTCAATACTTTTGCTTCACCAGCTTCCCGACTCTCTCTGCCATCTCTTTCCCTTTCGGCAACGCTTCCATGTTGACTATGAGCACGAGCCTGTCGCCTTCTTTGAGCACGTAGTCGTCGTCAGGTATCTGCCTCAGCCCTTCGACTGTCTTTACTGCTATTATGTTCGCGGACTTGCCCATGTGCCTGTCGACCTGCTCGACTGTCTTCCCTACAATCCTTGACTTGGTGTCGACGACGAACTCGCACAGCTCGAGATCGGTCGCGGCGAGCGTGGTGGCGTCCATCACCCACCGTACTATGTCTGGCGAGCTCAGGGCAAGTGATATCAATCTTCCTCCTATCGACGAGGAAGGTATTACGTTGTCTGCGCCTGCCTTCAGGGCTATTGATATGAAGTTCTGGTTGTTTATGTTGGTGATTATCTTGGCGCAGTCTGATATCTGCCTTATCTTGTTTATGCAGAGTATGATGTCAGAGTCGTCTTCCAGCGTGACGAGCACTACCGTGTTTGGCTTGCATATGCCTGCGTGTATCAGGACTTTGCTGCTGAGCGGGTCTCCTTTGACTATATCAACCACGCCTTTCGGGTAGTGCACCAGCACATCTTGTTTCTCGACGACAACTGGCTTGATGCTGCGTTTCTCGAACTCGCTTATTATGGACTGCGCGAGCGGGTTGTGGCCAAGTATTATGTAGTTGTTCCTCTTCATCCCTCTTGCCGTCTTCTCTGCCTCTTTGGCCTCAGCAGCGGCCTTGGGCAAGACCAAGAATTCTGCCTCGAGCAGTTTCTGCTGCTTGGGGTCGAGCACGAGCGAGCCTTTCGGGACTATGAGGCAGTCGTCGCTCTTTGTCATCATGCCCTTGACCTGTTTTATGAAGTGGAGTATCTTCGCGAAGTTGTTGTGCATGAGCAGGTAGTCTATGCCGTCGATGAGCACGAATGCGTTCGGCACCTTCTCGATGAATTTCTTTATCGTCTCATGTATCTGCTCGATGTCTATAGGGTCGACGGATAGGTGCTCTGTCTCTGTGTCTGTCATCCAGATGACCGGGGTCGTCTCGATGCCGTGCTCGTGCCTTATCTTCGCAGGGTTGTGCGCGGTGATTATGAGGCCGTACTTCCTCTGGTAGAGATGCGTCAAAAGGACGCCGTATGCTATCTCGCTCGACTTCTCGTGCTTTATGAAGTAGCTGTGGCCAGGCTCCATCCTGTACCTCTTCGCGAGCTCGTGCTCAAGCTTCCTTCCAGGCACGATCCTCTCTCCTATCGGCTGTATCGAGAGGAACTTGTATTTTATTATGCCCACTGCTATGAAGACTGACATGATGAGGGACAGGACGTTGTTGTGGGGCGGCAGGTATGTGCCCATCGCAGGCAGCAATACGCCCGTCGGTATCCCCAGCATTATCGGGAATGCGCTTCCCAGCATCAGGTAGAATATCTGCTTCTTCTTGTCCTCTGCCTGTGTGTGGAAGTACTTGAACACGAATAGTATGAATGCGTAGATGAACGGTATTATCTGGAACCACATGAAGAAGTAGCTGTACACAGGGCCGTAGGTGTAGTCCCACAGCTCGATGCCGAAGCCGAAGTGCAAGGCATCAGGGGGTATCAATCCTGATATGACGCCGTTGCCTGCCCACAGTGCCGCGAGCATGAACACCATCGGCGTGTAGAGGACTATCCTGCCCTGGACCGTCGTGAAATAGTTCTTCTTCTTGAGGTATGCCCAGACAAAGCTGAGCAGGAAGAATACGGATATTATGTATCCTGAGTATGATATCTTCGCCCATATCAGCGCGTGGCTCGCGTCGTTGGTGAGCCACATGACGAACTTTCCGAGGTCCCACACTGCCTGTCCTGTGAATACTATCGCGAATGTCCTGTTGACGTTCGCGGACGGGTTGAGCATGTATATCCACAATGCGAGGCCGAACTTGATGAGGAACGCGAGTAATGAAGAGATGAGTATCGCATTGGTCCAGCTCACGCTGCCGTGGTATCCGGTCACCAGCGCTGAAAGCAGCATTATCCCTGTGATCATCAGCAGCTGCTTTGTGTTCATAGCCTGAACCTCTTGGTGTCTACCATCATTATGAGCTTGTTGCCTGCCTCTATCTTCATCTCGTCGCCAGGTATCTTCTCGAGACCTTCTGCTGTGTCGATGCCGATTATCTTGGCCTTGTTGCCCAGGGCCTTCCTGGTCTCTCCCACTGTCTTGTTGGCGAATGGCGAGTCTTTCAGGACGTCATACTCTATCAGCTGGGTGCCTTTCTCGCTTGATGTCGCGTGTATGACCCACTCGACGACCGACTGCTCTTCGGTGACCATCGAGAGGAGCCTTCCGCCGATGGATGGTGGGGATACGACCTGGTCTGCGCCAGCAGACTCGGCTATCTTGACGTGTTCGTGGTTGTTTATCTTGGCGACTATGTTCACCCAGGGGTTGAGCTCGCGTATGACGTGTATCGCGAGCAGGACTTCAGAGTCTTCCTCCATCGCGAGTATTATGCTCTTTGCGTTCGTTATGTTGGCTCGCCTGAGTATGTCTGGGTTGGTCGGGTCTCCTGCGATGAAATACGCGCCTTTCGCCTTTGCGAGGTCTGGCCTGTTCTGCTTGTCGACGATGACTATCTTCACTCCGGGCTTCTTTATCTCATTGAAAGCTGATTCTGATATCGGGTTCCATCCGCAGATTATGCAGTCTATCTTGTCTTTGGTGCCTGCCATGCCGAACATGTTCTTGAGGTTTGCTGACAGCAGCATGCTGGTTATCTGTGATATCAACGCGGCCACTGCGACGACGCTCATCAGGATTATGAACAGGTTGAGGGACTTCCCCACATTGGTGAGTGGCGTCTCTTCGTATCCTGTCGCCAGCGTGACTACCAGCCAGAAGAATGCTGCAGTGTATGGGCTCATGTTCTCGGCGTTCAGCCGTTCCATGGCATCCGCCTCTACTATGAATTCATATCTTGCGAACGCCAGCATTGATGTCAGGAGCACAAGCAGTATCAAAAGGATGATCAGGAATTTGAGCGAGAATATCTTGCGTACCGAGTACCACGCATCATACATCCATGATGTCTTCTTCCTTATCCCCAGCAGTCTCCTAATTGACTCGTCCATCTAAATACCTCGCAGCAGCGCTGGTGAAAATTGTGTTGCCGCCTTTAAGCGTAGCGACCCTTTGCGATAATCTTCGCATGCGGCAGGGGGATGCCTCCGAGCGTAGCGAGCGAGGTACCAGAAACCGAAGGTTTCTAAGTACCCCCTACGGGGATGACGCATATCTGAGAAAGTATCGACAAGCGAAGCCTGGCGGCAACCTCCGAAGGAGAGATTTTCACCAGCGCCGAAGATAGCCACATATCTACGATTACCTAGAACTTTCTTCACCTCTTTCCCCATATGCTGTTCCAGTGTTGATTGTTGTTTTTAAAGGTTTTGGTGCATTTCCGATGCCAAGATTAGATTAAAGAGGCCTACCATGTCAGAAGCCTTTATTTGCCTTATCCAGCCGTTCTAGCCCAAAATCGCCCTCTAAAACCGAAAATATTAAAAATAACCCTTGTTTACCTATCCCACTAACGTTTATTTTGGTAGTTTTGGTCAATCGCAATCAAATCTGGAGGGAATGAAATGGTGACTGAAAAATTGCTTCCGCTCGCTGCTATGGAAAAGATATTGAAGAATTGCGGCGCTGAACGCGCTTCTGACAAGGCCAAGTCCGCGTTGAAAGATGTGGTCGAGGAGATTGCCACGGAGATCGCTGAGCGCGCAGTCAAGCTTTCGACGCATTCCGGCCGCGTCACTGTCAAGGCAGATGATATTAAGCTGGCAGCCAAATACTAGACCTGGAGGTATTTAGATGGGCATTTTTGATGATAAAGGGCCTGCCGACTTCGACGACCCTTTCGAATCTGATGATACTGAAGAGGAGGAAGAGGAGTAATCCTTTTTTGAAATAGATTTATATACAACCTATAATCCGCTGTGTTCTCTATGGGATCGATTTATTTTTCAAAAAGGCTTGTGAAGAAGAGGCCTAAGCCTGGCGCCAAGGCGCCTGAGAAGCCGCGTGCCTTCAAGACAGAAGCTTCTGCCCAGGATTGGGCCAAGAAGAACAAGCTGAAGAAGTATCTTGTCGAGGCTATTGCCGAAGGCAGCAAGTTCAAGATAAGGACTAGATTCTAAAAGGGTGTGTTGGAGTTCAAGATGTGGAAGTTACTTGATAGTATAATTGAGAGATTGGAGAGGCCCTCATCGCCTTTGACAAGGCAGCAAGCATTCACTCTCCAGAGCATTCATGTCGAAGGCTTGGACATGAAGCCTGATAAACGCAGCCTGAGGCGCGGTGCAGAGCCGGATATGCTGTACGCTTGGTACAATGGCAAGCACATAGGCACTGCTTATGGCGACCGCTTTGATGTGGACCAGGAGATGCTGCGCAATCCTGAAGTTGCGGGGATAGTCGAGAAGATACATGATGCTTACCTCTCTATCAGCCCTGAAGAGCAAGCTCGGATCGATGCCGAAGAAGATATGTATGACGAGCTGGTCATTTAGTAAGCTTTTTTAACTCGTTCTTTTTCCGGGAGCTCATGGGCCCAGGATCAGGTTTTATATCTGCGTTAGGTTTCGCCAGCGGGAAGTCTGCTGACAGGAAGACATTACCGTTGATATTCCTGGCAGTTGCTCTGATAATCTTGGCCGTCATGGCAGAGCTTTTCATCCGCCAGCCAAAGTTGGATCTGGTCGCTTTCTTGTCAGGGACTTTCATATTCATCGTCGGATTCGCAGTCAGGACTGCAGGTTACATCAACCTCGGGAAGCAGTTCACGCTCGAGGTGAAGCGCGTCCCGGGCCACAGGCTCGTCACGACAGGCATACACAGTTACATCAGGCATCCGATGTACACTGGATTGTTGATGCTGATAGTCGGTATCTGTATGGCCTTGCAGAGCATCGCAGGTATTGTCGCGACCTTGGTCCTGCTAGTGCCTGTCGGCATCTACCGCATACACATAGAAGAAGCGTTCCTTCTCAAAGAGTTCGGCAAAGAATACAAGAGTTACATGAAGAAGACGAAGAGGCTTGTGCCTTTTGTCTGGTGATCAGTCCAGGTAGGCGCGTATCCTCTTGAAGTTCTTGAAATCATCTTTCGCGAGCAGGTCGTACATCGCCTGCACGTCGAGGTCCAGCATCGGCCCTACAAGTCCTGAGACGTAGAGTTCCATGCTCACCCTGTTGCCCAGCAGCTGGCGAGCGACTGTCCTGAAGTCGCGTCTGGAGACCATGGTGTAGCGAGGTATGTTAGGTATCAGCGGCACTCCTATCTTGCCACGTATCTTGTCGTTTATCCTGTTGACTATGTATGAAAGGCAGAACGCTGCGATCATGCCATATTCGTTCGCAACTCCCCTTCTCACTGTGAACTCTGCGCCGATGCTCCTGCCGTATTCCTGTATTATCCTGTTCTCCTCCCTGAGGAGCTTCAATATCTTCCTTACTTTAAGCCCTCCAGCCCAGTCGACTACGTACCTCGCGTCGTATATGTTCTGGAACAGCTGGTAGAGCTCTGGCGTGAGCTTCTGGTATCTGAGCAAGAACATGTTGTTGGGCCGCACCATCCTTGTGCCGATGGGGAACATCGCGATCTTTGTCATCGCGGGGTCTATGCTGATGCCGAGCTTCTCGACCATCTGCACATATGCGTCGCCGTCTGTCGCGCTCATCACCACATCTGCCTTGCTCGCCTCATTGATGAACTTGTCTATGTCCCTTCCTGATATGAATGGCGTGTCAGAAGTAAGGATCAGCACCCTGTCGTCGAGGACTGCGCCTTTCTCCTGCCTGTCGCTGTTGTATGGCTCTATGCATTGCTCTATGCCGTGCTTCAGGTTGTCTATGAGGTTAGCTTTGCGTTTGCCGTCAGGCGAGCTTTCTTCCTGCGGCTCGGCGAATATCCTGCCTTTTTGGAATTTAGGCTGCTTTTCTATGAGCGTGTCTACGAACTGCGCGTCCCCTACGACGTATACCTGCGCCACGCGTTCGGCGCCCAGTGCAGCGTCTATGACATGTTCTAGCAGCGGCCGGTCGTGTATTGGCACCTGCTGCTTGACGTAATATTTACCGTCAACCGCCTTTATCATCCGCTTGTTCGCAGGGTCATAACCCGCCATTATCAGGCATGCAAGTCTCTGCTTGTCGAGGTGCGGTGATGGGAACGGGACTACCTCAGAAGTCCTTGGCATCTCGGAAGGGTCTGTGCGTGGTGTAACTTGAGGCGCTGCCATATTTGTCAAGCAGCTTCAATGCTCTTTTATACATTCCGCAACCTTTTTAAGAAGACAGCAGGTTAAATCAGGCTCTGACGCTAGTAAGAAGTGGTCCGTGTCCTGTGATATGGTTTGTCATCAGGCGACTTGTTCTGGCTCAGGAGCCACAGATGATCGTTTATGTGGATAGAATCGACATGAGGCAGCTTGCTCTTCAGTCCTTCCTTGATAAGCTCTGTCGCCCATATCGTCGCAGCCCTTATCTCGACTTCCTCTGGACTTCCTTCTGGCAGTGGTGTTTTTGACTCTATCTTACTAGCAAGTTGAGTGTCATATTCTAGGATGCCGAGCCGTCTTAATATCTTGGGCAGTTTGTAGTCTGCACATGCTGTCAGCTTGTCTATATTCTTCAATCTGCCATATCCCTTCCCTTTGAATGCCTGGTAGATGTCAGAGACGAGCAGCTGAGCGCGTTTGTAGAAGTGGATGTTCTTGCCTTTGTAGATTCGCACATCCTCAAATGTAGGGAAATTGTTTATTATCAGGTCCAGCAGCTTTTGGGCGTCTCCGTTCGCCAGTGCAATCACATTCTTGAACTCTCCTTCGAATCTGTCATTGAGTATGGCTGCTGCTTGCTTGAGGATCTTCCATCTCTCTTCGAGCAGAGGGATCTCGATGTTTCCCTTAAGTATCTGCGCGAACTCTTCTTTAGGGATTTTCTCGAGATGTTCCGGGTTGAACATTGCAGCATTTGTCTCGAAGGCTCGGCCTAAGCATGCAATCATCGCCCAAGACCCGTCGAGTTGCTGGTCCGCGTATTCGATAGCCCATTTAGGCTTGCCCCAGTAAGAGAAGCTTATTGAATTGAATATGAACAAGAAGTTCAGCTTATCATCATTGCTCAACTTTGACAGGTCGAATGGTGCTTCTGTCATCCAGTGTTTTATATGCTTGTGGTCGAGTTTGCTGCAGAACTCCTTGATCTTATCCTCATTTATCCTCACATGTTCCGCGTTTTGCATCACATACCTGATGCCGGGTAGTACATCTGCCATAGATGCAAGCTAGACAAGCTCGCTTTTAAATATTTTGACCAAAAACTATTTAAGACGGCCCTGAACATAGAAACAGCAATATACGGCAGTCATCTAGCGGTCCGCTTATGCGCGCTAAAGGATCTCACCCTCCCAAGGTGGGTGCCCGGGTTCGAAATGCTTAAAGCACGAATGTCCCGGCTGCCGTACTTATTTAATAAAAAGATTATACAATACTGAACCTTCTCGTCTCTGACCATCTTCTCACGCCGGTCGTCCACCATCCTGCGTCTGTGACGTTCCAGAGATAGCTTCCTCTTGCAGGCGCATATGCTCTCTGGCACAATCCGCCGGAGCAGTACGTCGATGCCGCAGTAGGCATGCTGGAATAGTATGCTCCTGTCACAGCGTTGTACAGGTTCAGGTAGTAATATGTCACGCCGCTGACCTGGTTCCACCTGAATGTCTGCGTGCCATACACGAGCGATGCTCCAGCAGTAGGCGCTACCAGTGTTATGTTGTAGGTGGGTGCGGGTGGCGTGGGTGGTGTCGTACCAAGGACATTTATGGTGTAGATGCGCGAAGTAAGGTTGTATCCATCCATCACATTGAGCCTTAGCCATTGCTCGCCAGCCATGCTCTCGTCTGTCTGCAGGGTGAAGTCGCATATGGCATCATAGCCTTCTGCGCTCGTGCATTCTTTTGTCGTTCCGACGCTGCCTGCTGAAGAGGTCTCGAGGTGGTCTCCGTCTATGTCGTTCGCGTATAGTGTCATCACGAGCCTGTCGCCTGCGTTGAGGTTGATGGTGCTAGGGCAGTCCACGCCGAGAAGCGTCGGGGAGTCGCATCTCACATTGTTTATTATAGGTACTTCATTGCGCACCCTGAACCCAACCTTCTCGACAGCCAATGCATAGTGCATCTGGTCAAGATTATCTCCGTAACAACGATAGGCGTTGTCGTCCGAAGGGTTGCATTGTGTATAGAGCGCTGATGCAGTGCATCTGGTGAGGTAGTCACACATGATGACATCTGGGGTGACGCCATCTCCCATACATGCAGCCTCATACATATCGCGCGCATCGCTAGTGCATTCGAGGCAGTTGTACCACACCTTAACGACGAATGTGACGTTCCTCTCGCGCAGGAACGTCTCAGGTATGTCCCAGTCGAAGACCATCTCCTTCTGCTCTTTGAAGCTGAACGTCGTCGCCTGCGGTGGCAGGTCATAGTTGCATCCTTCAGAGCCTTCGCACTCTATCGTCGCTCCGACCCATATGCTGTCGAATGGCGCATCGAAGAGGTTGTAGTCCTCGATATCCACTGTGAACCTGGCCCTGTCTCCGCTGATGGTGTAGGTTACGTCGTTTATCAAGGGGATTGGGTGCGAGAATAGCTGGAGGCCTTGGCCTATCCCTTCGACGCACACAGGAAATTGGCCATTCATTATACCACATTCGCCATCGATGGTGTCTGCCAGTAACTCAGCATCCGTCAGTGTGTCTATCACGCCGTTAGCGAGCCAGAACGTGCAGACTGCTTGGTCCGCAGGGTTCAACGAGGTTATGTCACAGGTTATCTGGCTAGGGTCTAGGCCTACTACCGCGAAAGCAAAATCCTTGGTGACCTTGATGAACTGTGCTACAGCCATGTGAGGCAGCACCCCATATGCAAGGAAATTAGCCCCTGCGTATACCGCGAATTTGGGCACATCCACATCTCCCCCTCCAGATGTGTGATCCCATGCAAAAAGCACTGCAAACGCTCCCGAAGCAATGTAATTGCCCGCAGTCAACACCTTGTTGGCATTTCCCGCCAACCCCTCTGCTTCGGCAATACTTGCGCCAGCCCTCTTGTCAGTCACGAAGATGAAATCGGTCGGGCCGTCAATCTCTATTATCGCATATTCACCGCTCCGGACCGCCTGCATGAAGAAGTGGTCGCCGATCAAGTCGTTGTGGACAGCAATGTCGATGGGGTATCCTAAGAAGTCAGATACGTCACTTGCTATTTCTGCAAGGTCTAATGAATCATTCTTCAGGGACACGGCAACTGCACCAGCAAGGGTCTCAGCATCCCTTTCGCTTTCGTTTTCAAAGAAATACATATTCACTCTGCCTGCTGCTGTGAGCGCGGTGACGATCTCCTCGAAGAATATAGGGTCCATGATTATTCCTTTACCCATCATAGAGCTGAAGTCCATGATTTCACAAACCCCTGAGACGCACCTCTCATCGCTAGAGCATGCATTGCCTGTGGTTCCACAGTTGTCAGGGTTGCTCATGAGATCAATCTCACACCCATTATCCCAGATTCCGTCAACATTAGCATAATCCGCATTGCACGCGCATCCTCCTCCAGAGCATCCTGCGTTCGCCCCGCACATCGATGGTGTGCACAGGTCTGTACAGGTTCCGGAAGTGCATCTCTGGAAAGGTCCACACACGTTGCCGACCCTTCCGCAGTTAGCTGTATCTGTGAGCAGATTGACCTCGCACCCATTCGACCAGTTCCCGTCGGCGTTGGCGTAGTTCGCGTTGCACAGGCATCCAGGTCCTGTTGTCGAGCATCTTGCGTTGGCTCCGCACATCGATGCTGTGCATGCGACGCAGGTCCCTGCGCTGCACGCCCTTCCTGCGGTGCAGGCCGTCGGCCAAGAGATGCTGCAGTCTGTGTTCTGATAAGCCCTGTGCGTCAGGTTCTGGCAGGTGTATTGGGCGATGCACCCCCTGTTCACCACGAATGTCGTGGACTTCTGGCAGTTGGTGCTAGGACTGCATGGCGTCACTCTGCCTGTGAAGGTGTATGTGCCTCTCCATTCATCAGGTATCTCGAAGAGCGCGAAGACATCTACTGCGCTTCCCGGAGCCCGATACGCGGTGCTTGTCGTAGGCCAGACATTCGTTCCAGAAGAGTTATAGACATCGAAGTAGCAGGTGTAGTTTCCTGCCGCTCCGTAGTTCTGTATCCTGTCGACGAGCATGATCCTGTCTGTTGTGAGGAAGGTAGTCTTTGCTACGCCGCTCGCCAGTTTCGTCGAGACGCTCAGCAGCGAGAAATTTGCCGCAGTCGGCACGCATGCTGGCGCTGACCCGTCGCAGTTCTCATCCACGGTATTGCCGCACACCTCCACAGCTCCTGGATTGATGTTCCGGTTGGCGTCGTTGCAGTCAAGAGGTGTGCAGCTTGTGAAGTAACCGTCGCCGTCCGCGTCCGTGCACGGCGTTCCGACGGTGAATGTCCTGTTCCAGCTGCACCCGCTGGTGCATTGGTCTACCTTCATCTCTGCTGTGTATGTCCCTGACCAGGTTGTGGGTATGGTGTGTGTCCAAGAGGGATTGTCGCCTCCGCCAATCGCGGGCGCAGTCCTCGATGCTGAGTTGCTCGCCACGACTGTGCTGCCTTGATAGATCTTGTAGTAGGCATTATAGCTGCCTGACACGCCGTTCCTGCTCTTTATCGACGGAGTGAATATCATCCTTGCGCCAGGGAGATAGCTGTATTGTTCACGATAAGATGTATTCTGCAACGTGAATGCATAGATGTAGACATCAGGTCCGCTGCATCTTCCTGAAGAGCATCCTGATACGCATAGTGTCCTTGTCTCTGTGCAGTCTGTGTTCGTCGTGACGAGGTAGCTGCCGTCGCATCTTGTGCTAGCTGTGCATGTCACGGTCCCGACGTTGAATATCATGCTGCGCTGGCAGGTGCTTGGTGAGGAGCAGTTGGTGATTGTGGCTGTAAACGTGTATCTTCCATCAGCCCACGATGAGGGTATTGTGTATGTCCAGTAGGTGCTTGGCTCTGTCCCTGCGTCTGCCCTGCTGATGTATGGGTTGCTTGCCATCAGCGTGCCTGAGGGGTTGTAGAGCTGGAAAGTGGTCTTGAAGTATCCTGTCACGCCGTTGTTCTGCGACTGAGCCACGAACATGACTGAGGTGCCTTGCCTTATTCCTGTGTCAGGTGTCGTGTACACTCTCTCGAGATCCATGTTCGGCAGAGGCGCAGCACATACTCCTGCTCCGCTGCATGTCTGGCCAGTAGCACAGCTCGTCACGCTGCTCCATGTACAGTCAGAGTTCTGGTATCCGCGTTGTGTGTCTGTCTTGCATTTCCAGCCAGCTGTCGTGGTGCATGATGGCACGTCGATATAGGTCTCGAATGCAGTGTCGTAGGAGCTTGATATGACTCCGCCATCATATCTCTTGTATCCGCCTCGGGAGTATAGGTCGCTTGAAGTTACTCCCCATTTCAGGCCCCCGCCTGTCGAGTCGCGGTAGTCTGTCTGGACGTGTATCCAGTAGGTCCTGCCGCTCTCCAAAGTCACTCCTGTAGGCCTGAATTCATACCAGGCTGAAGAGCTTACCATATAGCTAGCGTCGTACTCTGCCCTCGTTCCGATGCTGCTCTCCGAGCTGTCCTGGATATAGACCTTTATCTTGCAGAAGCTCGAACCTGATCCATATGCCGCGGCGCAGGTTGCAGGAGCATTCCATCTGAGCTTGAGTAGGACTTTTGTCAGCGTGCCGTCCAGCCCTGCGACGAACGACTGCTTGGCGTACTTGCCGTACTCTATGCCGACCTCGTTGGTGCTGGTCGTCTGGTATTGATCACGCTGTTCTGTCGCAGAAGCAGAGAACGCCATGATGGCAAAAAGAAAGACCAGTATGGATATAGCTAAAGCTAGTTTCATTTTTGTCAAGCTCCCACCTCCCGTAATCGTGGATGTTAAAGCGTGATGCGGTTATAAAGTTTTGTCATCGCACACCGCGACGACACCGCCCATCTCCTGCCTCTCTTCTGCAGATATAGCCTTGTTCTTCCATAGCGAATCAAAGAACTCTTGCTGCGAAGCTGCCATCTCCTTGCTCTCTATCTCTATGACGACCATAGGCTGTGATGACCAATCCACCATGTAGTATTTCTTGTTGTGGACAAAGCATTGGCTCGGGAAGCGCACTCCCCTCACCCATTTTATGTTGCCTCGTATGTATTTGGAGTAAGGCTGCGTCCTCGTCTCTGCATTCAGCAGTATCCGGGAGTCAGAGCCGAGCTGCGTCTTCAGGTCCTGCGTGAACTTGTAGTAGTCGTCTCCGAATGACCTGCTTATCTCGCCGCCGTTGCAGTACGTCAGGTAGGTCGCGTCTTTTGCTGCATTCTCGTTGAGCAGGCGTGTGAAGAAGTTCTTGAATGACTGCGGACCGTAGCTCATCCTCAGCGGCGTATCTGGCTTCTGGGCCATGGTATCTGTGAGCTGCTTGATCTTCCTTATCTCCTGGACGCACTGGGCCATGCTATCTATCTTGTGCCTGTGCTGTTCTATCACTCCCAAGAATGCATCTTCGTTTATAGAGTAGTGGGTTGCGCCGCCAGCAGGGGATACTGACACGAAGCCTTTCGCTATGAGCTGGTTCATGCAGTTGTAGACTGTGCCGCGGTGCTTGTTGCATGCCTTGATGAGCGTGCCTATGCGTGTAGTCCCTCTGTTGAGGAGTTCGTGGACGAGTTCTGCCTCTGTCTTAGAAAGGTTGAATGTTGCAAGTCCGTCTTTTAGTGTCTGGTTATCCATCTTGGACTACATCACATCAAGTATAGACTTAGTGGTCTTTTGGCAGCCTGGCCTGGCTGCTGCGCAAGACATCTTTTTTCGGAATCTTCCCTCAACACAATCATATGGTTTCCAAGCTTAATAAATCTTTTTCCAGCCCCATGACACAATCATTCAATTATAATCACAAAATTTATATATTTTGGAATAAATATTCCATAATTAGCATGGATTTGGATGACAAAGACCTCAGGATCCTGCAGACGCTGAACAAGAACAGCCGTCTCTCGACGTATCAGCTCTCTAAGCAGACAGGCATCCCTGTCACGACAGTGCACAACAGGCTGAAGAGGCTTGAGGACAACAAGGTCATCAGGGCGTATACGATTGACGTCGATTATAAGACAGTCCACAGGGATGTCGTCGTCTATATCCTTATGACATACGACATGAATGAGATGGAGAAGGCCGGCCTCAACACCGAGAGCCTGTCAAAGATCATATGGAAGATCCCTGAGGTGGAGGATGTCTCTTTTGTCACAGGCAGGTTTGACTTGATCCTGAAGATCAGGCTTGAGAGCATAAGGACGCTCAGCACGTTGGTCCTGGACAAGATAAGGAAAGTCCCTGGTATCAAGCGTACCGAGACCAGCTACGCCCTTTTCCACGAGTCGAGAAGGCGGATTTAGTCTATTTAAACGTCTTAATTCCATATAAATACTCCACCAAAAATTTATAAATAAGTTCTATCACGTTATTGACATAATGGGGCTCGGTGACTGGTTTAAAGGGATATTCAACAGGGAAGAGGAGATTCCAGAGCCTATGCGCTCATGTTCTAGGTGCGGTTTTGAGTTCCCTGAAGCATTGATGATGACAGACGGCTCTCAGGTCTTCTGTTCCCCCTGCCATACCAAGCGCAAGTCAGAGGATGCTGAGCTTGAGTTCAGGCGCAGGCAGGCCATGGCCATGCAGAAGGCGAAGTATTACTGCTATGACTGCAAGTTCCACTTCTCCAGGAAGAAGGATTTCCCGATAAATCTCTGCCCGAACTGCGGCTCAGGCAACTTTGTCCCTGAGGACAGGCTTCTCTGAAGGTTTTCTGTTTAGCTGATTCAATTAGAGCAGTGCCACCGCCAATAACTCGAGCAAAGCCACGACCGTTGCCGCCTAATCAGCCCGCTATTGCGGCAAATTTAGTAACTGAAATAATTGGAATTTTTTGGATTAACTTCGTAAAAAATATTCATGCGGGCGTGGCGGCACGAGAGCTCGCTTGGCGAGCGAAGTAGGGCGTGGCTTTGCGGCCAGGCCTCGGTTTTGCGAAGCAAAGCGTAGCATGGCGTGGCACTGCGGAATCTCTGAAAAGTATTATAAACATCTCGCCGATTTCTTTGGTACATGAAGCTTTCCCAGTTCGACTATCATCTTCCGAAGGAGCTGATTGCGCAAGAACCTGCTGATCCAAGAGATAGTAGCAGGCTTATGATTGTAAAAGGAAGCAAGATTGAGCACAAGACCTTCAAAGATATCATATCTTATCTGAAGAAAGGCGACGTGCTTGTCCTGAACGACACGAAAGTGGAGCCGGTCAAGCTTTTAGGCAGGAAGACAACGGGCTCTCCTGCAGAATTCTTGGTCTCGAAGAAGCTCGGACCAAGGTTGTACGAGTGCATGATCAAGACCAACAAGATAAAGCCAGGCACAGAGTTCGTATTCTCGAACGATATCAAAGCCAAGGTCACAGGCGGCAGCGACGGATTGTTTGAAGTGATGTTCAACACAGAAGACCTTGATGCAGCATTGCAGAAGATCGGCGAGATGCCTCTTCCGCCTTACATCAAGAAGAAAGCGAGTAGAGAGCAGTACCAGACAGTGTTCGCGAAGAAGTCAGGCAGCATCGCAGCGCCGACAGCAGGCTTCCACTTCACTCCAGAACTGCTGCGCGACGTAGAACGTCTCGGCGTAGAGATAGTCAAGGTCACATTGCATGTCTCTTACGGCACTTTCCTTCCTGTTAAGACAGAAGACATAGAGAAGCACGTGATGCATGAGGAATGGTTCGAGATAACAGAGGAAGCAGCAGAGAAAATCAACAACAGGAAAGGCCGCCTCATCGTCGTCGGCACAACCTCTCTCCGCAGCCTCGAGTCCGCAGCAGATGACATGGGCATCATCCACGCAGCAAAGAAGTCGACCAGCATATTCATCTATCCAGGCTACAAGTGGAAGCTGAAGCCAGACATCATGATAACGAACTTCCATCTCCCGAAATCAACATTGATCATGCTCATCGCAGCCCTCATCGGCCTCGACAACGTGATGCACGCATACGAGATTGCAGTAAAAGAGAGATATAGGTTCTATTCTTTTGGCGATGCGATGATGATATTCACAAACTGATTATCCGCCCTTCTCCGCGTGCCTCTTGAAATCCCTTGCCAACGTATAGAACCTTCTGTCGCACTCTCTTGTGTGATTCCGGAGATCAGCCTTGATGTCGGTAATGTCTCCTGTCATCTTGATGAGGATGCCTATGATCGCAAAGATGCCTGTCGCGATTATCCCTAGGACAGCAAGCATGATTTGGTCAGTAGTTGGGCTATGGTTGGTCAGCTTCAGCAATATCCAGTATATTGCGATTATTGAGAGTATCCATGACAGTATCTTGCTTACTGCCACCATCCAGTCTGTTGTTTCCTTTCTCATCATATTCCCTTGATCATCCAGACTATGGCCAGCACAAATACTGCTGCGTATAACAGTAGTGTTATGGGGTCTGCCGGGTCTGTTATGAATCCCACAAACTTGGTTTTGGATTCCATGAAATAAGAATATGTTTTCCTGCTTAATAAATCTTTCCTACAAAAATCCGGAAGATTTCCGACGAGAAAACATGATTTTTCAGAGACTATTGTTCAGTCCTCACCGAATAGAAGCACCCGCAATAATTCTGCCTGTACAATCCCATCTTCTTGCTAATCTCGCCTGATTTCTTGAAGCCGTCTTTCTTCTTGAAGTCTGAATGCACCCACGCGACTTTGTGCTTCTTCGCAAGCTCTGCACCAATCTCATTGATTGTCTTCTCGTCCTTATGCGGCGATATTGTCATTGTTGTCGTAAAAGCATCAAACCCATTCGCAGCAGCATACTCCGCTGTCCTGGCGAGCCTCATCGAGAAGCATATCCTGCATCGTTTGCCGCCTTCTGGCTCTTCCTCGAATCCGGCGATGAGCTCCACCCATCTTTCGGGGTCGTACTCTGCTTCTATTACAGGCACACCGAGCTCCTTGCCGACTTTCAGCGCGTTCTCCAGCCGCTTGTCATACTCTGCGTATGGGTGTATGTTGGGGTTGTAGAAATACATAGTCACATCATAATCATCAAGCAGTTCCTTGACGCAGTGCGTGCTGCATGGCGCGCAGCAGGTGTGCAGCAATAGTTTCTTCTTCGCCATGCTCACCCCTCTACAAGAATATACGCTGATTTTCCCATCCCCATCTTCTCAGCAGCCTTCACGTGTTCAAGCCCTGTCTTCTTGTTGTGCTTGAGGAATACATCATCCGTGCCTTTGGACGTTATGACATCATACGCAGCCTTGTCTATGGCGACGATGTCATTGCTCAGCAGCACGCCTTTGTCCTTAGCTATTATCCCTTTAGGGTCTGATTCGCAATCGCATTCCTTGGTTATATTCTTCAGGAAAGTCACATAATACTGTCTCTTGAACTTGCTCTGCGCAGCACCCGCGCCTTCTGCGAGCAGTACGTCGAAGTATTCGAGATTCGGCTTTATCGCGCCTGCAGGGCAGAAGTAGGCGCAGTTCGAGCAGCCGTAGCATAGGTTGAACTCGGGCTTGTCTGTGACTTTTATGCCGTTGAGCGGGCAGACCTTTTCGCAGGTTTTGCATTGCGTGCAGCCGCCGACGTATTTCACCCTTCCGCCATCATGATTTCACCCTTCCGCCATCATGTATGGCCTGCTTTGATTTAGGTGACAATGCGCCCATGCCAAGGTTCTTTATGGCTCCGCCGAACCCACAGCAGACATGGCCTTTGAAGTGGCTCACAACAAGCACGCCATCAGCGTCAGCCAGCGGCTTGCCGACTTCGTGAGTGAGGTTCTTCATCTTGACTTTGACAAAGCCCCCATCAATCACCACTTCGCCGATCTTTCCCCAGCCTTTTTCCAGCGCCACATGTTTGTAGCCTTCGGTGTTGTTTCTCGGGCTGTCATACGATACCGAAGTGTCATAAAGAAAGAACTCAATGCCGAGCTTCTTCAATACGGCAGCAATCGGCGCTATGTCTTCTGGCTTGAATGCTGTCTTGTTGCCTGGCTCTCCGAAGTGTAGCTTGACCGCTATCTTCTTACAGCCGGTAAACGTATTCTTAATCTCTGATTCCAATTTAGCAAGAAACATGGTCTCTGCATCTTTGTAGTAATATACTTCAGCCATGGTTTCCCTGTCTCTATTCATTTTTTACATACTTATCCCCATTTGTTTTTAAACCTCGCGATTTTTACGCCACATATTTTAATATCAGTTCATCTTTACCCGCTGCATGCGCAAGGTAGAAATCGCTTTATCGATCCTCGAGTACGGGCCCGTAATCAAGAGTCATGTTCCTCTGATCAAGGAGCTTGCCTCAGCAGGGTTAGGCTGGGTCCACATCGATTCCATGCGTGAGCCTTTTATAAGTGGTAAGAGCGTTTTTCCGGATTGTTATTTCGGCCATTTGCTGGATATGCTCGGCAGCGTAGCAAACCTGGACTTCCATCTCATGGATGCCTCTCCTGAGGAGCCTTTTTCAGTTCTTGAGAGGATTACAAAGCAAGAGGATAGGCATAGGATACAGGTGACTGTCCACAGGGAGGCTTACAGGGACTGGGTGTCGCGGCCTTATGACAACAAAGAATATGACCTCTCTTCAGTAAGCACCGGCAATCCTTTGCTTGATGCAGAGCTGCGCGCAGCAGACAAAGCGTGCAGCAGGCAGGTGCTGTCATTGCTTCGGGATATCAAGATGAGTGGTTTCAGGGCAGGGCTTGCTCTTGAGCCGCGCACCTCCTTTGCTGACCTTCCTGATGACTTGGGCTCTTTCGCAGACGCTATTCTTTTGATGGGTGTCTCCTCTGGCAGTGACGGCCAGCGATACATGCCTGAAGTCACGGAAAAGATAAGGGCGGTGAGGAGTATCCATAAGTGCATTAGAATCCAGGTGGATGGCTGTGTCAATGAGAAGACAATCCCTGAGATAGTGGCGGCTGGCGCAGATAATCTTGTCATAGGCTCCTATATAACTGGCGCAAGAGAGCCTTTGGAAAGGCTGCGGCAGGTCAGGCAGTATCTGGACACGCTTGACGCATCGGGTTAAGTGGGTTTTGTGCCGGTGGCGCCAATGTCGCGAGCGCCTTTCGTCAAACTGTCAGGCATGGTGGGGGATGCCCACTCTCGAATGCCTGGCATTCGTGAGTTCCCACAAATCCCTGGGATTTGTGTGACATCCGGGGGGAACCATGTCCGCGTCAACGACAACGCGGCGCGAGCTGGCGCCAGCGAGCCTGCAAGGCAGGCGAGCTCAGGCACAAAACCTGCCACCGTGTCAGCGCAGCGCATCATAACATTTAAAAATCCCTCTCTATTCTTGTGCCTCTAAAGAGGTGTTTTTCATGCCAAAGAAAGATATCAATCGTAAGATACGTATCCTTGTCCTTGATGTGCTTAAGCCGCACAAGCCGAACATAGTCGAGTTCGGCCAGAGTTTAAGCGAAGCCAACGGCATCGATAGCGCGGACATCTCTGTCTATGCTGTGGATGAGAAGACCGAGTCTGTCAAGGTCGTCCTTGTCGGGGAAGCTCTCAATTTTGAGGTCATAAGGAAGACTGTTGAGGATTTTGGCGCGGTCATCCATTCTGTTGATAAGGTCTGCATCGGCAAGAAGCCCTGCACTTTGACGCCTCTAGAGATACCGCATGTCAAGCAGTTGTGAACATGGAGAAGCGCCTTCGCGACTATCTGAAGATCCTTATCGAGCATGAGATAGTCCGCAGGTATGTCCTGATCAATTCTTTTGATGGCGCCCTCACAATTCTAGGCATCGTCCTCGCAGAGCTGTTCAGCGGCATAATGGACCCGAAGCTGATAATCCTGCCCAGCGTCGGTGCCGCGGTAGCGATGTCTGTCTCTGGCATCTGGGGCGCGTACTCTGCTGAGCGCGCTGAGATCCGCAAGTCCATACGCACACTGGAAGCCCACATGATGCACGACCTCTCGAACACCACGTTCAAGAGGAAGCGCGAGAAGATGGCCTGGATCATCGGCATCGTTGATGGCTTGAGCCCTCTGCTGGTCTCTTTGGTCATAATAACTCCGTTCTTCCTTTCGGCATTGGGCATGCTGGCAATAATGTCTGCCTACTACGCTTCACTCACTCTTGTCGCTGTGATGATATTCCTGCTCGGGGCATTGGCAGGCAAGATAGCGAGAGATAGCATGCTGAAGCAGGGCATCATAATGCTGCTGGCAGGCGCTGTCATCGGCGCAGTGTTCATGGTCCTTGTATGGACAGGGGTGCTGAAGTGAGTGGCATCGTGGTGGTGGATTTTGCAGGCACCCTCGTGAAAGCAGAAGTGATTGAGGAAGCTAACAAGTTCAGGGCCAGTATCCTGAAGAGGGGCCTGCCTACCAAGGGAGAGCATGCAATCCCTGAATCGTTATATAAGGTCAACAGGGAGTTTGTCGAGAGGCTTACAGGCATTACCAAGGGCATGGTGATCAGCTACAGGGAGAACGACCTGGATTTCATCAGCCTCAGCGGCGAGCAGTGCCAGAACCAGATTGCCACCAACCTTTTCCAGATCGGCATGTACCTGGCTGCTAAGAAGCACGGCAAGGACATTGTGTCAGAGGGGCTCGTCAGGCAATTGCAGAGGATAAGGAAGCTTGGCTACAAGCTCGCGATTGTCTCTGGAGTGAGGCAGGACATCATTTCCGGCGTGCTGGAGATTGCCAAGGTTCCGGTGAAGTTTGATTACATATATGGCCAGCCGCCGGTTCTCGGGGCGGATGAAGCCAAAGACATGAGACTCCTGAGGAAGCATGGGTCAATAAAGTACGTTCTTGGCGACAAGATCAGCGACTTGGAGCGCGCAAGGTCCGTCGGCGCAAAGACTATATTCGTCAGGTGGGGCCACCCTGCTGGCGGCGAGGAGGGGTTTGCTGATTATTCTATCAACCTCCCTCAAGAGTTAGAACGGATAGTAAAGTAGAGTTGAAGGCTACCCAAACATTAATAAATATTCTTGTAATCTTGGCTGCCATGGACGTCGAGCATCTTAGGCAGAAATTGCATCCAGACGAGAATCAGGAGCAAGGTCTCAAGGAGAAGGTGAATAAGCACAGCACTGCGATAAGGGTTGTTGTCGGCACAATCATTGTCATGATCATTCTTACAGCAGTCTCTTTTATCCAGGCTCCGAAGAAAGCTGAAGGCGCTCCTCAGGCTTGTTTCAAGCATGATGTCTGCGTGAATCTCACCATCGCGACAACGCAGGATGAGCTGGAGATTGGGCTAGGCAATTATTCCTCTCTGCCTCCTGACACAGGCATGCTGTTTGTCTTCGAAAAGCCAGGTGTGCAGCGCATGTGGATGAAAGACATGAAGTTTCCTATAGATATAATCTGGATAAGCGGCAAGAGCCGCATCACGCATATCGAGAAATCCGCAGATCCTTGCATCCCGCCGCAGTGCCTTGTCTACGAGCCTGCTGGCCTTGCCAAGTATGTCCTCGAGGTGCGTTCAGGCTTTGCCAGGGATGATAACCTCTTTGATAATGATGTTGTAGAGCTGAGGAATATACCTGGTTAAAAGAGTATAAGCCCAATCAGCATCGTGACCGTCGCCACAAACATTAATGTTACAAGCAAAACCTCCACGACCGTCGCCGCCAACCTGGCCCGCTAATTCGGCAATTTTAGTCACGGAAATAATTGGATTTTTTCGTATTACCTTCGGAAAAAATAGTTAGGCGGGCTCGGCGGCGACCAGAGCTTTTTCGAGGCCAGGCCGAGAAAAAGCGAAGTAGGGCGTGGAGGTTTTGCGGCCTGAACTAAGGAGTCAATATGAAACCCGTCCACATCGACAAGATCATCCCCATTCTGAAGCGTGAGATAAAGCAGTTCCACATGCCGATAGTCAGCGAGATAGCGTTGAGGAACGACCCGTTCCGAGTCCTTATCTCCTGCATTCTCAGTCTCCGGACCAAGGATGACACGACAGCAAAAGCCTCGTTCAGGCTTTTCAAAGTGGCTGATACTCCGAAGAAGCTCGCAGCTGTGCCAGTCAAGAGAATAGAGACGCTCATCTACCCTGTGGGTTTCTACAAGACAAAAGCAGTGAGGATCCGTGACATCTCAAAGCAGCTCTTAGAGCACTACAACTCAAAAGTGCCTGACACCATCGATGAACTGTTGAAGTTCCACGGCGTAGGACGAAAGACAGCCAACATAGTAGTCACGATAGGCTTCAAGAAGCACGGTGTCGCGGTTGATACTCACGTCCACCGCATAAGTAACCGCCTCGGATATGTCAAGACAAAGAATCCAGAGCAGACCGAGTTCGCCCTGCGTGCAAAGCTCCCCAGGAAATACTGGCTCATCTACAACGACCTGTTAGTCACCTGGGGCCAGAACATATGCAAGCCGATCTCCCCATTATGCAGCCAATGCCAGATAAGAGATTTCTGTAACCGTGTCGGTGTTGGTGTAAGCCGTTAAAGAAAAATAAGAAAGTAAAAAATTAAAAAAAATTCTCTGCTTATTCAGTCTCTGCCAGTGCCCAGATGGCCTTCAGCGCGACTACGACTGCTGCTGGTATTATGAACAGCATCATAGAGGTGAAGATGCTCTGTAGCATCGGTCCGACGAATTGTATTGCAGATAGCAGCTGTCCGCCCTGGCTTGCCATTACGACCAGCACCAGTGTTGAGAACAGGAAGCTGTTCGTCTCTTTGCCTGTGACGTTCAGGAATCCCACGATCAATCCTAAGATTATGAGGACTGATGTTATCACAGGTCCTATCGGCCAGAATCCTGCGATGATCGCGAGGATCAGACCGATGATGAAGGCCCAACTGCCTGCTTTTTGTACTATATTTACCTTTTTCATCATTTCTCCCCCTTTATTGTTTTTTAGATTAAAAGCTCAGCCAAAGTGGCTTTGGGAGCTGTTATGAGCCCAAACAAAGAAATCTTATAAACTTTTCGGTGTAGATAAAGCAGATTTCAAAACCACTAACCAGTAAGAAAAATAGATTTATATAATTCGCATCTAGCTTTCGGCCAGATGGGAAGCATAATATTCAAGAGGCCGCCGATAAAGAAGCTCGCTAAAGAAGGTTTTCTTGGTGTGGACATGCATTTCCACACGCAGTATTCTCTGGACGCATCTTCACGCATCCCAGCAGTCATCAAGAAAGCAAAAAGAAAAGGCATCGGCTTAGCCATCACAGACCACAATGCTATCAAGGGTGTACAGGCCGCATTCAAGGAGAAAAAGGACGTCCTGATCATACCAGGCATCGAAGTCACTTGCAGGAACGGCAATCACGTGCTCGTATATTTCTACTCAAAGGGAGATTTAGAGGAGTTTTTCACCAAGAAGCTAAAGCCAAGTATGAAGAATCCGTTCTCCACAACGCTGAGCCCGAAAGCTCTTTTTGATGCTGCAGAGGATTACAGCTCAGTGTTATGCGCTCCGCATCCTTACGCTCCAGGTCCTTTCTCAGTGATGAAGACAGGCATGTCTGAAGGATTGCAGAAAAGGCTTGACTTGGTAGAAGGCCTGAATTCATTCAACTTCAGGAAGTTCAACCTCGCGGCAGTATACTGGGCTTCGCGCATCGGCAAGAGCATGACTGGCGGCTCTGACGGTCATTCGACATTTGAGCTTGGCAAGGCCCTTACTTTCACGCGAGGCTATACTATAGATTCTGTGTTCAAGGATATCCTGGACGAAAAAGCCCTTATCGTCGGCAAGGAGGACAACCTGCTCCTGAAGACATTGATGAGCGTCAGGAAAGAAGGCGCCTTCATAAACCGTTCCAAGAAGGAGAAGGCGGCTCGCGCACTCATCAAGTCGCAGTTCAGGAACGAGATGCATTACCTCAAAGAAAGGCTCACGAACGGGAAGGTCTATCAGACGTTCATGCGGCACGGCCTTAAATGAAGAGAAGTCGTTATGCTCTTTCTAAGATTTTGTTGAATTTCACTGCCCTTTCCCTGCAAGATGCTTCCTGACGAACAGGGTGTAATCCGCGGCAGCAAACACAGCCATCACAACAGTTGGATATAGCACGCAGACGAAATAAGGCCATCCTAAGTAGAGCCAGAACACAGCCGCTGACTGGCCTATGCTGGTCAGCTTCCCAAGAGGCCTAGCCTGCACTTTGCTTATTATCATCTGCCGGCGAGGATGCAGGAGAACATAGACAGCCAGCACAGCCATCCACAAGTCCTGGATTATGAGCAGCAACATCTGCCAGACCTGGAGTTTGGCTAGGATGACCAAGAACAATAGCAGTATGAAGAAGAACAGCTTGTCAGACAGGCCGTCCAAAATCGCGCCTAGTGTCGAGACAGTGCCTGTCCTTCGAGCTATAGGGCCGTCGATGATGTCAGTGAAGAGCGCTAACGCGACAAATATGCAGAAAATGAGCATGTTAGGATATGCTATGACTGCCGCGATTGCCAATGGTATCCTAGATACGGCGAGCAGGTTGGTAAGGGTGAATACTCTCTTCACAGCAGCTTTCTTCTTCAAAACGTCACCTAATATTTCTCATAAGCCTTCTTCATCAGCAACGCGTCTTTTTCTATGTTTGGGCTTTCTGATATAACTACGCCCTTTATCTTGTAGTCCTTGAATGCCTTCATCAGCTCTTTATACCTGAAATCAGAGTGTTCCAGCTCAAGGTGGTTCCTCTCGCCTTTTGCAGAGTATTCGATGCCTGACATGTGTATGTGCATGTTCTCCAGCACATTCCTGCCGAGGCCTTTTTCGAGCTCTGCCAACACGTCGCAGAATTCTTGATAGGTATTAAGCTTTCCGGTTCTTGCATGCAAGTGCGCGAAATCCACGCACGGCAATACTTGTTCTACATCCTGCGAAAGTTTGATGGTCTCTTTCAGGCTGCCCAGCTGCGTGGCTTTCCCGGTTGTCTCCGGCCGTATCCAAAGCTTTACACCTTCACCCTGCAGGTCTGAAACTATCTTCTTCATCTCGCCCTTGACTCTTTCATACACCTTGACAGGGTCTTGTCCCATGAAGTATGCTGCGTGGAATGTTATGGAATACGCTCCAGCGATATTCGCGATGCGTGCAGTGTCCATTATCCTTTTCACGCTGTCCTGGATTATCTTCTTGTCTAGGGAGTTGAGGTTGATGTAGTATGGGCCATGCGCAGTCAGCACCACAGAATTCTTCTCAGCAGCAGCACCGACCTGCTTAGCGAGCTCAGGTGACATCCTCACGCCGCGTACGAACTCCAGCTCCATGCACGAAAGCCCGAGGTTATGCACTGTCTCGACTCCAGCAAGGCTTCCTCTATCTTTGGATGCGATAGGCGTGCCTGCAGTGCCGAAAAGTAGCGTTGTTGGCTTCATGAATCATCCTCACATAATTATCCATTTCTGGATAATATTATTCATAATGGGCATATAGATGTTATGGGTTATCCATATTTACTTCTTACGCGCATCTTCCAACCGTTTCTTCTTCTCAGGTTGAGAAAGATAGTTCTCTGGGGTGGATACTTTCCGGATGCTTCTCTGTTCAAGTTCTTTTCTTGCCACTCCTGCAACTGTCCCTCCTTCCTTTGCAGCTCCCTTATTTTCAACAAACCCTCGAGCATCTTTATCTTTTGCTATCCTTGTTGTGGATGCTTCACCAAGCATTGTGAAAATCAGCTCCAAGTCATCCATATGGTCTCGCAGGTTCTCTTTTTTCAGTCCCTTGAAGTTCTTGTATTCCTCAACAGTCTTGCCAAATGTCGCCTTGCTTATCTCATTCGTTAGGATGGCATACTCCCTGTCCTCTTTCACACCCCTTTTGTTCCACTCACCAGTAAGCTCCTGCCTTACGGCTATGCCCCTAACTCGTTTTTCAATCCACTCGTCAGAATATCCTTTCGCCTTGTAAATCTCCTTCATCCGCTTTTGGGCAAGTTCAGGGTTTTCTATTTCCTGCACCCTATCATAACCTACCTGCGCAAGCCACTGTTTGAATGGCTCTGCATTCTTTGAAGGAATAGACTGGATTATCCTGAAAGCATTCTTAGTATTAACGCAATCCGTAAGGTAGGATTTGCCATCAGTAGATACTAATTTCAGTTGTCCGATTTTTGCGGACAACTCAAAACCCTCTTCAGTAAGCCTTGTTTTGAGGTCAGACCAATACTTTCTGGCTCTGTCTGTCTGTGTTACTGCCCATATTATGTCAACTACAGAAAACCACCACTCATCGTTAAACCATTTTCGCCTTATTTTCTTGCCTTGGAATACAACGAGCGCATTACCGTTATCCATGCTGATTCACCCTCAAGGATACTAAATCACCTGCTGTTTATAAATCTCACGTGAACATGTCCTGTGAGGAGTGGAACGAGACGCAGAACGCATCGCCCATCATCAGGGACTTTTTCGCAGAGCCGAATGTGTGGTGCTCTGTGCCCTCAGCCTCCAGCAGTTTGTACAATGACTCTCTTATCCCCCTGATGCCGCTGAATGTCGTGACCTGACTGGCTTCTCCTTAGCCAGCTGCTGCTTCAGGAGAAGCTCGGGGAGGATGTGCTCGATATCTACGCTCAGAGGGTGGAAGTCGGCACATATGGTCAGGTATCGCCTTTTATGATAGAGCAGTTATACGTAGATGCTAAGTTCCTATATGAATGATCTTTTTTTCTTTTCTTCCTCTAGTAATCTATCCCTCTTCTCGCAGACACCAGCCTGACTCTTTTCTTGTCCTCAACCACAGTCACGTAGTCTGCGATGTTGATGAAAGCCTTTGGAGCTCGTCTTCCTGTGAGGTAGATGTCTACTCCGCGCGGTGCCTTGCGCAGCATTTCCACGGCTTTGTCCGTCTCTATCAGCCCTATCGCTGCTGCAAGGTTTATCTCGTCGAGAATCAGCAGTTCTGGTGGGCTTTTCTCAAGTATCTCCTCGCGCGCGAATCCCAATGCCTCATTGGCAAGCTCGACATCTTGCTGCGATGGTTTCTTCAGGTTCACGAATTTCTTTGTGCCGAACTGGTACACTGTGTAGTCGCCGCCGAGCTTCTTCTGTATCTTTACTTCGCCGATGTCTGTGCGTCCTTTCATGAACTGCACGACCACGACGCGGTGGCCCTGTCCGACGCTACGCATCGCTACGCCCAGTGCAGACGTTGTCTTCCCGCCACCATTGCCAGTCAGTACGTGTATGAATCCGGTTTTTTTCATGATGATCACCTTTACACCAGCAGCGCCGAAGCCTGACTCAACTTTGTCGCAAAGCCACGCCCTACTTCGCTTTTGTGTCAGAAACCTGCTGGTTTCTGAGCACATTAGAAATGCTTCGCATTTCAAATGCTCCCCGTGGTCGCAAAAGCTCCGTTCGTTGCCACGCGCGTGCGAATATTATTACGAAGTTAAACTGAAAAATCCCAATAATTTCCGTGACTAAAATAGTGGTTGTTACGCGCTAAAGAGGCAACGACGGTCGTGGCTTTGCTTTAACTTGAACAATTTGGAACTAAAATGGACATTCCGTGCTCGGGCATCCTCCTGCGTACTCTGAGTCCGCGCTCAGATATCTTTCTTTCGGTTTTTCGCCGAATGTCAATACCTGGCCTGGCCTGCTGCCATACCTGTAGACAGTTATGCCTTTGCATTTGAGCTTGAACGCGAGCTTGTACGCCTTCTCGACGTCGTCAATCGTCGCTGTTGACGGGAAGTTTATGGTCTTGGACACCGCGCTGTCAGTATATCTTTGGAATGCTGCCTGTATCTTGATGTGCCACTCTGGCTTTATGTCCAGCGCAGTCACAAATAGCTGCTTAGTATCTTTCGGCACGCCATTTACTTTCTGGACGGTGCCTTGCCGAGCGACTTCCATCAGCAGTTCTTTTGAGTAGAATCCTTTCTGCCTTGCAGTCTTTTCAAACTCAGCATTGGTCTCGAGCAGTTCTGCTCCGCTCATGACATTGCGGACAAAGCTCACCCCAAAAAGCGGTTCTATTCCAGACGAGCATCCTGCGATTATGCTTATCGTGCCTGTCGGCGCGACAGTGGTAAGGGATGCGTTCCTCATCACGCGGTGCTTCTTTGATAGTGTGCTTTTCTTGAAGTTGGGGAAGCTGCCTCTCTCCCGCGCCAATTCCTGGCTTTCCTCAATCGCCTTGTCGTGTATGAACTTCATTGTCTTCTCTGCAAATCTGACGGCCTTGTCAGAATCATAGGCTATTCCGAGCTTTATGAGCACGTCTGCGAATCCCATCACTCCCAATCCGACCTTCCTGTTCGCCTTCGTGACTTCTTCTATCTTTGGGAGCGGGAAGTTGTTTGCGTCTATGACATTATCGAGGAACCTTACCGCGAGCTTGACCGTCCTTTCCAGCCTGTGCCAGTCTATCTCTTTCTTCTCTGTGACAAATCTAGCCAGGTTCACAGAGCCGAGGTTGCATGACTCGTATGGCAGCAGGGGCTGTTCTCCGCAAGGGTTGGTCGATTCTATCTCTCCGTATGCCTGTGTCGGGTTGTGCCTGTTCACCTCGTCGATGAATATGATGCCGGGGTCTCCGTTGTTCCATGCCATCGTGACCATGAGCTTGAGCACGTCTTTTGCGTTCATCTTCGCAGCGACAGCGTTTGTCCGCGGGTTCAGGAGCTCGTAGTCCTTGCCTTTCTCTGCTGCTTTCATGAACTCGTCAGTCACAGCGACAGAGAGGTTGAAGTTCTGGAACAGTGCAGGATCTTTCTTTGCTGTGATGAACTTGATTATGTCCGGGTGGTCTACGCGAAGCACGCCCATGTTCGCGCCTCTCCTGCGTCCTCCCTGTTTTATCACGTCTGTTGCCGTGTCGAATATCTTCATGAATGATACTGGCCCTGATGCTGCGCATTTTGTAGACGCGACCATGTCTCCCGAAGGTCTGAGCCGAGAAAATGAGAATCCAGTCCCGCCTCCGCTCTGGTGTATCAATGCCATGTGCTTGAGGGTGTTGAATATACCTTCCATCGAGTCCTCGACAGGCAGCACGAAGCATGCGCTCAGCTGGCCCATCCTTGTACCCGCGTTCATCAAAGTAGGAGAATTAGGCAGGAACTCGAGCCTTGACATCATGTTGTAGAACTTGTCTTCAGTGGCTTCAGGGTCGCGTTTTCCATAGCGCGCCTCAACGCGTGCCACTTCCCTCGCGACTCTGTGGAACATCTGTTGAGGAGTCTCTATCACGTTGCCGTGGTCATCCTTCAGCAGGTAGCGTTGCTCCAGAACGCGTATCGCGTTGACGCTGAGCTTTAGCGAGTCGCTCGCCACCCCGAGGAACTTCTTTGCATCGCGTATGTCTGCATGCTTCCTTCTGTATTCCATGTATGCTTTGGCTGTCCTTTCATAGCCTGCGTTCAGCAGCACGCGTTCCACGATGTCCTGCACATCCTCTACACGCGGCATCTTGTGGTAGAATTTCTTGTCTGCCTCCTTGACAGCTTTGCGGGTCAGCTCAGCAAGTATCTTTGAGTCATCGACACAGACATCAGAGAATGCCTTGTGCATGGCGTTAGATATCTTCTCAGGCTCGAACCTTACGAGCCTACCGTCCCGCTTATAGATTTTCGTAGGCATCCTCTTTTTCAGGGCTTTTTAAAGAACTCGCCTTTAAATAGTTTTTGATAGGATTTGCACGACATCAGCAGAAACAAGGAGGATTAAGCAGCCAGAATGTCTTATTCTTTCTTTTCGTACCTGTCGTCATGGTACTTATGCAGGTCTGTCAGCAGCTGCTTGGAGGCGTCCTCGATGAGGCTCTTCGTCATTATACCAGACTCCTCGACTATTTCTGCAGACAGCCCGACAGTGTCCATCTTCTCCCCCTTCTCGTTGCAGTTCCAGACCTCGATGAGCCTCTTTGAGTTGAGGTCCTGTATGAGCGCCGAGTCGTCGTTATCTTCAGTTGGCGGGGTGAGGTTCTTCAGCGACCGCCTATACTCCGAGCTGAACTTTCCGAGCCTGTCGAAGAGGAATTTAGCCCTTTTTTTGTCACCGAATATCTTTCCGAGCTTGGCCATTATTTCCTTATCGAGGACTATCTTCATCTTGAGCGTCTTGCCGTCATAGCTGTTGTTGTCGAGTTCCATATAGCCGCAATTGAGTATGCCTGCTGTCGATGTCGCCGATCTGTCAGAGAACTCCTTGTCTGCAAGCCCCTTAAGCAGCTTGTCTCTGACTGCACGTTCAGGGTATGCTTCGACATTCATCTTGATTATCGCGAGGATGTTTTTCCACTCAGCATCATGAGTCTTGAAATACTTGGGGTCGTTCGACAGCTTTGCCAGTATATCGAACATAATCTCCCCATTGCTGGGCAATTCGCCAGGTTTGCATGATGGTACGACGAATACGGATGACCCTTTCTCTTCCCAAGGGTCGACATGTACATGGCCATGCTCATCGACCATTCCTATGCCTGCGGAATTGTCTGCCAGGCCTGACAAGGATATCAGCACAAGCTGCTTCTTGAACTTTGAGTCGCCGCTTATCTTGCTCGGGTCGAGCCACAGAGTGCCCTCGTCGTGCTTGCTGACTATTGTCGCGAGCAGCTCAAGCTCCTTCTTCTCGGCGTTCTCGACCAGCTTGCCGTCCTCGCCGCTGATCATCTCCAGCACTGCGCCGTCATCATTTTCGACGTTGAACAGCTTCTTCAGCATCTTCTGTTCTCTGATGACGTACCCTCCGACCAGCTTATGGGCCTTCTTGTTGTTATTCCCATACTTGCCCTGGCTGCCGAATGAGATAGCATTGTCCCTGTCGTACGTGGCCGCATCATGGAGTCCCATGATCACCCAGCCCTTGAAGTGCTCGAAATGGTCAAAGATGTTCCTGAGCTCGTCGTCGAGCTTTGGCACCACGACCTGCAGCATGCGCTGGTATTTCATGTAGTTGTTGTAGCCATGCACAGCGACTGTGTTGCTGCCTTCGAAGCCAGACTCCCTTCCGGTGTAGATCAGTGTGTTGTGCTCATTGACTTTCGCCCTTGCTTCTGAGAATATCGCGAGCCTGAGGATGTCCATCATGAGCTGGTGGACGAGGTATGGCCTGTCTACGAAGTTCGAGTATTTCGGCGTCTTTATGCCCTCTTTCCGTAGTGAGATGACTCCTTCCTGTGCAGATTTCAATGCGGCGTAGCCCTGCTCCATGAAGCTGCTTATCTGCTTCTGGTCTCGGTCTGTTATGTCGCCTTGCGTGCGCTGGTGCTCCAGTATCTTCTGCGTTATCTTCCACGAGGTATCACCTGCGGAATCGTAATGTCTGAACTCCATCTTCTCGCTGAGCCCCAGGAAGAATGGCTCCACGATCGAGTTGATCATCTTGTCGAAGCTCTCTCCCTTGAATCTGTCAAACATCAATAAGGGAAGTATCCTCATGAAGAAGTCCTCTGCGTCTTTGCAGGGGTTGAACGCGCCGTTATGGTCTGTGAATGCGATGTAGTGCTGGCCTTCGTTGAAGAACATCTTCCTGTAAAGGTCTTCGAGCTGTGCATCACCTGCCTTTTCCGGCGCCTTCAGGTCTGGAGGGAGCTCTTCGTAAAACTTGGTGTGGAAATCGTCTGGCTTGCGCTGGACATTGAAGAAGAATTTCTTCAGTGCGAGAGGTCTTGGGTCGCCGTCCTTGTTTTTCCCCAAGCGGACTTTATTTTCATCGAATGGTTCCTTTCCGATGTTCGCGCCAGGTTTTGTTGCCAGGAAGTCCTGCTTGCCTGCTTCTGAGACCACATATAGCGTGTAGCTGCTTACACCAACCTGCACCCAGCCTTTGTCTTTGGTGTTTTCCAGCATCTGCCAGATGAGGTGCCTCAATGCGAACTCTCTCATCAAGTTGTGCTCTATGTCGTATACCTCTGTCTTTAGCTGCTGTATCACGCTGTCGACATACATTATCTGGTTGAGGAGTCTGAGGAGGATTTCGATGAAGCTGTTGAGCTTAGGCCTTAGCTCCTGGATCTCCTGCCTGACCTTTTCCCTTTCGCCCGACTTATTGTGGCTGATTATGACTTTTATCTCACGGCATATCTCAAGGCACCTGCCTACTCCGCCGATTAGCAGTCTGTCGCAGTCCTCGATGGCTGCTGGATCGATGATATGCTGCCCTAGCTGCGCGACATATTCTTTGATGAGGTTTTTCCTTTTCGGAAGTATGGTGATGTCTATCTGGCCGAGCGCCTTTTCGATCTCGTCCTGATACAGCGAGACGAGCAGCTTTCTCAGTCCATTGAGCTTGTCTTCCAGGGCTTTGGGGTCTGTCTCGCCCTCTATGTAGTATTTCTCAAGGTTCAGCTCTATGAGGTGCTGGGTCTGTAAGAAATTGAGGACTTCATTGACTTCGTCCAGGACTTTCTGGAGGTCCTTGTCGAAATGCCTGGATTTAAGCTTCCTGCAGTACTCGAAATCTTTCTCTAGAATGTCGAGCTCCTCTTTCGAGATCTCCTGCGCTAAAAGCTCTTTTTTCCTGGCATCGTCGGCCATGACCTGTGTGATGATAAAGAGTGTTTATAAATATTTCTTCTGCAGGATGTTGTCAAATAATCGTCATCTTTAAGTATTAGCTCTGTCTTGGTTCTTTTTGAGGTGAATTTAATGATTATCTGTGATTATTGTGGTTCGAGTA
>JAGVOD010000086.1 GCA_020052935.1 archaeon | reverse complement strand
GCTTGTATGCCATAAAAACATCCCTCCACAAGAAAACAAGCAATACAAGACCTTATTTAAATACACCCCAAAAGTGTAAACTGAATTCGATACTAAACAATTTATTAATTCTGGATCGATAAGAAAAAGATGTTCGATTCCCACTTTACAAACCTGCAGACATTACTTATTCAGTCCCACAACATTATAGATGTGCAGCGGCTTGGACTTGCCTTTGACTGTTATGGGCTCGAGCTCCTGGACCTTGACGAGCTTCTTGACTTCTGCATGTGTGGCTTCGCTTATCAGGATCTGGCCGGACTTTGCTGAAGAACAGAGCCTTGCTGCGGTATTGACGCTGTCACCTATGACTGTGTAATCCATGCGCTGCTTGCAGCCTATGTTGCCGACGACCATGTCGCCTGTGTTTATGCCTATGCCTACCTCGACATCGACACCGAACTTCTTCTTGAACTTCTTCGACAGCTCGTCCTGCGCCTTCTGCATCTCCAAAGCGGTCTTTATCGCCTTGAGCGCGTGCGACTCTGTATAGACCGGGGCGCCGAACAATGCCATTATCTCATCGCCGACAAACTTGTCGAGAGTGCCGCGGTTCTTGAGTATGATCTCTGACATGACCTCGAAATGCTCGTTCAGCATCTCGACGACCTGCTCAGGCTCGAGCTTCTCAGACATGGCAGTGAAGCCGCGCAGGTCAGAGAAAAGCACGGTCATGGTGCGCTTGTCGGTCTTCATGTAGTTCTTGTCAGGCTCTGCAAGTATCTCCTCGATAACTTCAGGACTTACATAGCGCTGGAAAGCATTCTTGAGCTCATTCTTCTCCATGTCTGCGAAGACAGCAGAATCGGTCTGCTTAGCAATCGCGTTGAGAAGGTTCTTGTCAGTATCAGAAAAGCCAGTCGCCGAGTCTGGGTTGATGACGCCGAACACGCCCATAGTATCGTCGCTGACGACAATAGGGGTGCACATCGCAAGCAAGATGTCCTTGTTCACGTTCTTGAACTCGGTCAGCTCGCCCTTGTTGAGCGTCTGGCGCGATATCTCATAGATCTGATTAGCATTATTATGGACAAAAGTGGAAGATTTCAGCTTTCCTGAGACTTTCAGCTCAGTCTTGTTCGTCTTCCTGTTGTAGAGCAGGAAGAACGCGAGTTTCGCATTGATCCTGTGCGTTATCTCCTGCAGGATAGCGTCCATCATGGTGTTGAAGTCCTTGATGGTGTCGCGGATACGGTCGACAGCATAGATGGTGGAGAGCTCGGAATCCTTCTCCTCGAGCTCACGGTTCCTCCTTGCATGCTCGATCGCGATAGCAGTGAACCTGCAGATCATCGTGAATACGAGCAAGTCGCGCTTCTTGAACAGATGCTTGTGCTTGTTCATCACCATGAAGACGCCGACAGGCTCCTTGCCGAATATGAGCGGGAGAGCGATTATGTTGCGTATGTTGCAGCGTCTCAGGCGCTTGTGCAGGCGCGTGTCATTTATGATGACTGGTTTCTGCGTCTTGATTATGTTCTCGCATACGTCCCTGACGAGGGTCTTGTCCTCGAACTGGACAGGAGCGTTAGACGCGCTGAACTCATATGGAGTCTTCGATTCCTTGTTGTAGCTCACGATGAAGCTGGTCTCGACACCAAGGGTACGGACCGCCAGAAGCAGTATCTCCTTGAGGCGCTGCTGAATGTCGGATGAGGATGCCTCTATCTCAATCATGGCATTGACTATCTCCAGCCTTGTGGCTTGAGAATTTATCTTTGCAAGCAGCTTTTTTACCTTGTCTGTGGATGCCATCTTTTGTATTTTCACCCCAACTAGGTGGTGAATTATGTGCGGTGGTATTTAAACTTTTCTATTTTTGATGTTTATTTTGACCTTTCTTTGGGTAATATGCCTATCTGCGGCTCTGTGGAGGGTATCTTGTTAATTTATGTCTTTTGTTTTGGATTCTTGCTTTTTGGCATTTTGATTGATTTTGCGGGTATTTTTGAGCTGAAAGACGTAGTTTTCTAGGTCTGATAAGGCTGATCTGGCCGCCTCCAAAGCGTTAAAAACATATATTTAAATATAAGTTGGGTCATAAGATAAGATAGATGCTAAAGGGGCAGAAAGAGGCGAATTAACTTTCTTTAATACCCTTCTGCGTCTAAATAACAGAGATAAACCATGCGAAGAGGCAAAATAAAGCTTCTTTGGCTGTAAAGAACCACCCTGGTGTTAGACATGACAAGAAAAGAGGCAAACGACTTTAAAGAGATTCTGGCGCAAAATGTGTCCAGAGACAGTGATTTCTACCGAAGCGCAACAAGGGCCTTTGGTGTCCTTGCAGAGGTAAGGGACAACTCGGACGGACACGGGATAACTCTCGTTCTGAAAAGGGACGATGGGCCTTCAGGACTGGACGACTACATGAGGAACGCGGCGCCTTACAACAGCGTCCCGCACAGTTTCGACGACGCGGACATAGCAGAAGTCGTTGTAGATGAAAGGCATAAGGACCTTGCTACGATAGTTAACTCTTCAGGCGTAATCATAGGAGCAGAAGTATCTCTTCCAGTAGACATAGTCGAATACCAGAAGAAGTATGGCATCGACGTGCCGATACAGATATTTTTAGGATACAACGAAGGAGAAGCCGCACCGGGCGGAAGGACACACAGCTCACTCTACGCGACAGATAAGTTCGGTGAGAGAGTCCTCATACTCACGCTCGGCGAGAACAAGCCAGACGGAAGCAAAGGCTCTATCAACGCATACTACTGCGGCGACAGGATATACTCAGGCTCCGGAAGAAGGATGAGATGGGAGCTCGCAGACCCGTCGAGAAGGCCGGCGCCGCACAAGAACGTCGAGCCATCGCCGACGTCATACTACCACCACTGCGGACCTCGAAGGGAAGAAAGTCACGCATGTGCGATGGGCGGACCGTTGTAGATAATAATCCTACATACTAACCTCTTTTTTCTTTTATTTTTTTTAGATTTTTATTTTCTTGATTTTGTCGCAAAACCGAGGCCTGGGTCGCAAATCCACGCCCTACTTCGTTTTTCTCACTCACTTTGTTCGCTCGAAAAACTCTCGTAGCCGCCTCGCCCGCTAGACTAAAATTGGCGAAGCTAGACCGAAAAATACTATTATTTCAGTTTCTAAATTTGCCGTTTTCGCGGGCTAATTGGCGGCTACGGGCGTGGATTTGCTGTATGTCTTTCACTTGGCTACTCGATATACGCCCTATGAATTTGCACAAGCTTTATAAGACAATAATTTCTCTAGGGCAGTATGGACAAGATACTTGCAGATGTCGTGAAGAAGATCAAGCCTACAGACAAGAAGCTGATGAAAGAGGTCGAAGCATTCCTCAAGAAGATAAACACCGCGATAGCGAAGAACAAGATAAAGGCAAAGGCGGTTGTCGGCGGCTCGATAGCGAAAGACACATTCCTGAAAGGAGACCATGACTGCGACGTCTTCGTAAGGTTCGACTACTCCTACAAGGACGAGGACATATCCTTGATTCTCGCGAAGATACTCGAGCCTTTCAAGCCAGAGCTGGTGCACGGAAGCCGCGATTATTACCACATAAAGAACGACATGAACTTCGAGCTTGTGCCGGTGCTCGACATCCTCGATCCTAAGAAGGCAGTGAATGTCACAGACATGAGCCCGCTGCACGTCGAATGGGTCAAGAAACACCCCGGGCTCAACGACGAGATACGGCTGGCAAAGCAGTTCTGCAAATCCGCAGGAGTGTACGGCGCAGAGTCATACATCAAAGGTTTCTCAGGCCACGTCCTCGATATACTCGTGATATACTACGGCGGATTCATCCAGCTGCTCGAGGCATCGCAGAAATGGAAAGACAAGGAAGTCATAGACCCTGAGAAGTATTACCAGAAGGACGCGCTGACGCAGCTCAACAGGTCAAAGACAGACAGCCCTATAATAATAATAGACCCGATACTCCGAGAGAGGAACGCCGCAGCCGCGTTGTCATACGAGACGCTTGAGAAGTTCAAGAAGGCAGCTGCACAATACCTCGCCAAACCGTCATCGAAGGCGTTCGAAGTCAAGGCGAAGACCCTTGCTGTCTTGAAGAAAGAGGCAGGCAAGGACAAGATCATAGTGCTTGAAGTCACTTCTGAAGAAGGCAAGGAAGATGTCGTCGGGGCCAAGGTACTCAAGGCGTTCCAGCAGATACGCAACCAGCTCAAGTTCTACGATTTCGTGCTGAAAGACGCCGGCTGGCAATGGAACAAGAAGACAAAAGCCCTGTTCTGGTACATACTTGATCCGAAAGAGCTCTTTTCGATAACTAAATGGGTCGGACCACCATTGTCTGAGAAGGAAAGGGTAGAGAGCTTCAAGGAAAAATACCCAAAGACATTCATCCAGGACGGAAGGGTATGCACGTACATAACGCGCAAGTTCGTCAATCCAGACGCTCTTATCGACGACATAATAAAGAATGACGAGTACCTGAAGGAGAAAATCAAGAAGGTAGTGAGACGGTGAAACTGATACAGCCAGAGAAGCCAAAGCTCGTGCTTACATCATTCGACACGTACATGCAGTCCAGCCTCAAGAACTTCAAGTGGCAGATCAAGAACTTCTTCGGAGACACTTCAGAGCTAGAAGCGGAACATGTCAAGGAAAAACTCGCAGAGCTCAACTCATACGAGAACACCGCACACCTGAAGCCGATCAAGCAGGAGCACATAGTCATACTGGACGAGCAGAAGATAGACGCATCCGAGGCAGAGAAAGTGCTGCTCAACGGAGAGTTCTTCTGGGAGCATGCGGCGGCAGGAGAGGCGACAAGGCTCGGGCTCGGGACGAAATACATCCTGAAATTGCGTGATTTTACCGTCGAGAAGATGATCGAGCTGAGAAAACAAGAGATAAAAGAGGACTTCAAAAAGGACCCTGAGACTGCGAAGAGATTGACAGCAGAACTGACTCCTGAGAGCCTGCTAAAGCAGATGGGATGCAGGCCGGAGGAGACGTTCCCGATCAGCCTCGGCACAAGGCACATGCTCCAGACAGCATTCGACCTGATAAGACTCGCGAAGAAGCACGGCAAGAAGCCAGAAGAGGTACTCGCTAAACAGAAGATGCTCATCGTCCTCAACGAGGCGACGGCAGACAAGATCGTCGACGAGTTCATGCGCTACAACTACTTCGGTTTCGACAGGAAAAAAATACTCTTCATGGTGCAGAAGAGCTTCCACGGCATAGACCTGAAGAAAGGCGAGCCGTTCTACGACATGAGCCATGACAGGCACAAACGCCTCCATAACCACGGCCAGATGGTCATGCAGAAGACGCACGACAACGCCATATTCTACATCGACGACGACACCTCTGAGTATTATCTCCGGAGCGATGAGTTCGAGAAGATACTCGCGACGACAAAAGACCTGGTGTCATACAACATAGAGGACATAGATTACCTGACGAACGCCATCGACCTGCACAGCCTTGCGCTATGCCTCACGCTGGGCAAGCAAGGATACGGAATGGCTATGGAGATAGTCGCGCAGAACCCGCTGAGGCCGCAGAAGGGAGGAGCGTGCTTCTGGGATGAGAAGAAGAACCGCATAGTCATGATAGAGACGAACCAGCTTAAGGACGTGAAGCTTGAGGACATAACATACCTGAACAAGAACTTCAACCACTACCCCAACCCTGCAGAGGCATTCAAGGCAGTCAAACAGGGAGGATTGCACCTGCATGTCGACGTAAAACTATCCACAGACCACAAGGGCAATCCTAAATATTATATCTACTTCTGCACGCCGCAAGGGGACATAAACTTCCTCGTCAAGACGGCATACATAATGCGGAAGAACCTCAAGCCGATATCAAACTGGAAGTCACCTGCGACAACACCACCGACTGTCAAGGCTTGCTTCATGCAGGACAGGCAGCCAGGATTCAAGGAATTCGCTGAGAAGACGCTCGGGATGACTTTTTGAAGATGGCACAAAAAGAAACCAGCAAGAAGCTCATCTACTATCTCTCGATAATAGGATTCTTCGCGATATTCTCTACGACGATATCAAAGAACCCGGTATTGCCTCTGTTCGCAAAGTCTCTGGGGGCAAATGCTGAGCTGATAGGTCTCATAGCAGCGCTGTCGCCATTCGCAGGCATACTCTTCGGATTCCCTGTAGGCATACTCGCAGACAAGCTCGGACGCAAGAAGATGCTTCTCGCATCTGGAGTGATATTCGTCGTCGGCCCGCTGCTGTACCTTCTCGTCAACAACCCCCTCTACCTGATACCGATAAGGTTCTTCCACGGGTTAGCTACGGCGATACTCGGCCCGATAGCATCGACGATGATATCAGAGGCATACGTGAAGGACCGCGGTGAGAAACTAGGGATATATTCCTCTGCAACACTGGTCGGCAGGACAATTGCGCCGCTGCTCGGCGGAGCGATCATATCCATCTTCGCCTCTTTATCTGGATTCTGGAACTACAAGCTCGTGTATGTCTTCGCTTCTGCAATATCTCTTGTCGCTTTTGTGTTCATACTGATACTGCATGATGACTCTGCCGGGAAAAAGACGCAGCTCAGCGCAAAAGAACTGCTCGAGCACGCGAAAAAAGTCCTGAAGCACAGGCTCATAGTCGCGACGGCGCTCGTCGAGATGACAATATACTTCTCATTCGGCGCGTTCGAGACATACCTGCCGCTGTACCTGAATGACCTCAAATTCGCAGCATACCTCATAGGCATAATCTTCTCACTGCAGACAGTGTCGATAGCGCTGACAAAGCCGCTCTTCGGAAGATTGGCAGACAGGATAGACAAGAGAGTGCAGATAGCATTCGGCCTGTTGCTCGTCGGGGTACCTATCGCTTTGATACCCTTCTTCACGCACACCTACCTATTGATAGCAATATCGCTTATTTTTGGGCTGGGAATGTCTTTCGCCACTGTCGCGACGAGCGCATACACCGCGGATGTAGCAGACAAGAGACAGCTCGGCGCATCAATGGGAGCATTGAGCTCGATAATGGACATCGGGCACACTTTCGGTCCGTTTGTCGTCGGGCTTATAATCGGAACTTGGTCATACAAGGCAGGATTCGTGAGCTGCCTCGTGCTCGCAGCAGTGATAGAGATACTTTTCATATCGATCGCATTTGGCAAATCCAGCAAGAAAGAACTTTAGAGGTGGTTTTGTGAAACAAGTAATGCAAGAGTTCAGGGAATTCCTAAAGGAATACAAAGTCGTGGGACTTGCGATAGCATTCATCATGGGCGCGGCAGCGACAACGCTGGTGCAGTCACTGGTGAACAACATCGTTATGCCTCTCGTGACACCATTCGTGCCGAAAGGAGAATGGGCAACAGCGACATGGGCAATCGGGCCTTTTGTCTTCGGGTGGGGACCGTTCTTATCAGCAGTGATAAACTTCGTGATACTCGCATTGGTAGTCTTTATGGTGGCGAAGTTCATACTGAAGGAAGAGAAAGTCACGAAGAAATGATTTGATTTTTTTTTCTTTATTTTTAATCCATAACGTGGCTGTACCACTCCCTGAACAGGTGGACAAAGGCATTGAGCATGGATTCGGAGACAGGCCTCTTCCTCAATTCAGCTATCTTCTCCTTGGCAAGATCGACAAATTCAGGACGATTGACGAACTCGAAACCCACATTCGGGTGGTCATCGAGGACACCTTCCATGGCCAGCTCATCTATCCTCTGAGCGATGGAATCGAAGACCGTATGCGTCCACTCGCAGATTATGCCTTCTGTAGTCTCTTCTAATAATGCCTTACGCATCATCTTCTCAAGCTTCTTCTCTTTGGCGTCCATCTGCTTTATGACGTGCTTGCCCTTGACCAGCGCCAAGAAACCCTTGTGGAAGGAAGGAATCTGATTCACTTCCCCAATCACTACCTGCTCAAGCTCGAACTGCTGCTTCAGATGCGATTCAAGACGCGCAGCGTCCTTCGGGCCTTTCAATAGCAGCCTGACAATATGCAGTTGTGAAGAAAGTATGTGGTGGATCTGGGCCAGCAATGCGTGCGCGTGCTTGAACTTGGTCTCTGGGTAACCCAGGCACCTCCTGATCTTCTCGATGTGCCTTACCCTCTCAGAATGCTCCAACGCACTTAGGTCTGCGATAAGCTCTTCTTCATCCGTCTCTTCCTCGCCGATCTCAACCAGCTCGGTCTCCAACAACGCCTTGAGCTCGGTGAGGTCTTTTGCAGCGGCTTTCTTAGAGACAGAAGCAAGATACTCATTCCAGATCTTTACTATCGCCTCATCGTCGTGAGCTATCTCTTTAGCCAACGCTTCTTCAGAGCCAAAAAGACGATCCAGCAAGCCCATTGCGGCACTAGACTTTTTTGCGTTAATAAATGTTTAGTTTCTTCGAGATGTAAATGCTCATTTCCCGGCAATAGAATTGGCTGACTCGGACAAGGAGCACCCCTTAATGCCTGACTTGTACTCCTTAATCTTCTTGATCATGCCCGCAAACTGCTTGTTCTTGGATGTGCAGAAGAAATTCCTGCATACTTTTGGCCTATCCTCGTGGATCGAGCACTTATTGTCATCAAGATAGATGCAGCTCTCATCCTCATTCTGGGCAAGGAGATTGGCACCTTCCATCTCAGCATCCTTGAAACCCTCCTCGATGCCGAACTCCTCGAGCACTGTCCTGAACCTGCCTGACTTGTATTCTTCCTCGTTGAGGTTTATCAAGAAAAGCCTGCAGCAGACGCCGCATCGAGAGCATTCCATATCAACCACGACGCGACACCAAGTAGACAATGAGGCAAGAGGCCAAGTAAGCGAGCAGGGAGCATAGTATAGCAACCAGGATGAAACCGCCGATCGTCGGCCCTGGTGAGTCCCAGATGGCTGTCGAAGACCAAAGACCTAAGACTTTGAGCAAAGGCCAGAAAGGGATGGAGAGGAACAATGCCGGGATGAAGATGTAGATGAACATCCACGGTCTGCTGCCCAACAGCACCTGTATGAGGATCGCAAGGATGAAATAAACCATGACGACTGCAGCAGGGATGATATTCCATCTCACAGGCATGAAAAACTTCTTCCAGTCCATAAAAACCAAGCCTCGTCCTATCTTTCCCTAATACAACCCTGAGTTCCTGAAAGGTATCAACGCGAGCAGTACAGCCTCGCCATAATACTTAGTGCGGTCTGTCGCGTTACCAGTAAGTATGCCGACTGCGCCATTATCCTGCTTCGAGTTATTACGCTTGAAGACGATGTCATCTGCCTCGCCGAGCTCTTTGCCTTCGCGCATCAGCCTCGCGACCTCCCTTGGCAGCAAGAAAGAGCCTGTCCTGGCCCTGCCGTATTTTTCAGCAGACTTTATCACGACCCAGGCGACAGATACAAGCTCATCGCCATCAGGCTGCACTCCACCTTCTATACCTACATAGAAATCCGCGGCCTTGACAGCCTTCGATGCGTTATCAGCACGGTTCCTTGCGCCAGCCAAGGTCTCCTTGTCATCAAAGGGCTGGTCGGAGACGTCGGAAGGGACAGATATGCCAAGAAGCTCAAACCTCTCTTCCGGGAACATCTTCTCAAAACCCTGCCTGACTGCCTCCAGCTTTACAGGATTCTTCGAAGCGACGACAATCTTCCTCATTAAACCACCACAATACGGATATCTTATTGCCCGTATTTATTTGTTTCTGTATCCTGCACAGAAACGTTTTTATACACCGCAGGTATATGCGTCCAAAACACATCAGGAAGGTGAGCTGAATGATAATATGCCAGAGCTGCGGCATGCCCATGCCAAGATTCGAAGACAAAGGTACAGAGAAGAATGGCGACAAGAGCGAAGAGTATTGCAGATTCTGCTATGTGAAAGGCAAGCTCGTGGATGAAGGCATAACCATGGAACAGAAGATAGAGAAGAACGTCGAGATAGCCAAAAGGATGGGCATGCGCGAAGATGTGGCACGCGACATGGCGAACAGGACATTGCCTAACCTGCGGAGATGGAAGGAGTATAGGTTCTAGGTTCTATTTACTGCACCATGCCGAACTTCTTGTTCTTGGCGGTGTTCTTTATGAAATAGTCTAGGCTTCTCTTGAATGCACCTTTACCATGACGCCTTTGTGATTCGATGTAGCCGATACGGACCTTCTTGTAGCCTTCAGGCATTTTAGAGAAGTTCTGCCAAGCAGCCTTGTCTGCCTTGATTGCTTTGACCACATCCGCCGATATCTTCAGCCTATCTTCCTTGGACGCGTCAAATGCGTGCTTCACTGCGTCGATGCCTGCTTTGGTCATCAGCCTCTTCTTTATCAATCTGCGGATGCGCTCCTTGTTCATCTCTGAAACTCCGCTTTTAGGATTTCTCTTGGAGAAACGCTGGGCGAAGGAATCTTTGTCTACTTTCTTGACAGTGCTGTCAATCCAGCCGAAACACAATGCCTCTTCGACAGCGTCGTTGTAGGGGATCCTCTTTTTTCCCGAGGACTTGTTGTAGTAGACGAGCCAGATGCTTTTTTCTCTATTGTGGTTCCGCTTGAGCCAGGAACGCCACTGTTTCCTGTTTGTGACATAAAGAGTATTTCCTATTTCCATCTTACTTTTTCTTCATGAACCAGTTCACGAACCACAACGCGCCGATAACAATCGCGGGCAGCGTGATAGTCATGCTCCAGGACACTCCAATATACCAAGGAAGGCCATTATACACCTTGTTCATTACGAAAACGATGTAAAGCAGGCCTGCAATGACGAAAGTGATGCCTCCGACGATCTCATACCTCCACGCCACGATGAGGAGGCCTGTCAGGATGAAAACAGGGATGTTGTGCATCAGGAACGCCACGAGCGTACCCCAGAAACCGTAGTCATTCCCGAAAACATCCAAGGAGAAAAGGGCGAGGAAAAGTATGAACGCAATGGACGCTATCCTAGGTATCCAGTATATGTACTTATTGACTTTAGGTTTCTTCATCCTTACACCTTCAATCAGAAATAATATCCTGGCCGGGCATAAGCGAGCTGGTCGAATGCTTGTGCCTCGCGCCTGCCCTGCTCTAATGCCTCTTCTATCTCTCTGTCTGTAATTGGCTTGAACTCCTTCAATTCCGCTTCTGAAAGTGGCTTCAATACATCATCAATCGTCTTATCCATGCCCTATAGGATGGCCTGGATTTATTTAAACTTATGCCTGGCGCACCGAAAACTTTAATAAAACATGTGGGATAAAAATTCAAAGGGGGGGTAAGACATGCTCGGATCAGTCATATGCACAACAGCAAGCGGCTCGGAATATGAAGTTCTCGAAGACGGCAGGATACTGAAAGCCGGCACGCCGATACGCTTCGATAGCACAGGCCCCGTGATAAGATACTATGGCCTGGCTGACGGGCAGGCGATGAGACAGGAGTGGGCAGATTACTACCAGATGCCGCCCTACAATACAGAACAGGGAGCTACTGTAGAAGGCATGATGAACGCGTTCTACGACATGGAACGACGGAAGGGTTTCGTGCTTAAAGTGCCTTTAGAGCAGATCGTCAAGCAAGTAGACGGACGAAAGAGCCTTGTAGGGATAGTGAAGCCTGGCGAATACGACCCTGAGAAAGGATATCTCGTAGTCACTTCTCCGATAACACGCGCCAGGAAAAAGCAGTGAGATAAGGAAAATAACAATAAATATTTAAATCCAGAACCCTGCGTGGCATGCATGAGGACGAATGCATGGATAACTGCAGGATTTCTTTTCATCATTCTCTTAAGCAGCGCCTATGCTGCCTGTCCGGAACCGGACATCAAAGTCTATAGCGCCTGCACAGACAAATGCCCGGATCCTGTAACGCACACCTTCGCTTATGCAGACTGCATCAATGACTGCCTGGCGATGTGGAGCAAGATGCAGGATGATTCTGCCGCGTGCGGAAAAGCAGAGAGGGAGGCAGCAGAAAAGAAAAGGATAGAGCGGGAGAACAAGCTTCGAGGCATAGAAGAGGCAAAAATAATCACTGTGTCAACTGTTGAAGGAATGATATGGCTGACCAATCCAGAAGGACTTGCTGAGAAATTATCTAATGCTGAACTTCTCGACATGAGGCCCGGTTATGTGTTGACGAGCGAACCTGATTCAACAGCAGTCTTGACCATAAAGGAGGGCAGCAGACTGCAATTGGGGCCAGATTCACAGTTTACATATATAGACGGAGAGCCTATCATAGAAGGAGAGCCTGAAAAAATGAAGTATAAGTATCAGGTCTCCAAGGGAAGGGTGAGGTATAAGTCAGAGGATCTTAATGTCAAGTATGAGGTCCATACATCCAAAGGTACTGTTGTGAACAGGCAGACAGACTTCATCGTCGAAGTCGACCCGGAGACGAACACGACGGCATTCTACCTGTATGAAGGAATATTGGACGTGAACACGACCCGGGGAGAGACATTCGTCTTGAATACCGGAGAGATGATGACCATCAATCCAAGCGACGAGGCTGCCATATCAAACCTGAGCATGGACGACTGGTATGGGCTGGTGAACAGCATCGAGACAGGGCAGAATTTCACGCCAAGCTGGAAGATCCCTGCTGAAACAGGCATGGCGTTGCCTGAATTCCTGACAGAGATTGTCAGCGGACCAGGAGGATCAAGGACAGCACTCTTCATCCTGATGATAATCGCAGCAGCAGTTGGGATAACCATCGGAACAGTCATCAGGTCAAGACGGAAAAGAAAATAGGGAAAACGACGTGATATGTCAGAAATATACCACCAGTCTGTTTGACTGGTGGACAACTGCTGTTGTCTTTTGCGGTATATTTCTGAGCATGCTCAAAAGGTGGCAGGAGTGAGCGAAGCGAACACGCCACCGGTCCATCAGAAATCTTTGATTTCTGAGTGTGCTCAGAATTGCATAGCAATTCTGACATTTGACCGGTGGTCCCCTGCCACTTTTGACAAATCCATAAATTTTTATAGTCGCTGTTATCTTAAATAATACTATGGAAAAAAGAGGAGTCCTATCTGTAATTTTAGTTTTGATATCTATAACCTTACTTCTGCTCGGCTGCGCTGGAAAGACAGAGAAACTTCCACCGCCTACGGAAGCAAACAATACCCGAGAGGCAGTGCCTGAACAAAATACTACTGAAGAACCGATTCCAGAAGCCAACAATACTGAAGAGACTGCCCCTCCAACAATGCCGAAAGCGGAAGATAAACCTCCTGCCCTAGAAGAGAAGCCGATGAAGAGGGGCATTGCCGACCCTGATTTTGTGGTAGATATATACGACAGGGAGAAAGCGATGGACGGCACCACATTGTTCGCAGACAACCATAACACAGAGAAGCCAAGGATAATCGAAGTGAACATGCTGGGAGAGATAATCTGGGAATACGACCTCCCGCAGGAACTTAAGAGGTACACCAACCCTGGCTTTGACGTCGAGCGATTGCCGAACGACAACATCCTTTTCGTACTTCCAGGCAACGGCGTCTATGAGGTCAGCAGAGACAAAAAGGCCGTCTGGTCATACAAGACAGAGAAGATATCTCATGACGCAGACCGGCTGCCCAACGGGAATACTATCTTTGTCTTTGGCGGCAATGACCTGATGGCAGATGCGCAGGTGAAAGAGGTCAATCCAAAAGGGCAAACTGTCTGGTCCTGGTATGCGAAGGATGATTTCAATAAAGCGCCATACAAGACCATTATGAATCAGGGATGGACGCACACCAATGCTGTCACAAGACTGAGCAACGGGAACACGCTGATAAGCACGAGAAACTTCAACATGGTCGTTGAGGTAGACCAGAAGGGCGAGGTCGTCAAGACGATCGGCGAAGGGCTGATGGCCCAGCAGCACGACCCAGCCTTCCTTGAGAACGGAGATATACTGTTCGCCAATCACGGAAAGCCCGAAAAAGCAGTCGAGATAGACAAGGACGGCAAAGTCGTCTGGGAATTCGCAGTCACTAACCCGCAACAATGGCCTGTACGGGACGCCAACAGGCTGCCGAACGGGAACACATTGATAGTCACCACAACAAAAATCGTTGAGGTCAGCAAAGACAAGAAGGTTGTGTGGTCATTCGCGATAAAGGACACAAGCAAATTCGTAAGACAAGCAGGAGCAGGGCTGGGATTCTACAAGGCTGAAAGGATTGTTGAGTAGAACGTCAATCTTCAAATAAAAAGTTTCTTTCAGTTTCTCCTGTCAGGAAACAATCACTTGAAACAGCTTCCGCATTTCGCTTTCTTGTCGACCAGCTTCAAGAGCCTGACAATCTTTTTCTCGTCAATATCTTTCAGTTCTTTGAACTTCAAGTGCCTCATGAAGCTTCCAGCGCCGTCAAAGTTATCCTTATCCTTCTTCAACAAACCCGTGACAGAAAAACCGAGATTGACGCTGTCCTTCAGCCCGACGATGTAATACTTGCTATACCACGGGACTCCCATCTTCAGTTTCTCATCGGTCTTCGGGACTGTCTTGAGGATTATCTTCCTCAATCTCTTACACATCTCCTTCTGAGGAGATCTCTGCTTCTCTATGTATCTGGTGACTTCCTGGTCCATATCAAGACACCAGGATATGCACATATATAAAACGTGAGGTATTATCTCACTAGGCGGAGCAATCTCTTGTACTGCCAATCACGTTCCTTGGCTATGGCTGCATCAGAGCAGGTAGATCTGTATATGGCCTGTTGGGCATAGATTGCAGCGCCCATAGAATGTGTCTTGACATGGGCAGTAGCTACTGCCTGGCCTGCAGCTCTCGCGGCAGAGCGGGCTGCGTTGTCTTCTCCGACATCTCTTGCTGCTGCGTGGGAATCTAAAGAAGCCTTGCGGATGACTGCCATACTGAATATGCCTGTGCGTATCCATTCCTGGAGCGTTTCAATTGCTTTTCTGGGCCTGCAGTCTTTGGGATGAGTTTTCTCAAAGTATGGCATGACGCGCTCGGCGCAATCAATCGCCCAGACGGCCAATGTCTTCTTGTCGGTCTTGCCGATAAGCTTTAACATCTCCTCGTCTTTGTGCGCAAGGGAGAATCTGGATTTTGTGCTGTTCATCGTGTTCATAGAATGCCGATGTAGGAAAAGAAAGCAATGAACACTATCCCGTTCAGGATTGCGCCTATGCATCCTAACACGAAACCTATCTTGGCGCTTATGGTGGGTGTTCTCAGCTTCTGGATCCTGGCAAGGGTCGTTGATGTGAATGACAGGGGGAGTCCTATTATTGGGAACAGGCATCCGACAATGCCTAGAACGCCGAACAGGATGCTGAGCCCGCCGAGGTTCTTCCTGTGCTCTTTCTTATGCTGCTTCGCCTTTTCCCTGCGGATCACCACGGTAACGACTATGACTGATAATGCGAGAACTGCGAACGTCAGCCAGGTATATATCTTAAAGATACTTTCCTGTGAAGCCTCCTCGTAAAACTTGCTGCCAAGAGATTTCCAGTCTCCTGATGACAATTGATTTGAGGAAATCCTGCCGTCTGGACCGATTGTGCAGTAATATCCTGCAGTTAGGTTCATGACATATGCAGCTGAATTGACTTCCAATACACCTTCGTGAAGAAATACTGTCGTTGTGTTCGTCGTCTCATTGTAGTCTATTACGAACTCAGTACCCTTGATAAAGACAGAAGCAGTCGGCGTCTTGATCTCTAATTTCGGCTTGTCAGCCCAGCTCAGCTTTGTCTTCAATGAGCCCCTCGCAAGATAATACTGGTCTAACAGAGCAGAGCCTACTCTCAATTCGGTGTTCGGACCGAGGTTCATCCTGCCAGCATTGCCGAATATGATATTCACCCTGGATTCTTCGCCTGTAATTACCTTGTCGTCGACCTTCAGGTAAAGCTCCTTGCCAGGGATTACCTTGGTTCCGTCAGGCCTGACGACATACGCGTTGCCTAAGTAGCCGCCCATGCTGGGAGCGATGTTTCCGGAAGGGTCTATGCCACGTTCAGTACGGGTATCAAATTTAGGTCCTGGAGTCTCAGGTGGGATATCTTTAACCTCTGGAGCGCTGCCTTTGAGAGCTGCTTGCATATTCGTTATGTCATCGATGTAAGCCGCCCTTTCAAGACGGTCAATCTCCTGCAGAACTCTCTTGTTCTCTGCGTCAGACCTATCCAAACACGGCTGGACACACGCTTGGCCGCCGCCACCCCTTTGGAATTTCTCGCCTGCGCAGGCATCATAACACGCATTGACCCTATTACCAACATCATCCAGCTCCTTCATCCGCAGGTCCCACACCGGTTTCATATTCCGGTCAAACTCAGACCGGTCATAGTCTATCATCTCTTCGTATAATGCATTGGATAGCTGCGTGCGGCGGTTAGATAATTCATCGACAGACTTGCCTGAAAGGTCTGATGCAGCAGGAACTTCTGCCAAGACAAGAGATGCCAGAAGAATGATAAAGAATAACCATAATACCGCTTTTTTGACCATGAACAGGGTATAATAGACTGCTATTTATTAATCTTATCCGCATCCATGTTGCAGTCATGAATGTTTTTTTGCTGATCTTCTCGATATGAGATAGGCTGCAATGAGCGTCACTAAGATGACCATCCAAACAGCAGACGGCAGCACCATCTCTACGACCGCCATCCCATATTGAGGGCTGCATCCTCCAATCATAGTATCCTCGCCTGTAACAGGATCAGTCTTCACGCTGTCCCAACAAAACACAGGAGCATGAATGATCTTGTAGGCTGCAAAAACTAAGAAAAGGAATATCCAAGCAAGGGTTATGATCAGCAGTATCCTCTGTTTTTTCATGCGGTCCACCACCCAGTATGAATATATAAAGTTATGGATGGTCTCGACCATGAGCATCATGATCACTTCTCAAGCCAGAAGCAGACATCCGGCGAGCTGATCTTCCCTGTGTCTTCCAGTGTCGCGTCACAGCATACATATTGCCAGCCAGGAACATCCGTAATGTAGAAGATTGTGTATTCCCCTACCTTCTCCCCAGGATAGCCTTTAACAGTCAGCTTCTTCCCTATCACAGAGCTAAAGTCCCCGTATGCGCTGAATTCTGATCTTGTGACTGAGCTGTACAATACCCTGTTATCTATGACGACCGCGTTGAGGAGAGGGTCTTTCCTGCTGACCAACGGTTTTTCCAAAGTGCCCGTCAATAATTCCTCGTTATCTGCAGATGCCGGAAAATCAGAGTTGAGGTGGCAGTTGATATAATCAGTCCCTATGTAATTCATGTTAGGAGATATTTCGGTCGCATTATAAGATACCGAATCGTCAGTAGAAGCAGAATCCTTAGAACAAGCACTGATAAGAACCAAAAAACAGAGTCCTAAAATCGCCAATAGCGCTCTTTTATACATCATACATGATTGAATATTGCCTATTATTTAAAGATAGCGAAAGCAATCGTGAGGTTGAATTGTATGAGGATTGATTGAGTTTAATCAGGTTATACCCTCCGAGCCGCAAGGGCGAGCAGGCCTGTAAAGAGTCGAGAAAGGGCGAACCCCAAAGACAAATCAATAAGAGATAAAAAATTATTTGAAAACTGGCTTGTTGCCAATCTTCTTATGTGAGATATAATCCCACACCACCCATCCGAAAACCGCGGTGATTGCTGCAGTGATCCACTTCGTGGCAATCAGACTCAATACTATCTTCAGGCCGAACGAAATGTACAGCCAGATCAATGAATCCCTTCTCAGCATGAAGAACTTGTATATGAACACTATCGCAGGAATCAACGCCAACAATGAGAGTACGGTGGCATAAAAGACCACCGGAGAAGATGCAAGTGCCGACGCCGTCATGGCCGGAACGGCATTGTATATCGAATTGAGAGCGCCTAACACAACCAAGATTGAGAACACCCAAACCACAGAAGGCCTTTCCATGATAATCACCTCTTATTTTGGTATATTATTCCTAGCCTGCCGCTGTTTATAAATGTTTGTCTAGTGTTCGCCCTTTCTCGATTGAGCATAATCATGTTATGTTCTCGAGGGCCTGCAAGGCCTGAGACGAGGCTCTGGAAGAGCCGAAGAGTCCGATTTCGCCGAAAAGTATATAAATAAGTAACTACACATATATGAGTAAGGTGAGTATAATGACGAATGTGACATTAGCAGTTCCGGAAGACCTGCATGAGATAATGCAGAAGCATAAGGAGATAAGATGGAGCGAAGTAGCTAGGCAAGCCATGTGGGAAAAGGCACGCAAGATGGAAATCATGGACAAACTCCTCGCAAAAAGCGGCCTGACCGAAGAAGACGCACTCGAGATAGGACGCAAAATAAAGCAAGGCATCGCGAAAAGACATGGCCTAGCTAAATGAAGATCATCATTGACGCAAACAGAATTGTCGCTGCACTGGTAAAACAGAGCACAACAAGAGACATACTGTTTGATTCTGAGTTCGAATTCTTGACGCCAGACTATAGTATCTCTGAGATCAATGAACATAAGGAAGAGCTACAGAAAAAAGCAAAGCTGACCACTGAAGAATTCGACCTGCTTCTGAGTTTGATATTCGAACGCATAACAATACTTCCGGAACAAGAATACTCTGACTTTGTCAAAACATGCAAGGTCTGCGACGTAGACGACACACCATACTTGGCAGCCTGCCTCGCAACCAAAGCACAAGGCGTATGGTCACACGATCCACACCTCTCAAAACAAGACAAAGCCAAAGTATTCACGAACATAGACCTGCTCAACTTCTCCCGTTCGGCGAAATCGGATTGGATATAATTCCTGAAGAACGAACTTACTTGCCAGGTTCCAGAGCCTATAAACCCTGAATCTGATTTTCTGCTAAGCAAGTAAAGGCAAGTAGGAGCAAAAGCGAACCGTACTTGCCCTCTTTTATCCATAAGGTGAAACTTATATTTATTCCCTTCCCTTATTTGACGAAAAATACTTGCTTTTGGGAATTCTTGTCATCGAAGAGCAGCAATATGTGTCGACGTTGCAGTGGAAGACAGAAAGATTTATATAGAAAACCTATTTATCCACTAACATGGACAGAACTATCCATAAAAATGGATTGGTGAAAAAAGAGATAAACCTCTTAAGGCTGTTTGTCAAAGAGCCCTGGAGGAAGTTCACCATCACCGAGATAAAGAAGCTTACAAAGAACCGGTCGCATCATTACGTATTTGAGGCCATGAAGGGCTTCTCATCCTCAGGATTGCTCAGGGAGGAGAGGAAAGGCAACACCAACAATTATTCGCTAGATTACGAGAAAGAGGAGCATCTTAACTATTTGGTCTTGATTGAGTCACTCATCAAGGAAGAGAGAAGAGACATCCCTTATAATAACCTCAGGAAGATAACAAACAAGTTAAAAAACCCATTCTACACATTACTGATTTGCGGCAGCTACGCAGAGAAGAAGCAGAAGCCTACATCAGACCTTGATATCGCGTTCATAATCCCCAATTCGGAGCCAAAAAAACAGTATGAAATAGCTCTGAAGGAAGGCGAATTAATGATTCCAGAAGTGCACGGCTTCGTCTTCACGCAGAACGAAGCCTACCAGATGTTGGCCAACACAGAGTTCAACTATGGCAAAGAATTCACTAAAAAGCACATAATCATCCAAGGCGCTGAAATGTATTACAAAATATTATTCGAGGCGATGAGGCATGGATTCAAAGGTTGAGATGTTCATCAAAAGAGCCAGGTCTGAACTGGACTCTGCAAAGATACTGTCCGAAGTGTCAAACAAGAAAGAACTGAAAGACACGTTCAAGATCGGCGAGGACGAAACATTCTACGGCGGAGCCATATCCCATGCCTACTATGCGATATTCTACTGCGCCAAGGCGATGCTCCTCACAAAAAAGATAGAGACCGACGCCCCTGAGATCCATAAGAAGACTCTCGACGAGTTCAAGAAAACATTCATAGACACCGGCATCATGGACGCAAGACTGCTGATCATCTATAAACAGATGATTGTACGGGCAGAAGCGCTCCTTGAGATATACAAACAGGAAAAGAAGAAACGCGGCAACTTCACATACAACACAATCCCACAGGCAAACAAAGACCCTGCCGAAGAGTCCATCAAAAACGCAAAAGAGTTCTACAAGCACTGCGATGCGTACATCTCGAGCTAGCTTGCCTGACATGCTTCTTCCTCTTCCCGCTTTGCCAATTGTTAGCAATAAAATCAACATGCTCATGCGCAACAAGAACAAAAGAAAGGTGACGAATGGTAAGCATCAAAAGATACCCTGTCCGGAGGGTCGTCAACTGGTACTACGGCAACTTCTGCACCAGGAAATGCTTCAACAAGGAAGAAAGGCTGAGGGACTGCTGGGAGAAACTCCAGCGCTTCGCAAATGCTGGGAAAGGACTGATGATAACCCACAAGTGCTTCAAGGAGCTTATTGACAATGATTGCCTCCTGGTCTGCAAGCTAGGCAGCAATTTCAGGAGAAGGACAGTCGGATGGGGACAGTTCGAGAAGTGGCTGAAAGAAGAGTCATTCGACCCTGACAAGTTAGATTATGGCAAAACCCGCAAGAAAACGAGATTTTGAACAGCACCAACAGGTGACCCAAATGGATGATGATAAACACAGGCAAGTCCTGGAACTGATCTTAAGAAACAGAGAGCTGCTTAAATTCACAGGTGAGGATGAGAAGCTTGTAGCCAAACTGTGGGCTGCCTATTGGAAGAAACGAAAAGGAGAGATAAGATTGTCACCTGAAGCGTTGGCGGCTGCATTGCTCTGGCAGTATTCATCAATGAACCACCTGTGGGAAAATGATAAGAATTGGACACTGACTAATATCGCAGCGATATATGACCAGAAACCAAAAACAACCGGAAACAACTATTCGCAGATCAGGAAACTACTCAAGATTGAACTCTGGGATGACAGATTCTGCAGAAAAGATTTCGCAGATAGTAATCCATTCAAAGAGATGGCCATGCTGCAAACGGGGTTCATCACTACTAAGAATAATGCAATACAGAGTTGCATCCCATTCACCCCACTCAAGAAAGATAAAAATGATTATTACTATGATGGGATGGACTTCCTGGATGAAGGTTATGTAAAGGACGCTGAAAAGTGCTTCAAAAAGGCGCTCGCAATTGATGATGAATTCGTGGACGCCTACAACGGCCTGGGAACCGTCCACTTCTGGGATGATGCACAGAAAGCCAAAAAGTATTTCGAAAAGGCCTACGAGCTTACCAAAGCACATTTTAAAGGAAAGTGGCCTAAAGAGATTAATTGGGGCATCTTGGAGAACAGGCAATACCTGCGTTCAATCCACTACTATGGGCTGGCTTTATGGAAAGAAGGGAATGCTGAGAAGGCGATGGAACTGTTCAAGCTGCTGTTAAGCCTCAACAAATACGACAACCAGGGAGCGAGATTCCTGGTGGCAGAACTGTACGCAGGGATCAAGTACGAGGAGACTGAAGAAAATCTCGCAAAGGAAGAAAAGTTGCTCCAAGAACAAAACAGGAAACACAGATTCTGGAAACAGAAATAAACTCGACCAGCAGTCTCTATCTTCTTGCCGTGCCAGTTATTCGCTATGAAACCTACCTGCCTTGCAATCTCATCCACGCCTATTTCAGGATAAACACCGCCAACTAACTCCCGAACCCGCTTGATTTTCTCAAAAACATTCACGCCAAGCACCTCCACGCCATTTTTCCGCATTTCACACAATATTTACTGGTCAAACACCAATAAATAACCGCTTAACAAAAACACCGTAACGGATACGGCAACAGAGGTTCAAAGGCACTCAGAATCAGCAAGTAAAATTCGTTCTTGGTATGTTATGTACCCTTTGCCTCGAGCGAGCCCTCGAAAAACGGAGTTTTTCAGAGATGGCGAGCTCAGAGATGCAAAGGTTGAGTACCGCAGGGCGCAAGCCCGAGGAACGGAAAAGTCTCCGAACCTTTATTTTCGTAGTCTTCTAACGAAAAATAAAGACCAGTGAGGAGATTGTACATAATCATG
>JAGVOD010000010.1 GCA_020052935.1 archaeon | reverse complement strand
TGGTGTGCCAAAAACGCCGCTGCGTTTTTGAGCATGTGAGATTGCAGTCAAAGAATCAACAAGCGGAGCCTGGCGTGGCACTGGCCAAACCAAAGGCGAGACTCAGAACAGAGCCGCTCAAAGCGCATCCTTTAAATAGGGGTGTTTTCTCCTTGTAAAGCATGGAATACAAGGATATGCTCAAGAAAGCCAGGGGCGAGATGCCTGAGTCTGTTTTTGAGAGCGAGCGCTTTGCAGTTCCGAAAGTGACCGGCCACCTGCAGGGTAACCGCACTGTTGTGAGCAATTTCTTCCAGATCGCCGATACTCTTGGGAGGAACCCTGAGCACCTGTTGAAGTATGTGTTGAAGGAGCTTGCGACTCCGGGAACGCTGAACAACAGCGGGCTTATCTTGGGTACGAAGATCCCTGCGTCGCGTATCAATGAGAAGATCAGGAAGTACGCTACTGAATATGTCCTTTGCTCAGACTGCGGCAAGCCTGACACAAAGCTCATCAAGGAGGATGATTTCTCTTTCATCCGCTGCCAGGCGTGTGGCTCGAAGCACCGTGTCAAGGAGATGAAGGCTACGCTTTAGATGCGAGTATCACCCGAACCACGCCCCGAGTCCTGTCTGTGTCTCTTTCTCTTTTCCGAACACACCCTCTATCATCCTTTTTGTCAGCTCTAGTGTCTGCTTGAGGTAGTTCGGCAGGTCGTATTTCGTGGCGAGGCTTATGCTCGGTTCAAGGTATTTGACTATGCTGCCTTCTGATATCGTGAATATGATCTTGCCTCCGCATTCTGTGCATTTTCCTAGCAGCGGCGGCCGTCTGAATTTTTCGTTGCAGCTTACGCAGCGGAATTCCTGCTGTGAGAACTTGCGCAGGTTTCCTTTGATGTCTCGTATGAAGTGCTTCTCTATCACTAGTCTTGCGACGTCTGACGTATCGACTGCTCGTATTTTCTGCGCCAGCTCCATCTGCGCCATTAGCTTGTCCTGCATCGACGGCAGGGTCTTGTAGGAGGAGCACAATACTCCGGAGTTGATGTTGTCTGTGTCATGGGTGAATCCCATCCCTTCGTATTGCTTCTCTGTGTTGAGCACGGATTTTATCGTCTCTATCTTGACCTCGAATGGTGGTTTGTATTGCAGGCATGCTTCATAGAACTCCAGCGGGTATCGCCATACCCTGTCTACGTCGAATGCCATGTCGTCTACCTCTGCTGGTGCGAGTATCGATGTCATGACTAGTGGCGCGTCCATGGTGCTTCCTCTGGAGTCTGGAAGGTATTTCCTTGAGAAGTTGAGGAACGAGTCCATCAATAGCAGCAGGCAGCTCTCGTCTCCGTCGCAGTCCCTTCTCATCGCTGCGTGCATCAGCGGGTGCGCGATGAATCCTTGTGTCTTTGAGAATCCTATTATCCTGCCCAGCGTGCCTGCGGATGTGTGCGGCGCCAGTCCTATTATGAGGTGGCCTGCCAGGTCTTCTTTGGTTTTGAGGTTGTAGTATGGCTTGAGCCCGTATAGCGTCTCTAGTTCCTCGTCGACAAAATTTGCCACCCTGAAAAGCACCACGTCTGCTGGCTCGTCTGGTGAGTCTGGGCAGCACGGCAGGATTATGTCTTGTGGCTTGAGCTCTGCTATCTGTTCCACGCTGTCGAGAGGCCGTCCTTTTATGTCTTTTTCGTATCCGAGTTCGTGCAGTTTCTGTATGCTTATGCCTATCTCTTTTGGCTTGAAGTGTGTTATGGGCAGCTCTGAGCAGTCATACCTGACTGTGCCTTCCTTGTTGACGCATACGTCGTGCTTCGCTCTTAGTATGCCTTTCATCAGGTGTTCTGGGATATGCTCCCTGTTGCTTGTCCCTCGCACGCCTTTTATGAGGTCTGGGAAGGACTTTGTCTGCATCTTGCGGAGCATGTTCTCGAAGTAGTATTTGATGTCTATCTCGCGTCTGGCGAATGGCACGGTCTTGCCGTGCTTTGCGCATGCTTCTGTGTCTATCGGGCCGCAGATGTTGCAGTGGTATTGCCTTTTTGCTCTCTTGTCGCATTTCGGGCACACGCCGAGTACGCTTTCCGCTCCGCAACTGTCGCATTTGAACGTGGCGAAGTCTGATATTATCTTGCCATGCTCCATGGCTGACTGGAATGATCTTAGTCTGCCGCCTTGCTCACCGACAGGGAAGAGCGTGTGTGGGCTGCCGGTCATCTGGCGCATCTTGGCTTTTTCCGGCCGGCCCATCCTTGCGCCGATGAATATTCCGCATTTATCTCTCTGTTTTATCTCTGCGTATTTGTTGAGCGCTTCGACAGAGTCTTTTGCTGTCTCTTCTGCCACCATCTTTGCCATCCTGGCTTCTGCCTCGCCGGCTTCTTCTGTCCCGATGCCGAAGAGCTCTTTGATTGTGGTCGCTTCTTCTCTCTTAAACACGACGAATTCGTTTGTCGCTACGATGTGCGGCATCCCTATGAGTTCGAGGTTTCTTTTCTGCTCCTTGTTTATCGCAAGCACTCCTTTGACGATGCCTTTCTCGTCGGTCTCGATGTTGGTATTATGGAGCCACGCGAGTAGTTTCGGCAGCTCTTGTTTGGGTATGGAATTCCAGAAATAAGTATAGGCTGGGTGCAGCGGTGTAGATGTCGCCTTGGCTATCTTTATCGCGAGCTGTGCCTTGGGCTTTTTTGCGTGCGGGTTCTTGATTATCTTCTCTATCTCTTCCGCGTCTTCGGTTATCATCTCAGCCAGTTTGTACACGTCGAGGCTGCCGAACATCGATACTATCTTCTTCTCGAGCTCTTGCACCCACCACTCTTCGCAGTATCCAGGCGGCACCAGGAGGTGGTTCCTGTTCAGGAAGTCCCCATAGTTTACCAGGACATCTCCGAGGTACAGTATCTCTGCAATCTCTTTTTTTATCTCCTTGGCCTGCTGCTCGGTCTCTGCCTTTACCACTGTTCCATCTTTGAGCCTGACTATCGGCCCGTCTATGGTGTCGCAGGGTGTGAACGCGGCTCCTTTTCCAGGTCTTTCGACTTTGAGTTGTGTGCCTGTCGCTATGAAGTTTCCGAGGACCTGCATCGTCGCCGGGTGGATGGACTGTGCTGAGAATCCTGATGTCCTGCTCCTCCCGTATCTCAGCCTTAGGCCGCCGCTCCTGAGCGGGTGGGATATCACCGGCCTTCCTGCGACGAGGTCTGAGATATATGTGTAGTCTGGTGTTATCTTGGGCTTGTCTCCTGCCTGTGTGTCTTTTGTCTTGCCTTTTGCGTGCACCTCTTTCTTTATCTTGATGAATTCTTCCAGGAATGCCCATTGCTCCATTCCGAAGTCCTTGCCCCATTTGCCGAGCTGTTTCCAGAGCTTCTCTGCTTTCAGCGGTATGCAGCTCGAGTGTATCAGGCAGTATCCCGATCTTATCTTGTTCGTCGGTATCCTCGGCAGGTCCTTGTAGTTGCTCACTTCTATGTCCTCTGATGCGTCTCCTGACACCTCTACAGGGATGTTGTGCATCATGAATTCTGTCTCTCTCTTTGATGGGAAGTATTGGAGGTTTGTGACGCGTTCGTGGTAGTCTTCGAGCTCTGTTGCGCAGCGTTTTATCTCGTTCTCGTCGGGGTCGTACTCTGCATAGCCGAGTTTTTTCCTGACATAGTCTGCTATTATGACTGACCATGCTGCGGCTGTGCCTCCCGCATTCCTTACCGGGCCGCCGTAGTTAAGGCAGAAGTACTCTCCTTTGCCGTCTCTCCTCTTCTTCATCTCTATGGATATCAGGCCTTCTATCGGGCTGCTCACCACTCCGACAGTGCCGTATGCGAATCCTACCCTGACGCCGACTTCTATCGCCTCTTTCTTGTCCTTGAATTTGCAGAACTTCTCTTCCGCGACCTCTAGTGCTATCTGCAGCGCGACCCGCCAGTCGAGTGCGCTGTATTGTGTCTCTAGCTCGATTATCCTTTCCGCGACTCCGCTTCCTACTATCTGCGGGGCCACGACGGATATGAGCCCTACTACTCTTTCTGCCATGTTGGACGCGAGCTGTACCTCTACTTTGTCGTCTGGGTCGTAGCCTTTCTTTCTTGCTGCTGTTGCTATCTGGTGCGCTTCGTTGCATCTCTTCTGCAGCGTGTCGAAGTACTGCTGCATCTCTTTGCTCGCGACTACCATTTGACCCGCCTCATGCTGGCGCCTCGTTCTCTTGCGGATTGAAGTTGAGTATCTTGACTTTCCTTGTCTGTAGGTTGACTAGTATTGCGCGTGCCGGCTGGGGGTCCAGGCCGCGTTTCTCTTGGTATTCGGTCTTCTCTAGCCAGCAGGAGCAGCTCAGCATCGTTACATTGCGGTAGTTTGACGCGGATACGCGGTGTATGTGCCCTGTCGCGAAGAAGTCAGGTATCTTGTCTATCACGAGGCAGTCTTTTTGTGCGTCTGGCAGGTATAGTGTGGATTTGTGTGTCGGTGCCAGGTGTCTTCTCTGAAGGAGGAACTGCATTATCAGGTCGACGCGTTGCTGTCCTCCCTTGCTCCTTATGGATTCTATGTTGTCTGCGAAGTAGGGGAAGCTGAATCCGTGGTACAGCAATACATCGAATCCCTGGAAGTCCTTGTTTGCGTGTATGTTTATGAGTGCTGGGTTGCTGACCATCGTTATGTTGGGCAGTTTCCATACTGGCCCTGCGAAGTCCTTGTAGAGTGTCGGCTGTGGTTCTGCTATCCTCATGGCGTCGTGGTTTCCTGGGCAGACGATCATCCTTATCCTGCTGGGTATCCTTGAGAGGTGCTTTGCGAATTCCCGGTACTGCTCGTATATGTCTGTTATCTCAAGGTCGTTCTCGTGGCCAGGGTACTCTCCTACGCCGTCTACCAGGTCCCCGACGATGAACATGTAGCGGATTTTGCCCGCCAGTTCCTTTTGCGTGTCGTTTCCTTGTTCTCCCCTTATCCAGGAGATGAACTTCTCGAACGCGTCTTTCATGAACACCTTTGATCCGAAGTGGAAGTCTCCCATGAACAGCGCGTACGCTTCATCGGGAGATTTTTTCATCTCCTTGTATACTGGTATGTCTGGCTGTATTATTCGGTTGGCGAATATTATCTTGTCTGAGCACTTGCCCACTACGCCGACTACCTCGTCGAGGACTGTGTCTTTTGCAGCAGCATAGTCTTCTGAGTTCTGCGATGTCGATACGCGTATGATGCCTGTGGGGTCTTCTACAGTCATCATTATCCTTCCGGTCTTTGTCTCCTGCTTGTCTGACACTAGGCCTATTATCGCCACCTGCTCCTTCTCCCTCTTCTGGTTCAGGCGGTTTATGGATGTCAGGTTCTGCAGCTCTTTCCTCTGCTGCAGCATGGGCTTGATTGTGTTGTATCTTGCTGTGAAGAAGTTGATGAAGTCCCCGACTTCGCGTTTTTTGGGCTCTAGCTTGTATGAGAACAGGACATTTACTTCTGGCGCTTTCTCCTGTGCCTGCGCGCTCCTTTCCTGTTCATACGCCGCGAGGATCGTGTGGAAGTCTTTTGCGTCGTTTTGCTGTGAGATGAATGTGTGGAATCCTTGGTTGTCCTCTATCGTCTCTATCTTGCTGAGCATGTCTCTATTTAGGAGCACGCCTTTTGCCAATAATGCTGATACTATCTCCTTTCGGTATTCTTGTTCCACCGAGACCCCCTTCTCGAGAGATGTGAGATGCTTCTATAGTCCGAGCTCTTTTGCGAGCGTGTCGCGTATCTTGTTTTCCATGGCAGACGGTATTGCCATGCTTATCTCTCGCGTCCTTCCATACCTTCCTTTTGATACGACTTTGGCGTTTATTATGCCGAGCATGTCGAATTCTGCTATGATGTCCGACACCCTTCTTTGTGTCAGCGGCCTTATGCCTGTCTTCGC
>JAGVOD010000040.1 GCA_020052935.1 archaeon | reverse complement strand
TTATGTTCTCCAGGTAGACCTTCTCGTCCACAGCGAGGACGTCCTTGGTGAATATGCCCTTGCCGTCGAATGCGGCAGTGAGGTCAAGGCCTATCTCCATCGGCATTATGTTAAGCCTTGTCAGGATCGCAGCGAGCTCGGGCTTTATTATGTCGCCTTCCTTCGCCACCTTTGAATCCTTCTTGATCGCGACCTTTCCAGCGTCGATGCCCGCGGCTATGCCGACCTGGCTCAGCTGGCCGATGATAGGACCTGGAGCGAAACCAGTCGGGCCTGCAGGGATGATGATATCCTTCGGGGCCTTCTGGCCTGCTTTGATAGGGGCATTGGACTTGCTCTTCTGCAGAGTCTTGTACAATGAGAAAGGATTCTCCTTGGTGAAAAGCAACGCGGGCATGCCCTTCATGTAGGGAAGTAGGGCTTCTATGCCTGGCTTCTCCTTTGCGGCCTGCTCGATCGCCAGCTTCATGAGCCTGCGCTTGCTCATCTTCATGACTACCTTTCCGCGTAGCTGGGCGCGCATCTTCTGCAGCTGCTTCGCAGGAAGGTTCTCCATGTTCACAGCAGCGATGATAGGATACTCCTTCGCGAGCTTTGCGAATTCCTTGACAACCTGCTTCTTCTCGTCCGGGATGTGTGAAGCCTTATTCATCTCACTTCACCTCCACCGGCTTGCCCATAGTCAGCTTGAGCAGAATGCTCTTGATGTTCTGGTTCTCCTGAGGCAGCTTGTGGATCAAAGCATTGTAAAGCGTCATTATATTATCGACTATCTCATCCTCGTCCTGGTTCTCGACACCGACAGAACACTTTATCACAGGCTGGACTTTCGCGCGCATCACGATAGTCTTCTGCAGCCTATCATAGAGGGGCTGCAATGCAGTCTTCGGAGGTACGACACAACCAGCCCTCGGGTTCGGCATCTTTCCCCTGGAACCTAGAACTTTACCGAAAACCTGGGCCACCTTCGGCATCATGTTTGCCTGGGCGATAAAGAAAGTGTGCTCCTGGGCCAGCTTCTTCACCAGCCTCTTGTCCTTCTGGTACTCGATAAAATCATCAATAAGGATGGACTTGTCGCAGGCCTTCGCAGCGTCTTCTTTCAGCTCTGGGCCGACAAAAGCCGCAATCTTAAGCTTCTTGCCCCTGGAATAATGTACAGGAACGAAAAGCTCCACCTGGTGCTCTGGCTTCTTTAGGTCCAAACCACGCAGATTTACGATAAAATCAACTGTCTGATTGAAATTGCGCTTCTTAGAAGTCTTCTTAAGCTCTTTCAACGCTTCTTTGACACTATTCTTATCCATTACGACCATCTCCACCCTCCTACACGCCTAGAAAGGCTGTAGTCTGCGGGATTACTGTGGTTGTTACTGGATTGATTGGAGAAGCAGGGGATATATAAAGGTTTATGCTTCTTAGCCCCTAGGTATACAAGAACTCCTTCTGCTTGTTCATGGTCGAGTATGGCAGTTCACCGAACTCGCAGGTGTTGCAGGTCGGGTCTAATGATATCCAGCCGTCCTTCTCCTTGTACTTCTTCGGAGCAGAGTCTATCTTCACCTGGATGAACGCGTGGCCTGGGATGAAGGCGAACCTTGTAGGTATGCCGACTGCCAGCTCGAGATTAGCGAGCAGTATCGCCATGCCATCGCAGTCAGCGCCTTTCGTCATCAATGTCTCGAACGGGCTCTCAAGATAATCATCAGGAGGGTCCCCGACATACTGGATGTTGTCTCGCACGAAATAGAACAGGGCTTTCGCATAGCAGACATCGCTCTCACGACAACTCGCGGTCGCGATGCGGGCGGCAGTGTTCCGTATCGCCTGATTGTCAGGGACAAGCTGCTTAAGGAAGTTTGAACGCGACTCTGAGGGAAGACCTGGGAACTCATTGGAGAGCTGCTCCACGTTGTAAGGCAGGACCTCTGAGAGCATCGGGATATTCTTCGGCTCAGGATCAAGCTTGATGCCGTAGAAAGGGACGACCATCATTATTATAAGAAGTATCAGTACAAGGACCAGCAGGTAAGAGAACGGGTTGCTCTTCTCTTCATCATCTTTCTCAATCTTCTCTAGGCCATGACGGGTGTGCTTCTTCTCAAGCTCCTTCAAGGCATTTTCAGCCTCTTTTATCAGCTCCTCTTCTTCCATGACTTTGCACCAATTCTTTGCTCTGGTGAAAATATCCGCTTCGCGGGGTGCCGCCAGACTTCGCTTGTTGCTCCTTTCACTATAATCTTGACGTCCCCGTAGGGGCCGTCCCCCTGTCAAGCGCGACTGTTATGTATTGAACCGCTCCGTAAAAAGGCGGCACCACTATTTTCACCAGAGCCACATTAGCAAAAAGCTTTATAAATTCTTCGTCGTTGTCTTGGTCGTGATGGGAGATGGAAAAGAAAAATAATGCGCCAAAACACATCGGGATAATTCTCGATGGAAACAGAAGGTTCGCAAAGCGCCTGATGCAGCAGCCATGGAAGGGGCATGAGTGGGGAGCGCAGAAGGTAGAGAATCTCTTCAGCTGGTGCAAAGACGTCGGTGTCAAGGAACTTACATTATACGCATTCTCCATGCAGAACTTCAACAGGCCTAAAGACGAGTTCGACTATCTCATGAAGATATTCAAGGATATGTTCGAGAAGGCAAAGACCAACAAGGAGATACACGAGAACAAGATAAGAGTGAGATTCATAGGAAGGATAGAGCTCTTCCCTCCTGAAGTCTACCAGAAGATGACCGAGCTTGCGGAAGCGACAAAGAAATATTCTGATTACACTGTGAATTTCGCCATGGCATACGGCGGGCGCGAGGAGCTTGTCGACGCGATAAAGAAGATCGGCCGTGCTATCGAAGCAGGAGAGATAACCGATTCTGAGATAAACGAGGAACTGGTGGATAAGAATGTCTACATGCCAGACCAGCCTGACTTCATAATACGGACAGGCGGAGACCACCGCACATCAAACTTCTTGGTATGGCAGAGCTCGTACTCAGAATGGTTCTTCCTGGAGAAGACCTGGCCAGAATTCGAGAAAGAGGACCTGGTGCAGTGCATCGCAGAGTTCCAGTCGCGGGAGAGGAGATTCGGAAAGTAATTTATACCCCCTCCTTCTATCTTTTTCACAATAAACTTGGAGGTTAGACATGCATGAAGTACGTTGAAAATGTTGTTTTCTATCTGACTGCCATCGCAGGAGCTGTGGGTGGCGGAGCTGCGCTATATTTCGGCGCAGGCCAAGAGCTATCTGACTGCCTGAGAATAAATTCTGAAGGCGTCAGAGTAACGATAGACACTATTGTCGGTATCACACCCTTGTTGACTGTCGGCGTGGTAGGCGAAGGCGTGAAACACCTCGTCTACAAGAATCAGGGAACTGTGCGATTCAGAAGTAACGCTTAATCTTCCTCGAATATCTGCGCCTGGAACCTGAATACCTTTGTAGATGGGTCTCGCCAGGCGTCCTTTGACATGCCTGCCTTCTGGCAGGTCATCTCCAAGGCCTGCTTAGGAGTAGATTTGTACTCTGTGAAGACCTGTGGGAGGAGAAGGCCTGATGCCCAACCGCTCTTCATGATAAGACCGTCCTCGCCAATCTTGATGTTCTTCATGTAATCGTCCGGAGACTTCACCTTGATCTCCTCAGGAACTGTGAGGACAGAGATATCGATGTGGATTTCTTTCAGCTCGTCCTTCTGGAGCGGGGGGAATCTTGGATCCTCGAAAGCAGCTGCTTTTGCAGCATCAAACACTGCCTTGTACAGCTCGAAAGTAGGATAAGGGAAACCGATGCAGCCACGCAGCTCGCCATTCTCGTTGAGCGTGACAAACACTCCCTGTTTCTTGTCGAACTTCTTGTACTTAGAGAAGTCAATATCCTTTTTAGAGAAATGAGACTCTATGGATTTCCTCGCCAGCTCAAGAAGCAGTTTTCCGTCCGGCTTGGTCAGCATTTTTGTTTGTTCAACCATCTTTAGCAGTGCCACGCCATGCTACGCTTGTTTATTCTTCACTGGATTCTCGACATCCCCGTAGGGGTCTTCCCCCTGTCGAGTGTGTTTTGTTTGCAGTGCAACGCTTCGCAAAAGTGGCGGTGGCACTGCTAAGCGAGTATGAGTATCTTACTTTGCGGCTTTCTCGAACGCCTTTAGGAATGCTTCAGCATCCTTCTTGACGTTCTTCGCAGCATCAGCAAGCAGTTGTTTTGGGTTGCCAGACTCGACCTCTAAGATCAGCTTAGGGATGCCGACAAGAGGGTGCGCGATGTTATATCCCGCGAGCTTGACATTCTTGTTGCCCCACAGCTCTGCCTTCAAGGCATTGCACAAAGCATGGCTCTCGCCCTTAATCTCAACGACAAGCTTGTTTTTAGACTCTTCCAGAACGTTTATTTCCATGGATTACCACCGTTAAATGCGCTGTGATGGGGGAGTTAGGGGTTGTTTATAAATGTTGCTAGCTTGGTTTTTTTAACTACTTGTTGGTGGTGAAAAATAGAAAAGTTTAAAAAGGGGCATTCATTGCCTGGCCCTATGACTAGGAGACCTACCCTTACATTAAAGCAGGAGGACCCACTTCAGCGTTTTGTGATAGCAGGTCCTGCCCAGCTTGGCAGGGCGGATGATATCAATTGGCACGCCACTGAAAGGCAAATACCATCAATATTTTCTGAGTTGGAGGTAGCGATAGAGGTCAAAGGCGCGGCAACCATATCAAGGAACCATGCTGCTATCTACCCAGGAAACACCGACAGCGACACAGGATTCCTGTTGTCTGACCTCAACAGCATGAACGGCACTTTCTTGAATGGTGAGAACACAAATCCGGAAAGACGGAAGCATGATCCGAGGAGACTCGCAGAAGGTGACAGGGTCAGATTCGCCCATGACCTGGAGCTGGTCGTAGAGCAGATAGGTGCCCGCGGGGCAGACAACTACGCGCTCCTTGTCGCACATGACGGCGGCAATCTCCGCGGGGTGATGAACGACCTCAATCTCCTTGAAGAGAAGCTGGTCCGGAGAGGTTTCGCAGGGAACATCTTCAGGCTGCATAATGGTGACGCAGCCACTGAAAACATCATGAGGCGGCTAGAGCAGATAGCCTACCATACGACGCCAGACTCACACATGATATTCCATTACTCAGGACATGCCGACAAGACCGGCCTGAATCTAAACACAAAGCAATTATCACCAGCCGAACTGTACCAGAAGCTTGCCAACATCCGAGGGAAGAAAGCAGTGATACTCGACTGCTGCCACGCAGGGACGTTCATCGACGAACAGAACGCTGCCCGGATACCTCCGCAGACGCTGGTGCTTGCTGCATCAAGAAGCGACGGGAAGGCGTATGAGGGCAAGACGCTGCTGGCTGGCGGGGAGTATATGGGACGATTCACAGCAGCCCTGGTCAAGTATCTCGACTCGAGAAAAGAAGGACTGAACCTGAAGGATTTCGCAGAGGCATTGAGGGAACAGTTCGGTGCTGGAGCACCGATAGCAATAAAGTACCAGGAACCGAGGATTGTCGGAGCATCATTCACCATCCTTCCTGCATACTCAAAAATACGAGCAACCTAAAAAATGAACAGCAATCCTGTACACACCCAGACGAGGCTAAAATGCACGAAAAAGACGGCATGATCATGTTTGACACGGAAAGCCAGATAGAGATAGTCCTTGAACTGCAACATCGCGGACTCAACGGACGGATGATAATAACAGACTGCGGCAAGAATCCGCGAGTATTTCTTAATGAGGCAGGACAGGACGAGTTCCTCAAGTCAAAAGGCATTGATCCTGACCGGATACGGGCACAGGCAGAGAGACACCTTAAGGAACAGCGACCTTATATTGACTGCGCAAAAGAGAATGCCCCTGGCGCTGAGCAGAAGTTCGGCCCTGCCAGCTTCGACCCAAAGAACATACTCATGAACGGAAGGAGCAGCGACGGGAACGGAAACGGGTCCACTGTCCGCGTGGTAAGAAGGTTCCAGGACAGCAGCTACCCCATCAGCATGCCCGCAGGCTACCTGAAGGTCGTCGAGAAGACTTGTGCTGACGAGGCGAGCGCAGAGATCGAAGAGATAATCATGCGCGAACTCAAGTCAAGAGGCATAAGGGTTGCAGAGGTGTACAGGAGGGCTGGAAAATTCCTTGACCTCGAGATGATCGCCCCCACGATATACGATTTTGCGAACACCCCTGGCAGGCCGCAGCAAAAGCTCGTCGACCTCCTTTCCGATGCCATCATGGAGAAGACCAGCATATACAACGCCCTTCCCAAGATAATCAACGAGGACGAGGCAAGAAAGGTAAAGGAGGGACAACTCGCATCACTGAGACGCAGCTTCCAGGGCATGCCTGATGAGCTGCTGCTTAAACACTACGACTTCTTCAGGCTCGCGAAGGCACTACGCCTAAACGACCCGGACAACCGCTCTGTCAGGGAGAGAGACCTTGACTTCGACAGTCTCATCCGGCACTACGAGACCGCGTTCGGCGGGCTCCTGCGCGAAGAGAGGCGAGTGCACGAGAGGCTGCTCAGCGACGAGTACACAAGGAACCGAGGCATACGCGACGGCAAGACATTCGCATTTGACTTCACGCCCAAGATTGATATCCCACAGATAGACGACCTACTGCTGCTCCAGGCAGGAGGCAACAACCTCGACAGGGACACTGAACAGCGGCTCGTGATGATGTCCGCAGGTCTCCAGGGAAGGGAGCAATGGGATTACTACTCAAGCTACGTCGCCGCAGCCCCCACCAGATGCTACATGCAGATGGCACACGCGATAGACGACATCAAGCGATGGCAAAAAGAGCTTGAGAAGGTCCACAGGAGCACCGTATGGATACATGAATGCAAGGACCCTCGGCAGTATATTGCTGAATCAGGCGGTGTGTACATCTCAATGCTGACCAAATTGATCGATGAGTTCGTGTCGGGTGCAGCCAAAGCAAAGCAATATGCAATCGACAACGGCATGCAGTACTTATTCGGAGGCTTGGGTGCGACGGCACTCGACGCGTCAAGGACAATCCACAACACTTCTCTTGTCATGCTCTGCGACCAGATGGAAGACTGCTTCAGAGAGATGAGCGACTCAGAGGTGTTCAGGGGAATAAGCCCTGGGATCGGTGTGCTCAACACAGCAGTCATCATGAATACATACGCACAGCTAATCCATGACGAGGAGATAGACTCTAGGATAGAATGGGCCAGAGAGCACCAAAGGGCGGCAGGCGCAAATACGCGGTGATGCTACAGCCTCAACGCAATCAGCGGCCCGAGGATGTCGAAAACGCTGTTGGTTATGCCAAGAAGATGATGTGTCACGACGATATCTTTGACTGAGTTCTTTTTCTCGAACAATGAGAAGCCTTTTGTGATGATGTTCTTCCTCTTCTCTGCAAACCCCTTTGCCTTGTCCAGGCGGTAATCAAAGAAAAGCGAACAGAAGTCGTTTATCGCGCTGTCGACCATCGCCATATAATCGATAACCTCCTTGCTAGCCTTCTTGCCAGAGTACTTCTCCAGGTCAAGACAGAGGAACTTGTACATGTCAGCGACGTTCTCGAGCTGCTCTACGATGGTGTACATCACCGCGGTCTTATCAGGCTGGGCATAGCCTGACCTGTTCAATGACCTCCTGCAGAAATGCGTCAATTTATTGTTGGTCTTCTCAAGCTGCTTTATCTCTTTGATCCTCGCGGTGTCGTTCCCCCTGACAGCGTCGAGAAGGTCGTTGCTCATGGTCTGCAGGAGGAAGACTGTCCTGTGCAGCAGGTCCTGGAACTCCTTCTCTGTAGCCTCTGAGATGCTGCGGATGGTGCAGGAGTTCTTGCCCATGCTCACTATCTCGAACGATACTGCTTCGAGGTCGACCGCTGCCTCTATATCTTTTATCTCGGAAGGGTCCTTGAACTCTACCTCGACGATGTCGTAGCCTGCCTTGTAGATGGCGGCGAGCATCCTCCGTGAAAGGATGCCTGCTTCATGCGCGTCAAGATGGGCTTTCCTGGGCTCCAGCTTCCCTTCTCCTGAGATGAGGAGCTTGTCGGCTGTCTCATCGACCTTCACAGAGTCGCCTGGGTTGAGGTTCTGCTTCCTGGCCCATTTCAACGGCAGCGAGACGACGAGGGTCGACTGGCCCAACCTGACTATCTTGCGGTCCATGAGAGCTGGAGAGCTAAGCTCGTATTTAAATGTTATGTAAGATTATATTATTATGTAAATATATAATGTATAATCTAAAAATATATATTTTGTACTTCTTACTATTTTGCAGGGGTGGCTAGACAGAGGGTGTTTTAGGCAAATCATATACAACGTGTTGAGAGTGATGTCAAATGGATAGCCTTGAGCCAACTGTCGAGAATATGTACGTCCCTGCCAGGACGGACGAAGCAGAGACATATTACATGCAACGAGATACGTTTTGGGATCTTGCGGGAGATGATCTTCCTGAGAAACCAAACAAGCCGCTGCCTTGGTATTGGCAGAATTAAGCTGATTGAGCATCAACCCGAGGAGGGAGGTAATCAAAATGTCAGAAGGAAATAGTAATGGAACTGAAGATGGAAGCGCAGGAGTGCTTGAAGGAATTCTCAAAGACGTGCGGATTGAAGATGTGCTGGGAGTGATCAACGGCGTCTTTACGAAAGAGAGGGTTGCCGCTACGCTGCACCACACATGCCAGGTCGTTGCAGACGGAAGATTCTATTTTCCCCTAAAGCTTATGTCAGGGCCAGCGTACATCGCAGAAAAGCTTGGCGGTTTTGGTTCATCAGAGTACATCGAGGCATGCCTTGTCCCGAGCCGAGAAATACCTGGCACTCCAGAAGAGGTAGCAGCCATACGCGCCAATGCAGTCGCAGAGGTACGGAAATCTTGTTTTGAGAAAGTAGATTCTGAAGAACTCTCAAAGCAATTCTTAGCGGTACAGGCAGAAATAAGACGATTGCACAGACAAGATGCTGTTAGCGGAGATTATACTTGTCCGACTGACGGATTTCCAACACCTGTAGACGCCACAGGCACTGCAGCAAAAAAAAACAAATAACCCTAAGATGGAGGCAAACCAAAATGACAGAAGGAAATAGTAATGGAACTGCAGACGGAAGCGCTGTAGGAAAAGCAGCTGTCGTCGGAGATGAACGGCACGGAGATGTCGCAAGAGTAGATGTTGTTTTCGGAGGATTCCCACCACCTGCAGATGCTGCCGGCGAAGCAGCGCCACAGGAAAAACGAGTCACACCAGAACAGCTCGACCAGATGGCTGTAGAGCTGGAAGCAAGATCACCATTTATACAGGAAAGCCCGAGGAGAGCTGCTTGGAGAGGAATAATCACAGCCACATCAGAGTATTGGATTGCGAGCCAACCTGATGAAAGATGCAACCCCGCTAGGGGATTAGATTATATCCCGAGAGTTATACCCATCATCGCGCCTTACGTAAAGCTGGATGCCAAAACAACCATCTGGCCAGGAACAATAGAGCCAGGGAAATGCAGCATCAGCTACAGACTTGATTCTCTCCCTGATGAGGCCATGCTCGAGGTGGTCAGGGCAATCGACCCGAAGCTTGAGAAGCGGGTGGAGGCGTTGTTCGGCAAAGACTTATCTCATGAGCTGGGGAGGTTCTATGATGACCTGGAAGATGCACGTCATGCAGATGACGCTAAGTTTGCTCAAGGCACAGGCATGGATGAGCTATTCCGCGCTGTCTGGTCTATCAAGGGGCTGGTCGGGAGATGGAATAAGATAGTGTTCCCTGACATGAAGTCCCTTGTTGCACTAATGGACGAGGATACCGGCAAGGCATTCGCCAGATACATCGACTGGTGCGATGGCCGCCAACCTACTACGCTTAGGCTGTCGCCAGATGATACCTTGCTAGAGAAGAAAGCAGAGCCAGGGCAGCAGGCTCCGCCAGTAATATCGCTGCCAGCTAAGCAGGGCATCCTGGTCATAGACAGCGACAACATTTACACCATGAAACGTGATGGTGAGAGGACATATGCAGCACTACTGCCTGAATTACCTTTTGTCGACCACGCAGCCCTTCCCCCATCCAATGAGGTGTTCGAGAAGGACTTGCGCGGCGAGGACAAACTCGTGAAGTACATCACCCAGAACCTTGCAGAAAGGGAAGGCGTGCTCGACGCAGTCGGAAACTACAACTTCCTGCGCCAGAGAATAGGCAACCGTGACCACATTGCCCTCTACGCTGTGACAGAATCTGACGGGAAAGGCGGCGTGACGGTCGGCCAGAATAAAAAAAGGGTCGTGGAGAGCAGATTTGTAAAGGCAATAGTCCACCAGGCGAAGTTCGTCCTCGACTCACTCGTCGACCAATACAGGCCAAAGCCTGAGTACTGAGCAAGCGCTTAGTTAATCTTTTCTTATTTTTGTATTATACTACTCACTCAAACTTCTCCTCTGGCTTTTCCTTGACGAAAATCCCCTTTATCCAGCGCCACATCCACTTGAATATGCCTGGCTTCTCAGTCGTCTCTTCAGTTGTTGTTGCGGTCTCATTCGTAGCGTTTGATGTCTCTGTTGCGGCTTCTCCCTTTGTCTCCTCTGCTGCTACGCCGGCTCCGCCAAGCACTATTGTAGTCTTCTTCTCTGTCATCACTTTCTTTTCTGCGCTGTCAAGCGCATTGAATGTGTGGGTTATGTCGAAGCTCGGCTTAGTGTAGGAATCCGGCACCTTCACGATGTAAGAATATGCTACGCGCTCTTCACCGATGCCCAACTCTTCTATGTCCGCGTCGCGCTCTCCTGCCGTGGTCTTGAACCCGCTCGGGAAGCTGTCGACGAGAGAGACATACGTCAGCTTGTAAGCAGCGACGTTCTTCACCTTCAATGTGATGTTGATA
>JAGVOD010000106.1 GCA_020052935.1 archaeon | reverse complement strand
GCAGGAACAAACTTCACAACTTGCTACACCGGATCCTTCACGACTCTCGCGTCTATAATGATCATTCTCGGCAGGAACGACTCAAGCTTAAGGAACATCTCACCAATACTAGACAATACCACCACATTCATGACAGGCACGACAACAAACTTCGCAAAGATCAACGGCACAGACGGCCTTCTTGCACAGACTAACCAATCTAAATTCACAGGCAGCCTGAACCTCAACCTGACAGCGACAACTGGCGCCTACGTGACTCCTGGCAGCTATAGCCTATATGTCCTGACGTCTGTAGAGGGGACACTCACAGACACAACCCTCAGCACATACCTCGCAGAGAACGAGCCGCCAACCGTCAACAACATAACAATAATACCTGGAAGCACAAAGACAGGTCCTGACAGCGTCAATGTCACCTTTATCGTCGATACGACAGACAGCGGGACATACAACTCAGGCATAGCATTCTGCACGATGGCAATACCCGGAGTGTTCAACACCACATCCAATACCTGCAGCTACACAAGCAACATGATCTCAGGCAATTACAACATAAGTGTCGTAGCATATGACGGCGCTTTGAACCCGAGCGCCCTGTTCTGGAAGAACTTCACACTCATCGCAGCAACGCTGCCAGTGCAGAAAGGAAGCTTCTACAACCCATACCCTGCAGAGAACTACCCAGACAGGAATTTCTTCAACCAGACAGAGAGGCTGAACATCGGCGTGAATTTCGAAGGAGGTACAGGATTCGAGGCGAACGACACAGGATGCACTGTAGAGATAATGAACAAGACCGAGGTCGTTTCGACACAATACGTGAACCTGACTGTCGTCGGAGGCGATGCACACTGCAACGGACAGGTCGAGCTCGCTTCGCTCTTCAACAGCACCAACAGCTCACGATTCCCGTCAGCGGTCTATTACTTCACAGTATCGGTCCAAGACAACTCCTCGAATATCGGCACCAGCACGGTCGAAGACTTCAACTTCTGCTATTACTATAATGACACAACCTCGTCAAAATACAGGTGCATGGACGCCTGCCAACTACACGGGCTCCTCAACATACCCCCTGTGCTGATATCAGACATCCCCAACGCGACCTGGCCACGCGGAACAAAACTGTCCATCATAGACCTAGACGACTACTTCATGGACCCTGACAACGACCCGCTAACATTCACCTGGAGCATAGACACTGCTAGAATCACTGTCTCGATAGACAGCACCAATCTAGTGACATTCGCTCCAGACGAAACATTCTACGGCTTCGCGCACATAACATTCTATGCACACGATCCGTTCTCGCAGACGCCGTCAAACATCGTCTTGCTGGAAGTGCTATTCGTGCCGTTCCCATCGCAACCTCCAATCCCATCCGGTGGAGGAGGCGGAGGAGGCGGAGGCACCAACTTCACAGCAGCCATACCCCTCTGCGAAGAAGACTGGATATGCACAGAATGGGGGCCATGCCTGCCAGCAGGCTACCAGGCAAGGACGTGCAGGGACAAGAACGATTGCGGCACAAAGAACAACATGCCAAACACGACGAGAGAATGCGTCTACAACCCGACATGCCGCGACAAGCTGAAGAACCAAGGAGAAGAAGGCGTGGATTGCGGAGGACCATGCCCGCCATGCCCAAGCTGCAAAGACAGGATACTCAACCAGAGGGAGGAGAAAGTCGCGCAGATAATGTCTGCCGACAATAAGGACATGTCTGACTGCGGGGGGCCATTCTGCCCACCATGCCCAAGCTGCCAGGACAACAAGCAGAACCAAGGGGAGGAAAGCATAGACTGCGGCGGAATCTGCGGACCGTGCGCGACATGCAACGACGGAATAAGGAATCAAGGAGAGGTCAGCATAGACTGCGGAGGGCCTTGCGAATCATGCCGGGTGAAAGTGACTGAGAGGGCGTTCAACTGGAACCTCCTGCTGCTAGTGATATCATCGCTGCTACTGCTACTGCTACTGTTACTAGCGTTGCTTTTCGGATTACTCAAGAAGAAATTCATAAGATTAAAAGCGAAATTACTGAACTACTACATGAGGTTGATAAGAATGTTTGAAAAGAAAAAGCTGGTGGAAAAAGAGCTTCCGATAATGCACTGGATGGCCACGCACCTCGACTCAATAGAGGCAGATGTCGAGCCGAAGGGCGCGGAGCATTCTGTGAATGAGATCGACAAGCTCGTGAGGATATTCTTCAAACGCATATTCCTGATAAGGTATGCGTTCACGAATGAAGAGATGGCAAAGGAGCTGGAGAAACACCACATGCCCTTGGTGCTGAAGAAAGCGTCCGAGCTGCTCTTCGACGAGCTTTCACAGATAAAATACGGCGGCGAATCCGTAGAGAAAGATGATGTGAAGACGATCATAGGACAGGTGCGGGTGCTCGCGGAGAGGATAGTGAATGAGATAGAGACCAAGAAGAAGACAAAGATAAACATATCAGAGCACGACATCGATAAGATGGGCGAGACGCTCGAAGGGGTTGAGAAGCTGGGCGTAGAGGCAGCCGTGAAGAAGATGCAGCAGAAGTGAGGATAAAAATGCTTGACAAGATAGCAGAAGAACGTGAAAAGATAAGACAGGAAAGAAGGACCCTGATGAAAGATGCGGTGCTGATATTCGTAGCTGCGGCGCTTATTGCGGCGTTCCTGCTGGTATGGAAAAGCCAGATAACAGGAATGGCCACCCTGCAGACATTCGAGTCAGAGACATTTGTAGCCGGCTCGAGCAGCGAGCAGAGCCTGAGATTCGAGGAAATCCCGAACTTCGTGGCGAAAGTGGGAGAGAAAGTGAAGTTCAAAGTAGAGCCAAACCAAGAAAGAGTCAAGTTCAGCGACGACACCACCATGTTCGAGATAGATGAGGAAGGCATCGTAGAATTCACCCCCACAGAACAAGAT
>JAGVOD010000052.1 GCA_020052935.1 archaeon | reverse complement strand
TTCAAGGCACGCGGACACACAAACATACTTGCGACGCACAAGAACACGCTTGAATTCACAAAAGACAAAGAGCTGAGCCTTGACGGAGATTGCATAGTCGGCGTCGAGGCAGACTTCAATCCTGCAGAGCTGCAGAAGCTGGTAAAGAGCAATAACATGCTCAGGATGCGGATAACTGCTGGCGGGTATTCTGACACTGTAGAGTTCGAGACCAACAAGTCATTCAGCTCTGACCGCGAGGTCGTGTTGAGATTCTCAGAGTTCAGCTCGGACAGGACATTCGGCTTCCGCGCAACAAAGGCAGCTAAGCAGCTTGACCGAGGACTCGCGGAGAGGCTCGCAGACCCTGCGCAGGAGATAACCATCGAGATAGAATCGCTCACCAAGGCGATAATATTCGACTTCGACGACACGATAGAGGACTTCAAGACAGCCAAGGAATACACGCACAAGAAGATTGCGGAGAAGATGCTCGACGAAGCTGGCGTGTATGAGCCGTCGACGATAAAGATCCTGAATGATATAGACTGGTTGTTCAGCAGGAAAGGGATGGGTTCTGAACCTAAGATGTTCGACCGCCACCCCTGGTTCGAGGAATACTTCCGAATGATAGGCATACAGGTCACTAGGCAGAAGATAGATGAGCTGGTCCAGCTGTACTGGCGGTTCGTCATCGAGGCAGCAAAGCCCATGCCCGGCGCGCAAGAAGTCTTGAAGGAGCTGAAGAAGAGCTACAAGATAGCGGTACTCACAGACTCAGACGGCGAAAAGAGGCTGAAGATCGAGAGGGCGAAGAGCTGCGGGCTTATGGAATACATCGACCTGTTCCTGACAAGCGACGAGACCGGCCAGAACAAACCTAACAAGAAGGCATACGACACCATACTTGATAAATTAGGACTGAAGGCAGAAGAATGCATAATGGTCGGAGACAAGCCGGAAGTCGACCTCAAACTAGCGAAGGAGCTCGGCATGACGACAGTCTGGATGAAGCACGGCCACTGGGCAGAACGCGAGAAAAGGACATTCGAATACGTCGACCATGAGATAACCGAACTCAGACAGCTGCTGGAGATGCTAAAATGAAGCAAGTCACGCTGAGCAAACGCGACATACGCGACCTCAACGAGGAGATACAGAAGCACTACGGCACAGACGCGTTCTTCTCAGAAGATGACTTCATGGCGCTGGCAGGCGAGAAGTTCATACTCAAGGACGGCGAAGTCACATTCTTCTACCGCGAGGACATGCTATTGCCATCGCTGAGGATGATAGTCAAGAAAAACTTCCTCAAGAACGTCATAATAAACATGGGCGCAGTGCCGTTCATAGCCAAGGGAGCTGACCTGATGAGGCCAGGCATAGTGGGGGTCGATGCATACGTGGATGAAGGCAACATCGTCGCAATAGTCGATGAGAAGAACCTGAAACCGATCGCTGTCGGGCAGAGCCTGTTCTCAAAGGACGAGATGCAGCAGATGGAAGTCGGCAAGGTCGTGCTGAACCTCCACCATGTCGGCGATGAGATATGGAATTTCTCAGTTGGGCCAGACTAGTCTGGTGCCGCCGGCTCGTGCCGCGAGGTCAAGCCAAAACGTGACCAGCCCCCGTAGGGGTACTCAGAAACCTTCGGTTTCTGGTATCTCGCTCCCTGCGGTCGGAGACAACCCTCGTCACGTGGCGAATACTACCCTGTTAGGCACTCGCAATAGTGGCGGCACCATAGCTTTCGGTTAAACAGCAATCAACAGAAACCTTTATAAACCACCGTCGTGCTTTTGTGTGGCAGTAGATAATTTCTGGGGAGCAAGAGGAGTGGCAAGGAGAAGCAGGTATGAGAATCGCAGGACTTCCTCAAAGGATAAACGCGCAGCTGGCACTATTGCCTAATGTACAGGCCTATTACCAGGCACTGTCAGAGAGACCTGAAGTAGATAGAGCTCAACCTGAAACTGATATAAGCAAACTCATAGAGGGCATAGACCAGCCTCTCAGGCTGATAATCGAGCACATAGGCAGGCATAACGAGCTGCCTCGTTCTTACGAGCCGAGACGCCTAACCAACGGCCATCTCGCAGAGTCATACCGCAAGTACACCTCATTCGGCTGGGCAAACCTGCGCTTCCTGCTGAGGATCATCAAGACAGAGTTCATGCCTGACGGAGAACCGCATCATATAATGTACCGGAGACAGGTCGCGCTGCTATGCAGAGGATGCGACGAACACAAGGCATCAGGCATGTTCGAGTTCCAGTCAAAAGACATGTCCTACACCAGGCAGATAGAATTCGGGCCAGAGCACATAATAGACCCTGAAACTGCAGAATTCAGGACAGTGAGGAAGCATGGCAGACACCACCGCAAGAAGGTATTCTGCAAGACCTGCAGGACTATGAGCAAAGATGGCTTCGAAAGAAGGCACGAGGGGCCTTACGCCAGCGCACGCGAATACATCTACAACCCGGAGCACATACAAGAGATGCAGCGGGCAGGAACACCCTTGCCTATGGTGCTCGCAGTCAGGGTGAGGAATAAAGAATCTGCCAACACCGCAGAGAAGATGGCATACATGCTCTCTGGAAAAGCACCAAGCGGCGCAGAACATTTCAGGATAATGCAAGAGAACAGGGACTCGCTCGTAAGGGAGCTTGGGCGCGATACCATAGACATGCTCGTCGAGGAAGCAGTGTATGACAAGTTCGGCATAAGGCTCATAGCAAGCTCAGAGGATGGCTGCTACACGCTGAGGGACTGGTTCCGCGAGCACTTCAAGGTCGTGAGGGAGATAGACTACATACGAGGGCCGCCAGGGCCGAAGGAGAATGGCTACCAGTCGATACACATGACTGCGATGGGCATGCCGACAGATGAGTTCACGCTTAAAGATGGGATAAGGATACCTGTCGACGTCCAGATAAGGACGATGGAGATGGACAAGCAAGCAGATAGCGGCACTGCAGCATGGGGAGACTACAAGAAAAGGAGAGACATGATGAACCACCAGTTCTTATTGGCAGTCACTGCGTTCAGGCACTACCTATTCGGCGTGTAATCAACTGTTGCTGAGAATCCTTCTTGTCTTAGGCACAAAATTAAGTATCCCTTTATTCGTTATCTTGCCGGAGCCGATGAAATCATCCCCACACTTGAGGATGATGAACCCTGACGCGTCTGTGACTTCTTTGTCTATGTCCTTGCCATGGAACCAGTCATTCATCTCTTTCTCTGACAGCTCAACAACGTTCTTGTCCGCTTTCGGGCCGAGGATCTGCGTACCCTCTATAGAGAGACGGACAGACTTGTCGTCGACAGTGGCGACGTAGGCGCCGATACGATCGACTCTTATCTTGCTCAGGTCTATGAGCTCGATGTCCTTGCATGAGAGATAAAGCTTGTACTTGTTGCTCATCAGCCAGACAAGCGACTTGTCGAAATCGCAGCCCCACTGCTGCATGATGCGCTGGTTAAGCTCCTTCTTCTCCCTCGAGTTCATTATGTGGAGGGACTCCTTGACCTGCTCATCGTCTTTCATGACGCGGGAGAATCAGGACTGGTTATTAAATGTAACGAAGAAGATTAGATTTCATATCGGCAGTGCCGCGACTCTTTCGAACGCAAGCGTTCGTAAGACCTCAAGCGAAGCTTGAGTCGTCGCCGCCTAATTAGCCCGCTAAAACAGCGGATTTAGTCATAGAAATAATAGGGATTTTACTTATTACCTTCGGAAAAATTAGTCGCACGGCCGTGGCGGCGACGAGAGGTTTTCGAACGAACAAAGTGAGTGAGAAAAACGAAGTAGGGCGCGGCACTGCCGGAATACGCGAAAGAAAGAGATAAAAAAAAGAAAAAAAACAAAAAAGACTTAGTTGTACGCCTTCTGGATGAAGCCGTGATCGAGGTCTACATCGTCAACAGTGTTGAAGGCGATGTCCTCATAGATGAAGTCGCTCGTCACGCCGCCGCTCTTCTCGATGACCTTAACAGGCACGCCATAGTAAGTGTCTACAAACATGGCTGTGGTCTTGTCTCCCTCTGTGAAGAAGATCTTCCAGACAGTGCGCTGCTGCATAGTCTCTTCAGTCTCTTTCTCTGCATACGTCACTTCCTCTATCCAGTCGATCGGAGGCTTCCTGTAATACTTGCCGAAGCTAACATCAATGGGTGTGTTCGGGTCAGCGCAGCGATAGACATTGCGCTCGCAATAGCCGACTGCCTTCTTCGTGCCGAGGTCCAGGTAGATGTTGTCTACATAGACGTCTCCTCTCACGTTATCCATCTCCCTGAGCTTGACATGCATCTTGTTGTCCTTGACCCAGGTCTCCCACTCCTCGGGCTTTATGGTCGCGTCCTGGTACATGTACCTCAAGCTAACAATCCTGCCGACGTGCTTCTGCAGCAACTCCTGGATGCTCTTGCTCGGCACTCGGGCTGGAGCGACCTCTTCCTCAACAACAGGCTCCTCTTCTACAGGCTGAGTGACCTTCTTCGTGGTCTTTACAGGCTCCTGCTCTTCAACAGGCTCTTCCTGCGTCTCGATCGGCGCCTTGGCGCAGCCAGATAAAAACATAAGAACTATGCCCAAAACAAAGGCAATCGCTAGGTAATTCTTCATAGTCTAAACACCTCGCTGGTTTATCAATATCAACTCCCCCTGGCACTAATTAGGATATATGTATATAAAAAGGTTTTGATGGCTTTTATAACGTTTAGAGCCTTGAGGCTCACACCCACCACTGGCCTATGAAGAAAATCTTCGAGTCATCCTTGGAGAATATCGGTGAGTGGCACAGGAAATCTGGAGGGAAATAGCCTGGCGTAACATCCTTGTTGTCGGTCCCGTCTGCACCGATCATGTAGATGTCATACTTTCCTACTTCTCCTATCGCTGCTACAACATAGACCAGCTTATCACTTGAGTGAGACCAGCTTGCCAGGCCTTGGGAATAGCCGTTGCTGGTCAGACGGCGTTCTCCAGTGCCGTCAGAATTGATGACGAATAGATTGTAGCTGCCATGTGCTGTGTCAGGATTCTCCAACCGTTCGAACACAACACTCTTGCTATCAAAGCTAAGACGCGGATCATAATCACCTACCGGAAGATTGGCCTTGCCCCACTTCCCAGCATCAACCGCAGCTGTAATCTTCTCCGGATTGGTGCCGTCAGCATCCATGCTCCATATGCTGAACCCTGAAGTGAATACTATCTTGTCACCGACCCAGTCAATGTCTGCATCATTATCGCCTGAGTCATGCAGCTTTTTCACGTTGCCGCCATCTGAATCCATGATATAGATGTCAAGGTCCTTCTCACGTTTGGAAAGGAATGCTATGCTTTTGCCGTCAGGAGACCAAGCAGGATAAAGATCCCAGAAAGAATTATCAGTGACACGCTGCAGGCCTGTGCCATCAGTCCCTATCGTGAATATCTCAGTGTACTCATCGGTATCGCCACCGACCTTCTGCGAAAACATAAGCTTATCGCCTGCGCTGTTGAGCCTCAGGGCCGAGGAGTAGAGCTCACCAGGAGGACTATACACAAGCTTCACATCTCCTGTCGAGATGTCCAGAGAATAGATGCCCCAATTGCCTTCACGTGGCACAGTCTTGGCGGGAGTTGCTTCCTGCGCGCAGCCTGCGAGAAGGAGGGAGATGAATACAACAAAACAGAACTTTGACCTGATATCCGAGGCTGACATCTACATCCCCCAAATCGGGTTCAGCTTACGCTTCTGCTCGGCCATCTCACGCATGACATCAAGCTCTGGCTTCTTGAGAAGATGCTTGTAATCCTTGAGCTTGCGGAAATCGGGCTCGGGTATCGAAGCATAAAGGACATCATCCTCGCTTACCTGTCGGCCGACAGTGACATTCGGCAATGCTATAGCGACCTGCTTGCCCGCCTCTACCGTGGAGAGAGACTCTTTCTCATGCTGGATTGACTTTATAGAAGAGATGTCTTTGCCATCCTTCATGACCTGCGTGCCGACCTTGACCTTGCCGACAAGGATATCCATGCCGACAATCGCAGGATTGGACTGCCTGAATATGTAGTTAGGCATGATGCGCATCTTGCACGGGCGTATGAGACCTTCGAGCTTCTTCTCCTCTAAGCTGCGACGTTCTGCCTCTAGCCAGCCCTCAAACTCCTCGATGATGTGATAGATGACATCGCTCTTGATGACCTTTATCCCCTTGCCCTTGGTAAACTCAGCTATCTCATCAGAGACAGGGGTGTTGAAAGCCAGTATGACTGCGTTGAGAGGATTCTTCTCAAGATTAGACTCTGCATCAGCGATGTCTTTCTTCGACAGCTCGCCGACGCTGGCCTTGCATATAGAGATGTTGCGGTCCTTGACGAGCTTTACCAATGCTTCCAAAGAGCCGATGGTGTCTGCCTTCAGTATGATGCCTTCTTTGTCTGTCTCGATCAAGACCTCCTGCACCTCTGCCTGGACATCAGACTTGACCTGTTCCAGGGTCTCTGCAGTGGCTACCCTGATCGGCATGCCTGCGATGACAGCGTCAATCTCTGGAGCGGCAATCTTGACTCCGGTGGCTGCAACTGCTTCCTTCACGCCGGAGAACTTCGCTTTCTTGTCGCGCATCTCTGCCAGCGGAGCAGGTTGAAGAAGGGCGCGGACCTTTGTGACTATCGGAGCATCTACGCCGCCGATGACTATGGTATCATTGACCTTGATCACACCATCATAGATTATGACATCAAGAGTTATTCCAAGGCCTTTCTCCTCTTTCACCTCGAGGATGGTGCCTTTGGCAGGCCCTGCGACATTGCACTTCAGGCAGTTCTCAAGATACTTCTGAGCAAGGCCGGTCACGACCATGAGAAGTTCGGGGATGCCTTCGCCTGTCTTAGCTGAAACAGGGACAATAGCGATCTCCTTGGTGAAGTCACCTATCCTGTCAAACCTTTCTGAGTTGAAGCCGTACTCTGCCAGCTTCCCGACGAGTTCATACAGTTTGGTCTCGACCGCGGTCATGACCGTCGGTTCCTGGGCATTTATCGCCTGCAAGACAGGAAGTTTCTTCTCACGCCAGCCGCCAATCACATCAAGCTTGTTTGCTGCGACAACAAAAGGCGTCTTGTAGAACTTCAATATCTCGATGCACTCTATGGTCTGCGGCTTGAAGCCCTCATTGATATCAATGACAAGGATGGCGATGTCTGCCAGGTTTCCACCGCGCTTCCTCAGGCTGGTGAATGCCGCGTGGCCAGGGGTGTCGATGAATAACAATCCTGGGATGGTGAACTCCATCTTCAAAGCTTTTAGAAGAGCGCCTGCCTTCTTCTGGATGACCTCTAACGGTATGATGGAAGCGCCTATGGCCTGCGTGATACCACCCGCTTCCTTAGTAGTTATATTGGTGCCCCTAATCGCATCAAGCAGGCTGGACTTGCCATGGTCAACATGCCCAATGACGCTGCATACAGGACTGCGGATAATAGTATCGGCCATAGATGTCGAGAAAAGAGGGGTGTTTTTAAAGGTTGTGGGGGTTTTTAATAGGCGATGTAGAACTCCTGGTATTTGTAGTTGTGCGGCGAGTAGCTGAACTCGTGCTCGTTCTCTGTCTTTAGCTGTACGCTTTGGCCGTACTTCTCTGTGATGACCTGCTGTATGCTGCCTCTGTTGGAGTGGATGGCTGAGGATACTGGTATGAGGACATTGTTGTATTTCAATCTCTTAGCTATCACGATGCAGAAACGGATGATGCTATCAGCCACCTGGAATGGCGAGACCTCATTGAGTATGGACGAGGATGGTTGGATTGATATTACAAGGTATTTCTTGTTGTTCTCCTCTATCGTGCGGAGGATCGCTCCTCCGTGCGCATCGCCTTCCTTGTCGAATATTATCAGCTGCCAAAAGTCAGGGCTGTTCCACAGCTTGTCGTCAGGAGCGACGCAGACACCCATGTTGAACATCGCGACGCAGTGGGCTTTGTGTTTTGAGATTGTGAATACGTACTCCTTGCCTTTGCCCCATCCTTCTTTCTTGAACTCGAACTTTGACATCTCATCTTGCATGCTCTCGTATTCCTCGCCGTACAATGCGTGGAATATCTTCGCGGTGAGGCCTTTCTCTACGACATTGGGCTGCTGGGAAGAGAGCCATACATTGAGCTGCGCAGGGTCCATGATTATGAGAGGCGTGACATCCTCTGTGTGGAAGCCGTTCTGCCTCAGCACCTTGCCGAAGACATCAACTTTCTTTTCGTGAGGCATGTTGGAGCGGGAGATGCCGAAGAGCTGCTTCGCAAGGCCTGTCAGGTCGACCTTCTTTACGAGAATCTGGTTCTGCATCGCGAAGAAACGCCGCGGGTCTTTCTCCATCGACTCTTTCAGTATGCCGTAGATGAGGTCGTTGACTATCCTGTCACCGACAAACTCCTTGTACTTCGCCAGGACATCAAACTCCATCCTGAAATCGGGAAGGCTCCAGCCGTGGTTCACGGAGAATTGGTAGATCCCTTTGATGAATTGTTCACGCTTATCTTGCAGTGAGTTATCTGTGTATGCCTGGATGAGCTCGAAGCCGAAACTCGCTGCATTGAAGTCCTGCTTTGACTTGACCTCGCGTGCGACCTTTATGAGTATGCCCCAAGCATCCTCTTTTACAGGATTCTTCTCGTCCTTGAGCAGGTGCGCGCCTTTTGACAGCTTTACATTCAATGAGAGCTGGGCTTTCTTTGGGATGTCATCCTGCCTGTCCTTACGCTCCTTGTAGATATGGATGTAGTTCTCCTTCGGCACAGTGATGTCATGGCAGGCAAAGATATAATAAAGGACTGGGAAAAAGATGTTCTCATCATACTCTTTGCTGACCTCTCCTGTCATGATTTCCTTCTTGAGTTTCTTTACGTCCTTGAACAACGCAGCGACTTTCTCGATGCGCTCATCGCCTGTGTGCCCCAAGTACAAGCTCCTGAAAGGAGGGTATAATGAGACGAGGTATGTAGGAGTCTCTTCTAGGAATGCCTTGATGATATCTACTTCCTGGCTGACCGGCTTTGGAATCAGGCCTTCCTCAAGACCTTTTATTATGATATCACGCAGAATGACATTTGCTCTGGTGAGATACTTGGTGCAGATGAAACGGAGGAGATCAACGTCTTTTTCATCAACAACACCATGTTCTCTAAATATCTCCCCACAGCTCCTGAAAACGAGAAGTGCACCGACCTTCTGGGATTTTGCGACAGGCATAACGAATGAATCGAAAAAACCAGGACCGAAACGGTCAAAGAAAGGTCCTAAATGACCGAAAGACCCGAAATACTGTGGTTCAGCGCCTTCACAGAACTCCAGAAGTCTGAGCAGACGACTCTTGACAAGAACAAAATCATCATGGTTTTTGATACAACGTTTCACTGTGAACAAACCCTGAGTGAACAGAGTCCCTGCGTTCTGCCCTGCTGCTTCGACCATCTCGACCATGTCCGGCCATGTCTTCTCGTTAATCAAGTCTTTTACGGCGGGCAAACCCTCCTTAAACAAGCCTTTCACATTTTCTCCTACTTTTCCTGCTGCTTTGGCCATCTTCGGTAGGTCTTTTATTAAACCCTCCCACAGCTTGTCCTGGATGATAATCAGTCTGATTGCCGGAAACGTGTACCTCAGTATGTTATACATAGTCTCTAGAACCGACTCTTCAGCAATCTCATATATTCCAGGCATGGTTCGGCTATTAAATAAGTCTTTATCACTCCATTTGATGTCTGTCGGGACTAATGCACCGATAATCCTCCAGCCCCTACGAAATTTCTGGAACCTGAGCAATTGTAAGTCATGGTCAGAGAACCCCCTTGACCTGAGCTCGCTGGAGAATGCATCCAACCCTCCTAAGAATTGGTCTGCTGATATATCTCCTTCTTGATAATCCTTAGCAAAAGGATACTCCAGCAGAATCTTCATCTTTTCTTCTGTTAAAAATTCGAACATTGTCGGATATAAATGCTGTCTGAATAAAAAGGTTTCTGTGTAGACTGCTGGCTCGGGAAATCAGGCAGGTCGGCGAAACAACATCATTATTTAAATAAATAACGATAGTTATTTAAATAAGTAATGTTTTCTCCACGGGCTATGAGCAATATGATACCTAATGAGGTGCTGCGACTGCTGGATGTGTGGCGCGAGAATCCTTTCGCGGACTTCACCATATCTGAGGTCATGAAACGATCCGGCAAGAAGACCAAGCCTTGGGCATTCAACGCATTGAAGCTGATGACCGAGAAGCACCTCCTGACTCTTAGAAAAAAGGGCAACATAAACGTATACCAGCTCGACCTGAAGAACCCCTGCCTCGTGCAGATGCTGCAGTACCTTGAAGCGCAGAAGAACGTGGATTTCCCTCTGCTGGAAGTAATGATGGAGACCATCGGAACAATACGATCAAGGAACTACTGCCTGCTCCTCTTTGGAAGCTATGCTGAGAACAGGCAGACAAAGACATCTGACCTGGACGTGTGCTTCCTCGTGGAAAACAAGACGGCTGAAAAAACCATCAAGCCGTACTTCAACGAGGTCAAGCTGGACTTCCCTGTCACCATCGATGAGCATTACATCACTTTCGATGATTTCGTCAAGATGCTATTGAACGATGAAGAAAACCTGGGAAAACAGATATTCCGCAAACACAAGATCTTCCTCAACTCAGACATATACTATCAGCTTATCAAGGAGGCGTATCGACATGGATTCAGACCGTAGAGACACGCTGTACATCCAAATGGCAAAAAGCGAGCTCGACCTGGCCAAGGCAATATTCAAGATATCCACAGACGACAAGCTGAAACCGGAGCTTGAACTGAAAGAAGACGCAACATTCTTCAGCAACGTGATAAGCAACGCATACTACTGTATATTCTACTCCGCTAAAGCATTACTTGAGTCAAAGAACATAACGACTGCCCCGCCCGACGAACACCAGAAAACACTAGAAGAATTCGAAAAGCTGACAGGCGCAGGGGAGATTGATGTTGAACTGCTGGTCATATACAAAGCCATAGTTGTAAAGGCAGACGAGCTCTTAGGAATATTCAAACACGAAAAGGCCAAGCGAGGCAAGTTCACGTACCAGAAGCTTCCGCAGGCGAACCTGGAGCCAGCAAAAGAAAGCCTCAGTAATGCTGAAAAATTCCTCAAGAACATAAAATTGCTCATACGAACAAAAGAACAGGGGAGAGGAGAATAACAAATGCTGAAGGATGTGCTTTAAAAGCCAACCACAACTTTTTTTAAGCACCTTACAATCTGTTTCTCCATGCATCTCTACTCCCTATTGAAAGACAGAGCCAGTATCAACATCCTGAGGATACTGTATGATAACGAGGTCGTGGATAAGAAGAGCCACACTATGACGCATTCTGAGGTCAAGGCAAAGCTGACTGTTTCTGAGATGGTGGATACGCTTGCAAAACTGCAAGAGGTATTGCTAATCGCGTCTGAGACAAACAACGGCGGAGAGCGCATACTGAGCCTGACACAGAAAGGAAAAGAGTTCGTTGAGCAGTTCGACAAGTTACGTCTGGTGCTGGACGGAAAGAAGCAGCAGCAGAAAGCATACGAAGTGAAGTATGGATTGACTGCGATGGAACAGAGGATATTATTGATGTGCGCAAAGATAAAATCAGAGACAAGGCAGCTCGTACCATTGCAGACATTGACGCAGGAAGTGTATCCTTATCAGGATGTTTCGAAGAAATCCGGCAGCGTATCAAAGTACGCAAAGAAACTCGAAGAACTGAATTTACTGAAACGCGTGAAGATGAACAACAGAATGATGCTTGATGTTACTGAATCAGGAGAGAGAGTGATAAAAGAACAGTTCCTGAATGGAGCGCTGGTGGCTAAGGCTTAGCCAGGCTTTTTAGAATCCTAACTAAAACTACTTCTTGAATATCACTCCTGATGCCGTATTCTGAGAAATGAGTCCTTGCAGCTTTGCATCTCCGCTTCTCCAGCTCTGCGAATATGCCGTCGAATGCCGGGACTTGAAGAGTGTTCTTGTTGCAGAGGTCGTGGATGTCATAGAAACCGACAATGTTGAGCTTGTTCTCATCACGGATGAGCTGGAGGAAACGGCCGTCGAAATCATACTTCAGCTGCGTCGCGAGAGAATACATCTTCTCAACCAATTCCTGGTCGCAGAGAGGGCCGAGCCACATAGGTCCTGCGTTGTTGAACCGGCCATGCAGCTTGAGGATCTCGTCTGATTTGGATTTGCTCTTCTCGCACTTGAAGAAGACGCGCATGTAATGCTCTTTTGCATATGAGAAGATAGGAGTAAGAGATTTCTCGTACTGTGCTGCTACGAGCTGCACTTTCCTGATGAGAATCCGGAGGCCGGATTCGTGCTTCAGCGAGCCAGGGTCTGGAGCAGCCCAATAACGTCGCTGGCAGACCAACGGATAAGTTCCTGCTAATGAGGACGTATCTGTCGCAGTGACTGCAAGGATGCCATCTCTCGCAAGCCTTCTTATCGCTGCATCAAGGAAAGGATTCGGAGTGCCGAAAGGATCGATATCGATGTAGTCAAAACCAGTTGACTCGAGCAGAAGCATTGACGCGTCTTTTGTCGTGACCTTGATCTTCGCCTTCTTGCCGATAAGCTTCCTGTTGGCAGCCATGTTCTTCTTGGTGAGCTTCACAGCCTCTTCGCTGTTGTCATTTATCGTTATGGACTCAATCTTGCCTTTCGGCAGCTCTGCGAGAAACCTGATAGAGCGGATGCCTGTGCCTGCCAGCAGGTCGCAGACCATCATATCTTTGTTCTCTATTGCCTTTAGTAGTAATATAGAACTGTCGCGGTTGAACTTCATCGCAGGATTGTAGAATACTGGTAGCTCCTTTGAGACTTTCTCCTCTACCGGAGCAGTGATGGTGATTGTGCCTTCTTTTATCTTCTGCAGCATGAGCCCATGTCTGAAAAGGAATTATTTAAGCCTTATTGAAACAGGATTTCTGATTATCAGAAAAAGCATACAACGGAAGTAACGGAAAAAAGGGAATCTTTATATAGCAGCGGAATATCGGACAGTATGTTTTGTTTATATTTCTCAGCTCTGCTGGGGAAAATGGGGTGGATTTTTTGGAAAAGAAAGCGGTAACTTTTGCTTCAGTGCTACAGAACCCTATCTACAAGAATCGAGATGTTCTGTATGCACTGCTACCGCCTACAGGCCTTCTGCACCGAACAGAGCAGAAGAACGAGCTGATCATGGAATTGGCTCCAATACTGATGAATTCCGCAGTCTCGTGCGTATTCGTCTATGGAAACCCTGGAACAGGCAAGACAGCAGTGATAACAGAGCTCATGGAAGAGCTTGCAGAAGAAGCGAAAAAGCGCAATGTAAAGCTGCTCAAGGCATATGTCAACTGCTCTGAGAACAGGACAGAGACCACAATCCTGGTTGATGTGCTGAGCCAGCTCAACCCAGGGAAGACATACCCGAGGATAGGCTGGACAAGATCAAAGGCAGTGGCGGAGTTCGCGAAAACATTGAACGATATCAAGACCAACATAATAATGGTGCTTGATGAGGTGGATTACGCGCTCAAGGAATCAGGAGACGACATCATCTACCGCCTAAGCAGGATAAACGACTCAGTGCAGTCAAAGGTATCGACGCTGCTGATATCCAACGACGTCCGCGTCGCGGATTACATCAAACCAAGGACACAGTCGACGCTCGGCCGCGTGAAAGTGATATTCTCGCCATACACATCAGAAGAGCTGACAGACATACTCAAGGACAGGGTGAAGAACGCATTCAACAAGGACGTCGTGTCAGAACAGGTAGTCCAGAAGATAGCAGAGATAGAGGCGTCGCGGGGAGGCGATGCGAGGAAGGCGCTCGAGCTGCTGGACAGCTGCGCAAAGATATCCATATCAAAGAACACCAACAAGGTCACTCTGGATCTCGTCGACGAGGCAGACAAGCTGCTGGAGAAAGACACAATATTCACGCTCGTCGCGACGCTGACAAAGCACCAGAAGCTGCTGTATCTCGCGATGGTGCAGTCCAATTCCAACGAGCTCGACGGCGGCAAGGTGTACAAGATGTACTCAGAAGTCTGCGAGAAGCAGAACGTCCAGCCGCTGTCAATACGAAGCATAAGGACATTTTTGGTGAATTTTTCAGAGCTCGGACTGATAAAATCCGAAGTGACATGGCTGCGCAACCTTCGCAAGAAGAGCAGGACGATAGAACTCAACATCGACGCTGCTACTCGCAAGAAACTGCGCAAGGTAATAAGAGATTCCATCTGATAGTCCATTTTGGAGACCACGGCAAGGGCCGCTCTACAGGGGGTGGGGGGCGGCGCCTTGCCACTTATATTTCTAGCAAAGACATATTTTCGTCTATTTTCTCGAGCAGTGGCGTGCCCTACTTCGTTTTTTCTCCAGCCCGGTTACGCCCAGGCTGCGTGCAAGGTGCGGCATTCGCTCGCTTCGCGAGCTCAGCCACACGAGCGAATATGAC
>JAGVOD010000094.1 GCA_020052935.1 archaeon | reverse complement strand
GTCATATTCGCTCGTGTGGCTGAGCTCGCGAAGCGAGCGAATGCCGCACCTTGCACGCAGCCTGGGCGTAACCGGGCTGGAGAAAAAACGAAGTAGGGCGTGGCTTTGCGAGATTGTCGCTTTCCACCACAACATTTATAAAACGCCATTTATTGTCGTATATCTGGTGAAAATATGGCTTTAGAAGAGGAAAATCATCTTATCAAGGACCGTTTGGATAAGCTGGACAAGCTTCGCGGATTAGGCATAGAGCCGTACCCTTATTCTTTCAAGAAGTCTCATGATTCTAAAGAGATAGTTGCAAAGTATGAGAAGCTGAAGCCAGAGGAGAAGGCGACTGACAAGGTGAGTGTCGCTGGCCGCATCGTCCAGTTCAGGAGGATGGGCAAGGCGAGTTTCGCGCACCTCCAGGATGCTGCAGGCAAGATCCAGCTCTACTTCAGGGCAGATGACATAGGTGAGGAGAAATACGAGGTCCTTAAGCTGTTCGACGTTGGGGACATCATCGGCGTCTCAGGCATAGTGTTCAAGACCAAGACCGGCGAAGTGACTGTCTATGTCTCTGACTGCCACATATTATCAAAGGCATTACGCCCGCTTCCAGAGAAGTATCACGGCCTGCAGGACAAGGAGCTGAGGTACAGGAAAAGGTATCTTGATCTTATCATGAACCCAGAAGTCAAGGATGTTTTCATCACAAGGGCAAAGATAACAAAGGCCATAAGAGAGTTCCTTGACAGCAGAGGGTTCTTAGAGGTGCAGACGCCTATCATCCAGCCGATATACGGCGGAGGCAATGCAAAGCCTTTCGTCACGAAGATAAATGCGTGGGACATGACTGTCTATCTCAGGATAGCGTACGAGCTTCATCTTAAGCGCCTTCTCGTCGGAGGGTTTGAGAAGATCTATGATTTCGGGTATTGCTTCAGGAACGAGGGATCTGACAAGACTCATAATCCTGAGTTCACCATGATGGAGATACAGTGGGCATATGCTGACTATGATGATATGATGCGGCTTTGCGAAGAGCTCTGGGAGCACGTCGCGAAGAAGGTCGTCGGAACTACAACTTTGAACTATCAGGGAAAGAAGATAGAGCTCAAGGCGCCGTGGAAGCGCATGACGATGGTCCAGGCATTGAAGGAATTTGCTGACGTCGATGTCGAGAAGATGGATGACAACAAGCTAAAGGACTTGCTGAATGGCTACAGCATAGATTATGAAGGGAGATTCTCCCGCGGTCTTGCCATCATGCTGCTGTTTGAGGAGCTTTGCGAAGACAAGTTGATACAGCCTACGCACATAATCGACCATCCGAAAGAGGCTTGCCCTCTTGCTAAGCCTCACCGCTCTGACAAGATGCTGATTGAGCGCTTCGAGCCGTACATAAACGGTTGGGAGATGGGCAATGGCTATTCAGAGCTTACCGACCCTGTGCTTCAGCGCGCCCTCCTTGAGGAGCAGGCGAAGCTGTTGCGTGGCGGCGCCGAGGAGGCGCATCCTATGGATGAGGATTATGTCCAGGCGCTAGAGCATGGACTTCCTCCGAACGCCGGCCTCGGCATAGGTGTTGACAGGATGTTCATGCTGCTTACAGACTCTGAGACCATAAGGGATGTTATACTTTTCCCGACGATGAGGTTCCTTGACAAGGACGCGACAGTCGAGAAGCAGCTTGAGAAGAGCAAGGATGTGATGAAACGCTCTTTGAAGTGATGCGAGGCTAAACAATGTTCATTCTGGGCGACAAGACGAATATCGTGATAAAGTACGGCAAGAAGACCGTCATCGGCCTGGTCGAGCCAGTTACAGTGACCGGCCCTTCGGGAAAGAAGAAGGAAGTGCTTGCAAGGATAGATTCTGGCGCGACGAAATCGAGCATAGATGTGAAGCTTGCTGCAGAGCTGAGCCTCGGCCCGATACTCAAGGCCAAGATTGTCAAGTCAGCCACAGGCAAGAGCATCCGCGCGGTCGTGCAGGCGAAGATAGTCGTGGCTGACCACGAGTTCACCACAGAATTTACCATCGCTGACAGGACCGAGATGAAGTACGGAGTCCTGATAGGCCAGAATATACTATCTAAAGGTTTTCTTATAGACCCAGTTAAAGAAGTCCCCAGATAGTTCTTATGTTATGTCGCACATGTATGTCAGCAGCGATCTGGTGTCTGCGACTATAGAGTTCAGTTTCTCGACGATGAGAGGCACAGACTCGTAGTTCCAGTTCTGCCTGTAGAAGTCCTTGCACTGCTTTATGAGGCGTTTGCCCTGCGTGCAGAGCCTGAACGCCTTCTCTGTATCTTTCTTGTAGAACACTGAAAGAGATTCTATGTAGTAGCGCTCGATCGAAGAATAAAGCGCTGCGAGCTCTTCCTGCTCTGACTCCCGGAACTTCACCCTTCTTATCAGCCTGGCTATCCTTTTCACCTGGTCAGCTATCCTCTCCACTTTGGTGGCTGCGAACCAGACGAGCATCAGCTCCTCAGGAGTCAATCCCTTCTTCCTTGCTGCCGCAGGGTTCCTCTGGAAGTACCTGACTGCGCGGTACAGTAAGTACAGGAGCCTGTTGACGTCGAAGTCGCGCTCTTCTATGTTGAAGCTCTTGTCCTCTTCGAACGCGCCCTTGGAGTCTGCCAGCATCTCGCGGGTTATCAGGTCCATCTTGTTCATGAGATTAGAAGGGATTATATCTTCCATGTTGAGGAAGTCTTTTGTCACTATCTTGCTCGATGTCTCCTCTACGACCTCGAGAGCCATAAGATCATGCACTATGCTGCGCACGTCTTTGGCATTGGCCTTCATGTTTTCGGATATGAGCGTTATCTCGTTGAAGTTCTGGATGTACTTGGATACGAGCTGGAGCCGTATCTCCTGCTTCGTCATGCCTGTGACGTCCATTGTCGCCTTTTTTATCTCGTTGCCTTCCTTGTTCTCTGCAGGGTACAGGAGCAGCCTGTCGCCATCCTGGTCCACATATACTATGTCGCCTTTCTTTAGCTTCTTGTCAGTCATCCAGGCCTTGGGCAGTGATACTACATAGCTGGACTTCCCGAACCCGATTATCTTGCGGTATTCCATCTTTGAACCAGGGCATATAAAAACAGTCAGGGGGTATATCCCCCATATATATCTAGGCAGAATACATATATAAATTTTATTATATAAATTATGTAAAATGCATGCGCATGTGAACGCGCGTGAAAACGTTTTTAAACCACCCTCGCCCAGCCTTGATGTTATGATACACATCATCCTCGACACGAATTTCCTGATGATACCTGCCCAGTTCAAAGTAGACATATTCTCAGAGATCGAAAGGCTGATGCATGAGCCTTACGAGCTGTGCATCGTCGACATGACCCTGGACGAGCTGGAGAAGATACGCAAGACCGCGTCTGGCAGGGATAAGCGTGCCGCGAGCCTTGCCCTGCAGCTTATAGCAGCGAAGAAGCCAAGGCATTTAAAAACAGAAAAGAATTTAAACACTGATAAAATGATTGTAGAACTGGCAAAAAGCCCTGGTTACGTCGTAGCGACGCAGGATGCTGGTTTAAAACGTATTTTAAAGCAGAATAACGTCAAAACAATCGTTTTGAGGCAGAAAAGGTATCTTACGCTCACTTAATCTGTGCTAATCATTTTGGGGGCCTAAAGCTCCTTATTTAACTAAAAACATTGAGAAGAGGACGTCAAGAATGTTTTACAGGACAACGCTTCAGGACCATATCCGTGTCCCTCCTAAGCTGTTCGGCCTTTCTGCCGAAGATGCTGTCACCAAGAGGATCAAGAAGAAGTATGACGGCTACATCTCAAAAGAGCTCGGCATAGTCATTGACGTGGCCAAGGTCGATTCCATACGTGAAGGCGTAATCATACCTGGCGATGGCGCCGCGTATTACGATACCACTTTCGATCTCCTGACATTCAAGCCAGAGATGCAGGAAGTTGTGTTAGGCAAGATACGTGACATCGCGGATTTCGGCGCGTTCATGCATCTCGGCCCTATCGAGGGGATGATCCACATCTCACAGACAATGGATGATTTCGTGTCTTTCTCCAAGGAGAAAGTCCTTTCAGGCAAGGATTCGAAGCGCAGCCTCAAGATAGGTGATAGGTGCCGCGCAAGGCTTATCGCAATCTCTTTCAAGGATGCCGCGAATCCCAAGCTGGGATTGACGATGCGGCAGGAATACCTCGGCAAGCTGGAGTGGGTCGAGGAGGACAAGTCCTCTCCGAAGAAAGGGAAGAAAGACGAGAAGGAAGAGCCTGAGAAGAAAGAGAAGAAGAAAAAGGAGTAGTTGATTCAAGATGACTAAGAAGAAATGCTGCAAGAGATGCAAGTTGTTCTTTGAGGGCAGCGAGTGCCCCATCTGCAAGGACAACAAGATCTCGACGAACTGGCAGGGTCGCATCTCAATCATAGATGTGGAGAAGTCAGAGATATCCAAGAAGATAGGCGTCGCCGTGAAAGGCGAGTACGCCTTGAAGTGCAGGTGATTTTCATGGATCTACAGCTGTTGAAAGAACGTGACACTCCTCTGCTTTCCAGGAAGCGCTTTACGTTTGACTTGATGTTCAAGGGCGCTACTCCGTCGAGGAAGCAGATCCGTGACGCTATCGCGAAGAAGGTCAAGGCAGAGCCCGATCTCACTGTCGTCAAGCATATCTATACCAGGTATGGCATAGAGACGGCCAGGGTGATAGCGCAGGTCTATTCCAAGAAGGAGGACATGCTGAAGCTCGAGGACAAGGGGCTGCTCGACAAGCACACCGAGAAGAAGGAAGAGAAGGCAGAAGAGAAGAAAGCTTAAGGATGATCCAACATGGCTGAAAAGAAACCCTCTGGAAAGAAAAAGAAGAAGACATCTCAGAAGTACAAGATGTACACTGTATCAGGCTCTACTCTGACGCGAAAGAACAAGCAGTGCCCCAAGTGCGGTGCTGGTGTGTTCATGGCTGCGCACAAAGACAGGATGACGTGCGGCAAGTGCGGCTATACAGAGTTCGTCAGGAAAGAGAAGTAATTGTTATTTCTTTATTCATCTTTTGAAGACTTCTATTGAAGAGATGTACAGATGCATTTATTGTCTTAGGTATCATCTCCAGGATGTCTTTCTCTCTCACGTTCCCTGATGCTGTCAGATAGTAATCGTTGTTGCTCTTCATGTGTATGTTGCCGAAGTACCCGTCTGCAGTCACCACGAACCTGTTCAGGTCGACAAAACCGAACTTGACATATATCTTACAGTTTGCATTTTCGATTTTGGTGTACAAGTTACCCGCCGCATCTTCCTTGACCCTCTCAAGGTTCATTACCCCTTCATCAAGCATCATTTTTACCGAAGGGATCATGTACCATTCAAGGTCAATCATTATCTCAACAGGCTTTTTCGGCGAATAGTGCTCCAGCTGCCGCAGGAAACTTAGAAAGTCATCGAAGGTTATCTTCAGCTCTGGGCTGCCCCTCTCCGAGTGGATGTATGGCAGTATGCAGAAGTTCGTGACGCCTTTCTCCGCCAGGTCATCAATTGCCTCGAAGAAGGTTGCAGAGTTGAGCTTGTTGTAGCACATACTCACAAATACTTTTCTCACGACGTTGCCATTGATGATTTGTTTCAATGCGCCTGTCGCAGCATCATATGCCCCATCTCTCCTTATCTTATCATGTATCTCTCTCGTCCCATCGATGCTTATGTCTATGTAATCGAGGTCAAGCTCCTTGAGCGCGTCCACATAGCCAGATACCCGTGTTCCGTTGGACACGACGCCATACTTTATGTTGTTATCTTTCTTCTTTTCCTTGATGTATCTGAGGACATGTATTATCCTGTCTGTCAGGAATGGCTCTCTTCCTGCGAACGCAAAGAGCTTTGTGCCTGAGTCTATCGCTCTGTCAATTAGTTGTTTTATCTCGTCTAGAGAAAGAGGCTCCTTGTGGAGCTTGGTTATGCCCCAGTAGCAGTGCTTGCAATGCAGGTTGCATTCGTTGTTGATATCTATGCTGAGCTCAGATTCAGAACTATCTATCTTGTTGAGCAGGTCTTCCGGAAATCTGCCTTTGGTCACTATCTCTGAGAACAGTCGTCTCTTCTCCATCTTCCACTATTCCTCCCTTGGATCCTGCTGCTGAAGCCATTCTTCCACCTCCTGTTGTTTGTTGTAAATATGTATACTTTTTAGGATATATAAAATAAATACGAGAAATAACAGGACAAAAGCTAAATATTTATAAATATAAACGCATTTTTGCAATACATGGAAAGTGAAATGCCTGAAGCAGGTTACGTCTATCCTGCGCCAGCCGAGAAACTGGACAAGATAGATACAAAGCTGATAAGCTGCCTGATGAAGAACTGCCGGCTTCAGCTTTCCACGCTCGCGAGGATTATAGGCATTTCCAAGAACGGCGTGATGAACCGCATCAACAGGCTCCAGCAGATTGGCGTGGTAAATAATTTCCAGACTTATATCCACGTCCCTAAGCTGGCCTACAACTCAAGCATAATAATGCTGAAGACCAGCCTGACACTTGTTGAGGAGGTGGAGTATCTCAAGTATGTCGCAAGGATGCCTTATATCATGAACGCGTTAAACACCACTGGCAGCCATAACTTCTTCATATACTTCTATTACTGTGATTTTGACCACTTCAACAGGATAGTCTCCAACATCCTGAAAAGGTCCAATGCAAGGGATTTCCTCATCCTGAATACGCACCGTTTTATTTTCACAGAACTCAGCATGACAGACATCGACGTCGACATAGATGCATCCGTCAAGAAAGAGGATTATTCATACCAGAAGCTGTTCAGGCAGAGAGGGAATGAGAAGGTCAAGATAGATGGAAAAGACATTGACCTGCTGTACCTGCTGGCCAACAACTCTCGTGCAACTTTGACAGAACTGGCAATGAAGCTCGGTCTCAACAGGGAAACCGTGAACTACCGTCTAAAAAAGCTGGTGAAAGGCAACATAATTGCCAAGTTCCAGCCGAATGTGAATCCGTATTCATTAGGTCATCATGCATACCTCATCAAGATCAAACTCATCAACAGGGAGAAGAGTGGAGAAGTAATAAGGTTCATCGCAACGACCAAGAAGGCCAACGACATCCTCGAGTTATACGAGTCCTGGAGCATCATGGCATTCATGCATTATGACAGCGTCTCGAAGCTTCAGGCCTTCGAGAACGAGCTGGTCGAAAGGTTTGGCAATGACATGCTGGAGTATGACATCGATTTCATAAAGCGCCAGTCCAAGCTCGACTGGTTCCCGAAAGAGGTTGCTGATGACATCAAGAAAAATTTAGGCAAAGCTACTTGAAAAGCCCCTTTAGCCAATCCACAAACCTTCCCCACACGCTCTTCTTCTGCATCGTCTTGGTCAAATCTACTGTTGAGACCTTTTTCTGTGTGTCATTCTGCTGCTGTGTCGCTGAAGCCTGTTTTGTTGCAGTGGTTGTGGTGGCAGGAGCCGTCTTTGTCTGCGTAGCAGTCGGCTGCGTAGTTGTCGGCGAGGCTGTTGGCTGTGTTGTCGCTTCCGGATGTTCTGCCGGGAAGAAGTTGAACTGCACCATGTCCTTGCCATCGCCTGATTCTTGTGGCAACACATCACGTACCTGTATCACTGCCCCGTCAGATAGTTTGTCGCTCTCGTCCTCGCTCAACACGTCAGTAGTCTCGCCATTCACCTTGAACTGCGCCTTCAGCTGCCTGTCGAACACGCCTGTGAGCTCTATTGTATAGACATAAGTGCCTGATGTGTACTGTTTTGTCTCGCCCTCGTATATTATCTCCTTGAGGAAGAATTGGGCTGCCGTGGCAGAGCAAGCCAAGAGTGCCAGAACCGTGACGAATAGCAGTATTTTCCTCATAAGAAACAATTAGTCATGCCAGATATTTAATCTTTGCCTATCCGGGCATTATTGAAAAGGCAGGCAGCACCTTTTTTACGAAGGCTCCAATACAAAACACACGCCGCTGACAGGGGGTTGCCCCCTACGGGGATGTCAGCATATCAGTAAAAGAAGTAGAAGCCGGAGTCTGGTGCTGCCCGAGCGTAGCGAGCTTTTCAATAATGCCCTATCCGACAGGCCTCTGTCCCAATTGGGACTGGCAGTCGCGCACTTTCTGCTCGCAGCCAATCATCTTGCTGGATGTTATGTCCAGGACAAAGTTCGTCCTCTCGAACGACTCGTCCAGTATCTTTGTGACGACAGTGAAGTTGGCGTATATGGAGGATATCGCCCAGACGCTGAACACGACGCTGAATATCGCCAGGAAGAAGAACAGCCAGAATCCGAACCTGTATATCTTGTATTCGTGCGGAGGTCTGTCCGCGGCGTCCTTTGCCGTTCTCTTATTTTTCATGTTGCTCGATGACCCCTTTTGGTTTTTAAATATTGCTATCGCTCACGATAGTCCCAGCCCTTCCGATGTAGTACTCTCCCTCTGTCTTGCTGAGCAGCTGGAACGATACAGTGACGCCGGGCTGGTTCTCTACGTCTGCGCAGTCCTCGTTCATCCCGAGCCGCAAGTCTTCTGTGAATCCGTCGCTGCGGCATATCAGCTTCAGTGTCGTCTTGCCCATGAGCTTTACGCATCCTAACGGTTTGCATGTCCATTTGAACGCGTTGTACTGGTATTTCTGCTTGAACAGCGTGTCTTTCTCGTCGGGCGTGAGGCTGCTGCGGACATTGAAGTTCTTATCAACCTCCTCAAAGCTCTCGTTGATGAACACAGGCTCCTTGTACACCTGTTCTTGCGCTGGGAAGTACTTCTGCTGTACATATCTCAGGCCCAGTCCTACCGCAACTATGAGTATCATGACCGCGATGGTCGTCAGGATGCGGTGTCTTGCCGCGAATCCTTTCTCCTCAGGCATTATCCCCATGATAGTATCTCCCCGTCTTTTCCGATGAATGACATTATCTTCCAGTCTACGAGCCGCGTCTTGTATGTGACCTGGCTTCCGACGGGTATCATGGTGCAGTCGTCTTGTGTTGTGAACAGGACGTCTGAACTTTCTTCCCCCCTTTCGTCGATGCTGAGCGTGGACAGCCCTGCAAGTGGTTTGCATGCACGGAGCGATCCTGTCCACTGCACGAAATTGTTCTCGTATTTGATCCTGAACATCTGTCTCTTGTCGCTCTCGGACAGGTCGCTATCTGGGCTGAAGTAGTACCATGTCTCAGAATAGGTCTCTGGCACCAGGACATCCGGCGCTTTCTTCTCTGCATTTGTGTGTTTTGTGTAGAAATAAACCGGCAGGAGCAGTACGAATATGATGAGAAGCACTATGAGTGTGAATTCCAAAGGCTTCCTGACAACAAAGCTATCGTGGACTACCATAAGGACCTCTTTTTAAGGATAATCAGGGTTTTGCTTATTTAAATCTTTGCAGATGACCGGAGCACTGTAGAAAGTAGTGGTGCCGCCTCTGTGCGAAGCGACTTACAGCCAGGGAATCACACCCGACAGGGGGAAGCCCCCTACGGGGATGTCGGGTGTCTTCTGATATGGTTCAGAAGCGTAGCCTGGCGGCACCCGCCCGAAGGGCGATACTTTCTACAGTGCCTATGGCAGGACATCAGCAAAAGTTATTTATACCTCTTATGCACCACTTTTATCAGCTAAAAGGGGAATTCTGTTTCATAAGTCTGGGGTAAGCAGATGTCAGGATACTGGTCATTATCTACACTGGTCAAGAGAAAGGTACTTCCAGGCCTGCGCTCACAGCATCTTGATTTTGGTTGTGGTGGTGGCGGATGGCCTCATTTCTTAGGGAGGGTCAATCGCCGATTGAAGATAGTTGGTTACGACCCTTCTGTCCCAAAGATCCAGCATGCAAGAAGTTTTAACAAGCGGCCGAATGTCCAGTTCATATACTCTCCGGAGATCATTCGTTCGTGCAGAGACCACTTCAGCAGTTCCACCGTCTTTTTCGTCCTTCACGAGGCAGGTGATGCTGCGCTCGAGGAAGTGCGCCACACTTTGTCGCCAGGAGGTTTGGTCTATGTCTTGGATTATGATATTAAAGGCATGGGCAAAGCAGAGTTCATCGATTTTTTCGATAGCGAGCAGGAGTTAGAAGAGGTACACCAGCTGGGGCCTGAAGCTGCGTATCGTCTTCATACATCAAGAGGCCTAGAAGAGTGCGTGGCCGCAGCTGAGCGGATTGGTTTCAGGACTCTTGAGACTGATGTTTTCGATGAAGGCTATTTCATATGGGCGGGGCAGAAGATCGGCCGCTGCTAGTCTTTCGTGTTGATTCTATTCACTATCTTCAGTATGTCTCCAGGCTTGCCTGCCTCGTATTCCGCACCCGACTTCCCTTTCTTGACATCAGGGTTGCCGTATCTTGCGAAGCAGGTGTGGAAGCCCATGTGCCGCGCGCCTGCGATGTCTCTTTCAGGAGAATCGCCTATCATCAGCACCTCGCCGCGTTTTACCTTCAGCTCTGCGACTGCTTTCTCGAATGGGAGTGTCGCGGGCTTGGCCATCTTAGTGTCGTCGAAAGCCACGACGACGTCGAACATGTCCTCTATGCCCATGTATGTCAGCCTTATCCAGGCTTTCAGGTTCGGGGCGTCAGAGACTATGGCAAGTTTTATCCCTTTCTTCTTTAGTTTCTTTATGACTGCGACGATGCCAGGGTATGGCCTGACTTTCCTCTTGCTCCTGTAGCCGACGATGCCTGCTGCGAGTATCTTGTAGTCATACTGGTTGACTGTTTTCAGGAATTCCTGGAATATCAGCTTGTATTCCATGCCGTATTTGCTGTAGAGCTCGTATATCTTCTTCAGCGCGGCTTCTTTGCGCATCTTCAGTCCGGCAGCTATCATGGCGTCGACTGCAGGCCCAAGGCAGCGTCTCTTCATCTCGAGAAAATCTACAAGCGTGTTGTCGATGTCGAATATGACTGCTTTTATCATTTTATCTGCGTCCTCGCGAAGTTCTCGAAGCTGCGGTCATAAGTGCGCTCGGCTTCTTTAGAGAAGCAGCATCCGGGCAGTTCCCTGTTGGCGAGATGGTAGCGTATGCATTCGCAGCAGATGCCTTTGCGGCCACATCCAGGATATGTGCAGCTGCACTTTTGCTTGTTAGAGGGCTGTTTGCACTCAGTCATATGTTCCTCAATTCTGACTTGTAGATGCGGCAGTCATAGCTCGTCGGGAACTCTTTGTGTTCCTCGCCGCATTTTAGCAGTGTGTAGTGCGTCATGACTCCTGTCGCGGTCTTTTCAACCTCGTAGAGATACTCTGCAAAAGCCACTGGTCCGCCGTATGCATGTACTATGTTGTCTTTTTCCAGGGCTCTGCATTCCTGGACAAAGCAGTACTTGTGACGGGGGTCTTCTCCCCGGTTGACATATCCTTCCCTGCAGTGCAGGTAGTCTGGGAAGAAGTCATTCTGCCCGACGAGCGTCTTGAATCCGCATCTTGCGAGGTCGTACTTGTCGCAGTCAAACTTACGCACGAGGTGGGGGCATAGCTGCGGGTTTGACTGCAGGTTGATGCTGCCCGATATCTGTAACGCAGGCGCTGTCTCGTTCGTCTCGTTGATTATGACTGGCTCTGCTGGTGTGTATTTGCTCTCTACAGGCGGAGCAACCTCTGCAGCAGGAGGCGTCGCATCAGCAGGTGCTGGCTGTTGCGTTTCTGGTGCAGCAGGCGTCTCAACTATAGTGTTAGTCTCTCCCTGAAGCTCTTCGACAGGAGGTTCCTTAGGCAGCAGGCCGCAACCAGCAAGGAGCAATGCCAAAAGAATTATTGTTATTGCCACTTTTTTCATAGGTCAGAAATATGTGCTGGTTTATTTAAATCTTTCTTGTGTTTTTTTAGCGGCGCCGCCGCCAATTCACGGAGCGCCCTTCGGCAGAAGTATTGCACATGACGGGGGGTTGCCCCCTACGGGGGTGTCATGTTTAAACTTAAGAAAATGCGGCGCGGAGTCTGGCGCGGCGCCGCGAAGAATTTATCTTTTCTTCAGAAAAGCTGCTCTTCTTTCTTCTTCTTAGCGTCCCATACCTTTGCGTCCTTGTCGACGTCTTTCTTCTTGAAGACAAAGCTCTTGCCGCCGCTTATCGGCACGATGAACAGCTTCTCGAGCTTTCCAGCGTCATTCTTCAATATGACTGTCTCTTTTCCCTCAGCGACAAGCTTGTCTGTCTCAGCGTCAAAGTAAGTGTACCGCACATATTCTCCTCTCTCGACAAGCACTCTTGCCTCTTTCTTGCCTTTGCTGCTTTCAGTCAAAACAGGATCTGGATACTTTATCATGTATGGCTAGAAGTAGGTTCTGTTTAAAAAAGTTATTAAAAAAAAGAAAAGAAAAAATTAAAATTTTCTTACGTCAGCTCTATGTAGAAATAATACGTCGTCGGCGTTATGCTTCCGTCCAATCCAGACTCTGGTAAGAGTATCTGGAAGTCGTAAGGCACG
>JAGVOD010000069.1 GCA_020052935.1 archaeon | reverse complement strand
TTCATCACAGAGAAGTATAAGCGCCACCTTGTGCTGCTGATCCTGGTCATAAATCCCGCTTTCATATATGCATTCACCGTCTCAAGCCCTCACTCGGCAGCAGTATTCCTGTCTATGCTGGGTTTCTATCTTTTCCTGCAGAAGTCGCGTATCAAGTTCATCCTGTCTGTCCTGTGTTTTGTGGTCGTCTCGCTTTTCAGCGTCTTTCATACATTATTCGTACTGCTTTTGCTGCTGGCATACGTGTCGACCCGGCGCCATCAGCAGAGTCGTTTCTTCATCGTCCTTTTTATCATGGCTCTCCTCTCGTTTGCGAGGAAGATCGACATGTACTACAACTATACTTACACCCCGTCCATAGATGTCGTCGGAAACCTGTTCTCTGATCTTGGCGGAGTGATCGGTTTTGGCATTTTCAGCATACTCCTTGCCTTTTATGGCTTGGTCTCTGCGTGGGAAGATAAGGCTAGGTTCGTGTATTTCTTCATCCTCTCATTGCTTTTGATAGTCTCGCTGTCGATTATAGGCAATTTCTCTAACATCTACCTGATGTTCTTTGTCGCGGTCGCGGCAGGTCTGGGCTTTGTCCGTCTTTACGAGGCAGAGTGGAGCATCCCTTTCCTGAAGAATCTCGCGCTTCTGGTCATTGTCTGCGGCCTGCTGTTCTCAACCTTGTCTTACGTCACCCGTCTGAGTTCCATGGAGCCTGACAAGGATATAATAGAGGGTGTGGAATGGCTCGGTTCTAATGCTTTCAAGGACGAGTTTGTCCTTAGTCATTATGACAACGGATATCTAATCTCTGCCGTCGCCAGGAATCCTGTCCTTGTGGACTCTCTATCATCTTACGGTTATGACCAGAAGTTCCTTTACAAGGTTCAGGACTCGTTGTTCTACTCGCGCAACCTGAAGCAGACCAGACAGCTTCTTGACGCCTACAGGATAAAGTACATATTCATCACTCCCGACATGGCTTCTGGCCTGGTCTGGAACAAGCCTGATGAAGGCATGCTGTTTCTTCTGTCGCACAGCAATGTCTTCAATAAGGTTTACAACGCTTCAGGCATAGAAATCTATGAGGTCACGAATAAGACTGTCGTTTAGATATTTTTAGCAGTGCCACCGCCACGTTGCGGAGCGTTTCTCTGCTAAAGATTCACACGTGACAGGGGGACGCCCCCTACGGGGATGTCACGTTTCGCAGATAGAATCAACAAGCGTAGCCTGGCGTGGCACTGCGGCAGTAAGTGCTACAATCTTAGCTGGTCTTTTTCTTTGTCTTTATGAAGTCTCCGAGCGTGAAGCTTTCTTCTTTCTTTCTCGTGTCGCCCAACGGTATGTCGCCTTCTTCGCCGTATTGCTCCACTAGCTGTATCCTGAGCAGCTTCTCCAGCTTTCTTGCCTGCTCTATGGATGGCTTCATCTGTCCGGATTCCATCTTCTGCATGGCCGACCATTTTTCATTGAGTTTTTTTGAGAATTCTTCTTGTGTCAGCCCCAGTCTTTCTCTGGCTTCTTTTATCTTTTTGGCGTAGTCTGCAGTGATGAGCTCTATCACTTCTTTCCTTTGTGGCCTTGCGATAGCTTGTCTTTGCTGCGCTGCGGGTTCTCTAATCTCTCTCTGCTGTGGCCTCGCGAGGACCTTGCCGAATCTGGCGCATCGCTCGCATACTTCTAGTACAGCTCCTTCTATGCTTGCCTTCACAAGCGCTTTCTCGTTTCCGCACATCTCGCAGGTTGCCATTTTCTTCTTTTTTGTGGAAAGATTAAGAGGCGCCGGAGGGATTTGAACCCCCAAGTGATCGCTGTCTTCCTCTCATTGCGCTTTCGCGCTCGACACAGCTTGTGTGCCTGTCTGCAGGCGATTGCCTTACCGGATTTGGCGACGGCGCCATTGAAATGATTTTGCTAAATTTTTAAAAGATTTTACGGCCCTGATGGGATTTGAACCCACGACCTACTGCTCTCCTCGCGCCAGGCGTAGAAGGCAGTCGCGCTATCCAGGCTGCGCTACAGGGCCTTCGTGAGTATTTATTATGTTTTTGGTTTTGATATTTAAATAGTTTCTCTACGGCAGCCACGTCTTCTGGTTCTTGAGCTTCTCTGGCAGGTAGGTGTCCATGACATAGTTCAGGCTGTGTGCTGCGAATGCCTGCTGCTCTACCCTTTTCTTCATCTTCACCATCTGGTCAAGCGCGTTCTGCCACTCCTTGTAGTACTGCACGAACGGGTCGTTCTTCATGCCGTCTTTCACTCTCTTTATGTCGATGTCTTTCAGTGGGTGCGTCGGAAGTTTGTAGTCTATTATGTCTTGCGGCGTGACTCCGATGAACTTTGCCTGTGGCACGCAGAAGTACTTGTTGATGTGTGCTGCGTTACCGCTTCCGACCTTCAGTGTCCTATAGATATTCAGGTATCCGTATGGGTCTCCGTCTGTGAAGACGTACACAGGGATTTTCATATCGTCAGCAAGTCTTCGTATGAACCTTCTGCACGCCCTTGTCGGCACGCCTCCCATCGAGACGAGTATGCAGTTTGCCTTTTTCCAGTACTTGTGCTTCACCAGCCTCTGGAACGCGCCTGCTGTCTCTATCGCCAGTATGAACTTGGCTTTCGTGTCGAATTTGAGATGCTCTACACTGCTTGGTACAGAATACGCGCCGCTTCCGAATTTTGTGCAGTCTATCTTTATATCCTTGCCTGTCTCCTGGTCGACGTCTATGACGACCAGTTCTCCGGCGACATCCCCTCCTTTCTCTTCTGGGATGAATCCTAGCTGCTCTCTGTTCGTCATCATCATTGCTTCTATGTCGTCCATTACAGTGTCTGATTCAGGCTGGTCGAGGAAGCGCGCGTCTCCCCAGTTCTTTGAGATGTAGTACATCTCCCTTTTTGTCGCGATGTCGTCTGTCTGTACGAGTTTGCGGGACTCGTTCATCATCAACAGTGTCTGTGCGAATGTTTTTGCTGTTGAGGCTGTCAGCGTCCTTCCTTTATTCTTCCCGACAAGCTCGAAGAATCCGACTTTCGGGTCGTATTTGACGTTCTGCAGCGCGCGTAGCGGCATGTTGACCGAGGGGAGCTTCTTCGCTGTTATGCTTGTGTAGATGCTTTTCGCTATCTCTTTGAGTTCCTTGACGACGTCTTTTGTCATTTTCTCACTCATCGTCATCACCTCCCTCTTTCTCCTCTTCATCATACAGCTCTTCTTCTGCATTGGATTTTATCTTCGCGAGGTTTTCGTCGTATTCCTCGTTGTCTGCTTCTATCGTTGCGAGCTTGCCTCTCCTCTCGTCCAGCAGGCTCTTTAACTCGACTTCGACAGTCGCTTTCTGGCCTTCGCTGAGCCCTATCATCTCTTGTAGTGCTGAGCCTATGTGCGGTATGTATTTCTCTATGTAGCTGCGTTTCTGCATCTCGTTGTTCAGCCGTTGTTTCTTCAGTACGTAGCTCGCGAGCTGCCTTCCGACTTCCTGCACTGCCAGTTTTATCTCCTTGATTATCTCAGGGTAATGTGCTATCGCTTCTTTTGATTCTGATGTGAATGGCACCCATACTGATGCGATGTGCACGACGATGGTGCATGGCCCTGCAGGCAATGCTCCTTTGCTCTGGCTCAGCCCGTAGCTCCTGAAGTTTGTCTGGACCAGTGACTGTGTGATTGCGCACGCGCTCTGCTGGTACTGCAATGGCACGCGGTTCGCGTATCTCAGCACCCTTGCTGCGCCTTCCGGGTCTTGCTCTCCGCCGTATGCTATGCCTGCTTCGACTATGAAGGGGTTGCCTCGGTATACTTCCGGGGGCCTCGTGGTTGTCGCGTAGAATTCTGCCTTGATCTCTTTCTTGAGCCCTCGTTCCAGCTGTTCTGCGCCTATGGGTGAGATGCAGTCTGTCGGCGGGTTCATCAGTTTTGTCTCTGCTATGCCTTTTATTATCCTCTCAGCCTGTTCCCTGCTGATCTTCTCTGGCTTGGTCTCTGGCAGCACTCCTGCTTTCTGCAGTATCTCTTTCGCGCTTCCAGCTCCGACTCTTGAGAAGTCATTGACGAAGAAGCTCTGCATCGTCCTTGCTTCTGTGTCCTGCATCAGCCTTATTAGCATTCCTAACTCGACTCCTTTCGGGTGCGGCTTTATCTCTTTGGGTTCTGCAGGCATTTCATTGACTGCGCGTGGGAATATTATCTGTTCTGCTTTCGGGTTTGTGTAGATGATTGTCGCGTGCGGGTTGACTATCGCGGTCTGCTTGAGGTATGTGTCGATGGACTGGCTTCCTTTTTGGTACACGGCTTCCAGGTCTATCTCTACCCTTGTCCCGTGCTCCTTGTTCCATTCTGTCTCTGATTCTTTCACTATCTCGGGCTTGTTCTCTGCTGTGTTGATGTTTAGCTCGCAGTAGTACGCAGGGTATTTCGGCCCTATCTTCGTGGTTATCCTTGCAGGTTTTCCTGTCGTCAGCTGTCCGTACATGACTGATGCGGATATTCCGATGCCTTGCTGCCCTCGAGCTTGCTTCAGCCTGTGGAACTTGCTTCCGTACAGCAGCTTGGCGAAGATCTTCGAGACCTGTGCCTTGACTATGCCTGGGCCGTTGTCCTCGACTATGACCCTGAAGCGGTTCTCTGCCATCTCTATCACTTCTACGCTTATCTCTGGCAGGATCCTTGCCTCTTCGCATGCATCGAGGCTGTTGTCTACAGCTTCTTTTATGGTCGTCATGAGGGCTTTTCT
>JAGVOD010000071.1 GCA_020052935.1 archaeon | reverse complement strand
GGAGAATTGAATATCTTTATCTTCACATCTTCGAGAATGTCATGGCGGGCTTGGTAGACAACACCGTCAACACCTTGGCCGAGCCTACGGACTATCTTGTACCCTGGCACTTCTAAAGAAGCGCACTCATCAATCTCGTCGAAACTTCCGCAGTTCCCTTCTTCTATAAGTCCACACACCCTTGTAAGGTAAGTCCCTGTTAAAACAGACATAACTTCTTTCTCAAGATCATAATCCTCGAAAGTCTCTGATTTCTTCAACCGTATCCCTATTCTTTTGGAAGCTTCCCTTTTTGTTACAGTTATATTATCTTCCAGGTGATTTAGGACTTTGTCCTTTTCCTTGACTTGTCTCAGGGCTATACAGAAGTCCTCGAAGTTCTGGTGGTACCAGAACGGCCTCTTTATCTCCTTTGTGAGCAAGGACATAATCCTGGAGACATCCTTGTCGAATGCGTCCTTCACAAAGCGTAGTCCTGGAAGCAGGTTGTATACTGCGTCGGGATGGTCCACGTCCTTGACAAACTCATGATTGTAGATAAAGTCGAAAAGCTCGTCACTGCCATCGCAAATCTCCGCAAGATCAGAAATCCCTCTGGCACCGCCTAACTCATGTTTGGGCTTAAAATCATCATTACATAACAACACAGGCGCTTTCCTGAGATCTTTAAGGAATCTCGCTAAGATAACCGCCGCATTCTCGCTTATCCACTTGTTGCCAATGCCGAACCTTTCGATGATCCTCCTCAGGCTGACCAATGCCCCTGAAGGAAAATCTTTGGTCAATGAGGTGGTGTATGCAGGTTCGTGGTCAATCCCTTGCCTCAGCAAGAACTCACCGAACCTCAGCTGTTCCTCATCAAAGTCGAACTCACCAGGCATGTCATCATCGCTAATCTCATAAAAAGGGACAAAACATTCAGGGCTTATTGTCTCGTAGCATCGTCTTAATTCATCGACAGCGGACGCTGCCAGCCCTTCAGGGTTGATGACTTCATCGAAAGGACGCTTGCCCAGAGCAGAGAGAAGATTCGACTGGCTGAAGAACTCAGGATACCTGTCGAACAACCTCTGAAAGTTCTCAGACTCTTTCTTTAAGTCCATGTCACAATGGATAGCATTCAGGGTCAGGACTTTAGTTATCTCTTCAGTTATCTGCAGATTGGTCATGTACGATGCTCGTAATACCCTGGTAAGCCTATCCGCATAACCTGGCCTATGGACTATCTGAGGCGCAGTACGTTCCTTGGAAAGGGAGGCTGAACGTTGGTCGTACCATTCCTTGAAAGAAGCAATTATACCCTCTAAGCCGCTCTTGTCTTTGCTTCCCTGCTCGTTGGTCTGCTTGCTATCGAGGCTCATGCGAGCGGATTACGATTTTACCATTTATAAATCTTTCTTTTCGTTACCACTTCTCAGTAGCTTATTTTTTGCAGAAACCATTAAAAACAACGTTGCCTAGCGTTTAAGCCATGAAACCCATCATAGCATTCGACATGGACGGAACCATCATAAGCAGCGAAGCGGCCAGCAAAGCCCATAAAGAGTGGTTCAAGGTGGTTGCACTGCTACTCAAAGACCCGTCTGTGGAGAAGCTGGCTGACAAGGCAGATTATTTCCCTGACGTGCTGACCGTGATGGAAAGGCTGACAGGGCTGAGAAGAGGGGACAGCTTCCATAATCAAGTCATGACTAAATACGCGCGAAACCTCTACCAGATGATGTATCTCGCAGAGCTACAGAAAGAGGGCGAGAAGGCATTCGTGCCAGAGATGATCGACATGCTCATAGAGCTCAAGACGCAGTGCAGGCTCGCGATGATAACCACTGCGCCAGAAGACATGGTGCTGCCAGCGCTGGAGATAGGAGGAGTGAAAGAGCTATTCGACTACATCTACCGCAGCCCGCTCACAAGCGAGCCTTCCAAGATCGAGATGCTGAAGAAGTTCATCAAGGAAGTCGGCAAACCCGCGCTGTATGTGGGGAACGAGAAGAAAGATGCAGAGGCATGCAAGGAGCTCGGCATAAAGTTCGCACTCTCCAAATGGGCAAAGCACGATGAGGAAGCAGAGAACATGGCAAGTTTCAATCTTGACACGCCGAAGCAGCTGCAGGGCATAATAAAGCTGGTGTGATTTCTTATGAAATACAAACTAGTCTGCTTCGACCTCGACGGAACTCTGGTTGATGATACGATATTCATCTGGCAGACACTGCACGACCACTTCGGCACTGACAAAGATGCAAGGAAAGAGATGATAGAGAAATTCCTCCGCAAGGAGGTGACGTACCAGCAATGGGCAGACCACGATGTAGTCATGCTGAAGAACAAAGGCGCGACAAAAGACAAGATAATAACTCTTATAAAAAAACTTAAACTCATGCGTGGAGCGAAAGATACTGTGGGGAAGCTTAAGGCGCAGGGCATCAAGCTGGCGGTGATATCTGGAAGCCTCGACATCGTCCTAGACACGCTTTTTCCTGACCACCCCTTCGACGACGTGCTGATAAACAAGTTCGAGTTCGACAATGAAGGGAACCTCATGGGATGCGTCGCAACTAAGTACGATATAGAGCACAAAGCGACAGGGCTGAAGATGATAGCAAAACGGGAAGGCTTCGACCTCAGCGAGTGCGTCTTTGTCGGAGACAACCACAACGATATCCACGTAGCAGAAATCGCGGGATTGGCCATAGCATTCAACTCGAAAAGCGAGACATTCTCTGAAATGTGCGATGTCGTGATACCTAATGACATGCAGGATATGAGGGCAATATTGCCGCACATACTAGGAAAATGAAATACAAGCTCATCATATTCGACATGGATGGAGTATTGTTCCAGCACCATAACTTCTGGATGGAGCTGCACAAGAAGCTCGGCACATACGAAGAAGGCGTCGAGCTGACGAAGAAGTATGTCAAGACAGACTACGCAAAGCTCGTCGAGGAAGTCGTCGGGAGACTATGGCGAGGCAAGCCCGCAAAGCAGTACTTCGACCTCATAGGAGAGGTTAAGTATACGGAAGGGGCAGGAGAGACGATACGCGAGCTGAAAAAGCACGGATACAATATCGCGATAATAAGCTCAGGGCCGAAAGACCTCGCGCTGCGGGCAAAAGATGAGCTTGGCATCGACTACATACACACCAACGAGCTGGTGATGCGCGACGGCATGATAACCGGAGAGTTCGTCTGGCCAGTGGCCAACGACAGGAAAGCGATGATAATGCGAGAGCTCGCAGAAGAGCACAACCTACACCTCGGAGAGATCATAGTCGTAGGAGATTCGTCAAGCGACACCAAGATGATGAGGCTTGCAGGGCTCGGCATCGCATTCTGCAGCGAAAGCGAAGAGCTGAAGAAAGTCGCGAATGCCGTCGTAGAAAAACCAGACCTGCGGGAGATACTGCCGCACATAAATGAATTCGAACAAAGGCAAGCTTTAAAAACCCTTGAGTAACACTCCTGAAACATGGCAGACACGATAGGACTCATACTGGCCATCCTGGCACTGGTAGGCTGGGGCAGCTACACAGTATTCCTCAAAAAAGTAGTCAATAAGCTGGGAGAATACACCTGCCTGCTGTTCAATCACGCCATGGCAGTAATCCTGCTCGTCATAATAGCGATATTCACCACGCGGCTCAAGATGCCGTCAGACTTCGTGCTCGTCGCAATACTGGTCGGCTCGATACTCGGAGCAGCGACAGTATACCTATTCTACAAAGCGATAAACGCGGGCAGCGTCGGGGTAGTATCGGTCATCGCATCCCTCCACGCATTGTGGACAGCCATAGCCGCGATGTTCCTCTTCGGAGAACAGCTCAACGCAGACAAATACCTCGCGATAGGGCTCATACTGGTGGGAGCGGCACTGGCTGCGATAGAACGTTTCAAGATACCAAAAGAATTCGACGAGCATCATCTCTCTGAGTTCGCCAGGGAAGCGTTCTCAAAAGGGGCAGGACTTGCAGTCGTCGTCTCGGTCTGCTGGACAATATACAACATCGCAGTAAAATACACAACCATAGAGCTCGGCCCGCATAGGACAGCAGCCTACTTCGAGACACTCATACTAGTGTTCATACTATTCGCATTCCTCACAAAGCCTGCCAAAGAGCTGGTGACATGGCCCAAGAAAGAGCAGTGGAAGCCGCTGCTGGTCAGCTCAATCCTATTCTCGCTAGGCGTGATAGGATTCTACTTCGCACTCGTGTACCTCCCAGTCTCGACGCTGTTGCCGATCGTGTCAGCAGCGCCAGCAGTCACTGTGATTGGAGCGGCAGTGGTGCTGAAAGAACGGGTGAGAGTGCACCAGTACATCGGAATAGCATTGGCAGTGGTGGGAATAGTCATACTGGCGATGTAAGCAATACTTCTTCAAATTCTGATACGAATGAATAATTGTGTCCCTGCGGCTGATGATGCGGTTCAGAATTTGACCATCGTCCTACGCGCGTAAGCAAGCGCAAAAACAATGATTACTAAAAATATCTTTGCTGCACCAATACTTACTTCAGTAACAAGGTTTTCGTGACTGCATTGCGCCAGAGTATGGTTAAATTTTGGTGCGAACATCCTTGCGCATGCAGACTCTGTAATTGTGGTGTCACCAAAATTTAAGGAATTATTGGGAAAACTATAAAAACCTCGCTTGTTTTGTCTGTCTTGGTGATTATGATGGACAACTGCATCCAAAAGAAACCGTTGGTTTCTGAGCATGCAAGCAAAGCTTGCATATTCTGCAAGATAGCCGAGGGAAAGATACCCTGTTCTAAAGTATATGAAGACAAAGAGAACATCGCATTCTTAGATATCGGACCTGTGAACAAAGGCCACATACTAGTGATACCAAAGAAGCACTATCGGTGGGTGTGGGACATACCTGCAGCAGAGTCATCCAAGATGATGCCCATACTGCAGAAGCTGGCAAAGGCAGTGCAGAACGCGACAAAGTGTGACCTTGTTGTAATGACTGTCGTTGGAGACGCAGTAGAGCACGCACACATCCACCTCATACCCAAGTTCAACAATGACGCGCTTAAGTTCTGGCCGCAGGGAAAGTATGGAGAGGGTGAGATGGAGCAGTATAGAGGGAAAATAGGGAATGCGCTGAGATAAAATCACTTTCGAAATCGGAAACTTTCCGGAAGCTAACGCAATACCTAAATATTACCTCTACTTTTTCTAAGAGATGGCACTCAAGAACATAACTATACGCAAAGAAGCATACGACTATCTTGTCTCGCTAAAACTGCCCGGTGAAAGTTTCTCTGATTTAATAACCCGAAAGTGGGGCAAGAATAAAGCCGCTGCTACGTCCTATTCTGAACATCTGTTTACAGTACCACAAAGAAGCCCTGAACGATAATACCCAAAATCTTTATAAACATCCCTCTTTTCTTGTTTTCTTGTCTTTAAATGTCGGTGTAGCTCAGCCTGGTTAGAGCGCTAGAACCAAAAACTGGCGAAACTCATATGAAGCATGAGTGCAGAGGCGAAAGCCAATGACGAATCTCAGGCTAACTGGGCCATCTAGAGCCTCTTATTGAGGCGGATCAAGGTCGCGGGCTCGAATCCCGCCACCGACACCTTTTTATCTTTCTCTCACTTACCTATCTGCAACATGAGAATAGACCAATGTCCAAAGAACATGAGAAACTGCCCTGAAGGCAACTGCCCTATGTATCCCTGCTGGGCGTATGAGAAGTATCTTGACGGGAAAGATAAGGAAAAGAAAAACAAAGACCAAGGATGGGAGTAAATTATTTTTTCTTAGGTATCTTGTAGTTCAGTGGGCATCCTTCGAACCTGCATGCAGAGTTCTGCTTCTTGCAGAAGAAGTCTATCTCCCCCCTCTTGCTGACCTGCTTCTTGAAAGGACAACCTTCCCAGATGTACTGGCGCCAATCCTCTGGACTGGAGAACTCAAGATTCAGCGACTGGTCAAGCTCCTTGAGCTCAGTCTCCTCCTCTTCCTCAATCTTCTTCTGGCCTTCCAGCTCCTGCTCTTCTTCAGAAGATATATTGACAAGCATCTTCTCGATCCTGTCAAGCTTGTCCATGATATCTTGGTTGGTGACTGGCATTATACACCTCTTTAGTTAACCCACCCTTTCAATGAGATATTGGTTTAAATAGTTTGTGCAAAAGAACAAGCCTGCTTCTAGGCCAATATCCCATCAATTTGTAGAAATCTTTTTATAGCCTAGCACCTGAAATAGCTTAATGAAACGTTTTACAACAGCAATCATCATCTTCCTCATTCTGGCAATACCTTCAGTCCACGCCTGGAGCTGGGACTCATACGAAGGCAAGACCACGTGGGATGTCAAGGTCACAGTAGATGAAACAAGATGCCGCGGAAATGTGCACTCCTACTACACTCCTTTGACAATAACACACAAGAAAAGCGGCGCAGACCTGACCGACCTCGGCCACGGGCCTGTGTCAGGAACATTCTTCAGTAACATACTGACCATCCCTGGAAGGACAATACGTGACGGAAGCGGGCAATCTGCCCTTGGTTCTGCCAGCGTTGCATTCAGCCCTGACTGCCTATCATTCTATACAAAATACACCTGGAGATACCATGACTCTTACGAGGACTGCAGCGGAACAACAGCTTGGCAAGGCAAACGCACAGACTCGACAACCTGCCCTGACGCATTTGTCGTCGAAGCACCTTCGACGCCAAAACTGCCCCTGCCGCAAGTCATGAAGACTGCTGCAGAAATAAAAGCACTTCCTGCGGCAGAACAGAAAACTGAGTACGAGAAGATACTGGACAAGAACCCCAGAGACTTCCAGGCAAATTACGCACTTGCACACATATTGAAGGATGAGAAAGATTATTCTGGATCTGTGCAACACATAGACAAGGCATTAGAGAACAAGAATTACGCAGAAACGCTCAGGAAAGAAAGGCAAGATGAAGTCACAAAGAGGCTAGGACTTACGCAAAAACCCACATCAGATACTGTTCGTTTTCTGAGGTCATTAAAGGATAATCTTGATAGCGTCCAGCAACCGATGATATACGATTTCAACGTACTAAAAACACCAGACACAAGAACATTGTATCAAAAGTGGACAGAATATCTTAGTAATAAGCTAAAGGAGCCTGCGATAAATTGAAGACCAAGATTTTATTGATATTAGGAATCATGATGTTGATAATAGCCTGCAAAGGACCGACTGCAGAAAACACATCTTGCGATTCCAAAGACTGCTTTATCACAAGAGCAAACAACTGCCAAGATGCCAACATAATCGTGAATGAGACATTCGGAACAGTCAACTATGCATCCAAGGACTGCGTATTCACTAAAACCCTGCTGAGCATGAACGATACAGAAGAGATAAGGAAACTATTCGAAGGCAAGACGCTATCCTGCAAATATGAGCAGTCCAAATTCGACTCCAGATTGGTGAATACTCTAGTTTTTGGAATAGAATACTGCGAAGGGGAACTCAAGGACAGGATTGTTGATATGCTGGCTTTCTTATAAATCAACAGAAATAAAACGCCGACGCCACGGCAATATGCTAAATGCTGTTTTTCCTATCTATTTTTACTATTGTACTCTTTCTTTATCCTTTGCCAACAAGGTATGATTACAAAGAAAATCAATACTTGTGAAACAACTATTAATAAAAATAATAGCAGTATATTTACTATCATTTTTTTATGCCATTCTAATTCAATTTTTCTATTATTAAATTCCCCGCCAGTTATATTCATAGCAAAGGGTTTCCAAAGCCAAACATTGGTGATAACTTCATAACTCGTATTTCCTCCAAGGCCTATAACTACCGACCCATCATTTCCAGTTGTAAAGTTAATCAATGTAGAATTAGCACTGTGGACTTTTATTTTTTTATCAGCATATGGTTTTCCAAACAAGGTAACACTCAAATTTATGCGACCATATGATTCTCCAGCATATAATTTTGTTATATCTTCATGACTTCCGTCACTGAATACTCTTTCAGCATACATAATTTGCCTGTTTGGATACATCTCATCTGACCTATTTTCGATGATTGGTTTGTTGGAAGAGTCAAAGATTGTCACTTCTCCATTGTTCCACACTTCATTGAAAATATGATTGCTTCCTGTGTTATACAATATTAAAACATTCGTAGTATTTATTTCTAGTTTTCTCAGTAAATATGTTAACAAATGTGCATGCTCTCCACAAGATCCTATTTTGCTTTTTAGTATATACGGTGCATATTTGTATGACCAAATTTGAATGAACGGATACGGCGTAATGAAACAAGCCGTGGTGCAATGCTTATCGAATGTTTTCCATTCAATACTAGAATATGTAAATTCACTGGCATTCAACGCAAGATCATTTACTGATTTTGTTCCTTCTGATATATTCTTGAGAATAATTGATATGTCTTCAGGTTCTTGAAAAAATGACCTAACAATATTGGTAATATAAACCGAAAATAACAGTATTACCGTTAAGCAAATAATCCATTTGATGCGTTCAGGTACCATCTTGAAAGGAAAACCGCCGACGCCCGGATTTGAACCGGGATACCCTTTCGGGAACAAGCTCTCCACAGGCTTTGGAAAAAGTTTCCAGGCTTGCGCAGTGCCAGGTTGTGCCACGTCGGCGTGTGAAATAATGAGAAACTGCTTTGTTTTAAAAGGTTTTGGTCGGCAGCAGCACGTGAGGCTCGGCTAGTGATTCTTTTGTTTATTGGGCTGTCCCCCCGGATGGGGCAACCCCCGACAACGCCCGCGTAGTCGCTGCAAAATAGCCTCGCAAACTCACGGTGCTGCTGCCGCTATGACTTCATTATTGTCAAAGAAGAAAAGAACTCTTAATCCACCATCTCGATCTCTATCTTGAGACCTTCGGGGATGGGGACACGCATGACCAGGCGCAATGCACGCTCGTCAAGGCCTAGATCGACCAGGCGCTTATGGACACGCATCTCGTACCTTTCCCATGTCGCCTTGCCGTTGCCGCACGGGCTCTTCCTCGTAGTTATCTTGAGCTTCTTGGTAGGAAGAGGTATCGGGCCGCGTATGGTCACGCCGGTCTTTTCAGCGATTTCGGTAATATGAGAACATACTTGATTTATCTTGTCTATGTCGTTGCTGGTGAGTTTTATCCTTGCTTTCTGCATGTTTCAAGTCTCCATATTTCAAAGCTCGGGTTTGATATGGAAATGATTAAAATAAAAACGATTAGAAGGATCACAGCTCCTTCTTGACTATGTCGATGCACATCCCTGCAGCGACCGTAGCGCCGGAATCCCTGATGGCGAACCGCGACATCTGGGGGATCTCCTTCTGCTTCTCGATGCACATGGGGTGCATGGGCTTGATCTTCACTATCGCAGCGTCGCCGTTCCTGATGAAATCAGGGTTCTCCTGGAGAACCTCGCCGGTAGCCGGGTTGAGCTTCTTCTCAATCGCGATTATCTGGCAAGCGATCTGGGCAGTGTGGACGTGGAACACAGGCGTGTAACCAACAGTTATGACGCTCGGATGGTTCAGCACGACCAGCTGGGCGGTGAACTCCTGAGCGACCATCGGTACATTGGACTCATGGCCCAAGACATCACCTCTTGTGACGTCCTTCTTGCCGATGCCTCTCACAGAGAAGCCGATGTTGTCGCCAGGCTCTGCCTGCTGCATCTGCTCGTGGTGCATCTCTATAGACTTGACCTCACCACGGACGCCCTTACCTTCCCTTCCAGGGACGATTATGATCTTGTCACCCACCTTCATGATGCCTGTCTCGACCCTTCCTACTGGAACGACGCCGATACCAGTGATGTTATAGACATCCTGCAAAGGCAATCTGAGCGGCAGGTTGGTAGGCTTCTCAGGCTCTTTCAATGCGTTCATAGCTTCAAGCAGGCAAGGTCCTGAATACCAGGGCATGTTTGTTGTCTTCTTTGCGATGTTGTCGCCTGGGAATGAAGCTGTAGGAATGAACTGTATCTCATCAGGCTTGTAGCCGACACTCTTCAACAGAGTGGAGACCTGGGCCTTGACTTCCTCAAAGCGCTTCTGGTCATACTTGGCCATGTCCATCTTGTTGATAGCTATGATCAACTGATTGACGCCGAGAGTCCTTGATAGGAACACGTGCTCCTTGGTCTGGGCCTGGACACCATCACCCGGGTTGGCCGAAACAACGAGAACACCTGCATCTGCCTGGGCAGCGCCAGTGATCATGTTCTTGATGAAATCCTTGTGGCCCGGAGCGTCGATTATAGTGAAATAATACTTGTCTGTCTCGAATTTCTTGTGAGACAGGTCGATGGTGACACCCCTCTCTCGCTCTTCCTTGAGGTTGTCCATGACGAAGGCGAATTCGAAGCCAGCTTTACCAAGCTCTTGAGCCTTATCTTTCAACTTCTTCATCGCTTGTGCGTCTATTACGCCAGAATCGAACAGTAATCGCCCAACTGTGGTAGATTTACCGTGATCGACGTGTCCGATGAAAACGAGGTTTATATGTGTCTTATTTTTGGCCATGTTGGTCCCTCCTTCATTTTTTTAGACTTTGAAACCTAAATAAACCCACTATGTTTTTTTTAAATTCTATATCTCCT
>JAGVOD010000021.1 GCA_020052935.1 archaeon | reverse complement strand
TGTTGTTGTTCTTGTCGAAGCAGCATTCTGTGCCGAGCGGCATGTATGGTGGGTTGCAGACTACCTGCACTTGCTTTACTATGCAGCCCGTCAGCATGAGCATTGCCGGCAGCATGACCGCCAGCAGCAGTATGCCTGTGTGTTTCATTTTTATAGTCATCTTGGGATGTCGTTGCTGGAAACGACAGATATTTAAAGCTTCGCCAAGCGCTTTTTGCAGGTGTATTTTTACTCGTTGGATGCATTGGGTTTTGGGGTCTGACATGTCGATAGCGCGTGAGATTTCGGATGCGGTCTTGGATTGTGGTGAGCCACTCAGCCCTCACTCGGTTGCTGAGGCTTATGTGCATGTGCTGCGTTCTTTCGGTGGGGATTATGGTCCTGTGCCTGGTGAGGCTGGTGTCATCAAGTTCTTGGGGCGGCGTTATCATGGCGAGCATGCCGCTCTTGGCGTGCTTATGAAGCAGGGCATATATTCTGTCGGCCGTCTTCGTGCGTTGGTGGAGAAGAGGAAGGAGGCTGTTTCCTTGGTAAGGAAGTTGGAGTCTATTGTCTGCTCTCGCGACCCTGACGGCCATGTCCGTCTTGGAAGGGGTTCTGGCAGCATGGACTTCCTGACTTCGGATGTGATTTCCAGGCAGGGTTTTCCTTTGCCGAGGTTCAGCAAGTTCGAGTTTGTCATGCCTGAGGAGGAGCCTGACGACGCTCAGCTGCTCAGGGCAGAGGCGTTGGCAGGTCAGGAGTCTGAGTATGGTGGTTCCGGCCGCAGGTGGAATGTGTTCTTCGCCTCTTCTCATTCAAGGATGATGAATGCTCTCCTGTGCGCAGGGGAGGAGAGGTATCTTTTCATGAAGAAGGAGGATGTGGAGACGCGTCTTGCTTCTGCGTGCAGCAGGCAGGGCTTCGGTCATGAGGGCCTGATGGCGCTTTCTTATCTTATGCTGTGCCGTGACTTCCCTTCTTTGTATCGCGGGGCTCGCGCAGGCCTCTCCGTTCTATGCTTCGCAGCGTCGGTGGTATCGTGCCTCTTGTGCGTGAGCTGGACAGGATACGTGAGGTGGTTGTGCATTTCAATACCCGCTTGGTGAAGAGCATCGCCGGGAGGAGGTATCGTGGCAGCGGTTTCCATGACCTGACGCAGGAGGGCAACCTCGGCCTTATGCGTGCGTATGATCGTTATGATTATCTGCGTGGCTACAAGTTCTCGACTCTCGCTACCTGGTGGATCCGCCAGTTCATCAAGCGTGCTATCCATGAGTATGGCTTGGGCATGCACGTGCCTGTCCACAAGCATGATCTTTACCGCAAGGTGGATGCTGTCTTGGCTGCTGCTGACGCCGACCCTGATGAGCGTGTTAGGGTGGATGCGCTGGGCGAGGTGGAGTATGTGTGCCGGCGTTTCGGCCTGGAGCACAAGGAGGTCTATTCTGTGATGGTGCAGATGAAGCGCGCCAGGACAGTGAGCCTGAGCCAGCCCATCGGTCTTGAGGGTGAGTCTGAGCTGATAGATGTCATCGCTGACCGTTCATTGCCTCCTACTGACTATGAGGCTGTCGGTTCTGATCTTAATGCCAAGCTTTCTGTTGTCCTTTCGTGGCTTGCGCCTCGTGATGCTGAGATGATGCGTCGTCGTTTCGGCTTGTCTGGTCGGAGTGACTCGACGTTGGCGGGCGTGAGTGAGCTTTATCCTCCTGGCAAGAACAGCAGCAGCAAGCATCTGAGCAGGGAGCGTGTCAGGCAGGTGGAGTTCCGTGCTTTGAGGAGGATACGGAGGCGTCTTCTTTTCGATGAGCGCCAGCTGGGTGCTGAGCTGCGTGATGCTCTTGCTGCGATAGATGGCGAAGGTAGGGATGCCTATCAAGGCATGTGATGTTTCATTAGTTTTTTATACTTGTCTTTGTTCTTGCGGGCCATGGATGATTATGTCGAGCTCAATGTCTTTGTGAAGCTGAAGCTTCTTCTTCCTACTGGCGGCCAGGCCAAGCTGCTGATACGTGACGGCAAGGTCATCGTCAATGGCGTTGTCGAGACGCGCAACAAGAGGAAGCTGCACAAAGGCGACAAGGTGCGTGTGGAAGGTAAGGCGTGGGTTGTTTAGCCTTTTCCCGCAGGATATGATGCACAAAAATTTCGTAAAATTTTGTGTTGGGTTTAAAACCCCGTCCTTCAGGGCGAAATTTTTGGCACAACAAAATCATAGATTTTGTGTGCAATTGAGCTTCGCTCAATTTGCATCCTAAAAATCCACCTGTCAAAGCAGGCGTTCCGTCAAACTCCGCACTTCAGTGCGGAGTGGAACGCCTGCGGCGGATTTTTATGATATTGCATCTTTTCATTGTTTCTTGTATCTGTTTAGCTGTTTCGAGCAGTGCCACCGCAAGTTTGCGGAGCGTTGCACGGCGACTTGATCACACTCGACGGGGGGAAGCCTCCGAGCGTCTGCGAGCGAGGTGCCACAAATCCGCAGGATTTGTAAGCACCCCTGCAGGGGTGTCGAGTATGATGTAAAAGAAGCAACAAGCGAAGCCTTGCGTGGCACTGCGACAGTAGGAGCTAAACAAATACTATTTCTTTAGTTTCCATTGGTGACCACCTTTTTATAAATCCATCTTGATTTTACTTCTCATAGAGGTGAATGAGGATGCCTCCTCCTAATGTACGTTCGATAAGGGATCTTATCTTCTGGCAGTTCGGGAAAGTGATGTCCAGCGTAGAAGGTTCTGGGAAGTCCAACCACAAGGTCACGTTGGACAACTTCACGCATCTTAAGATGGGAAGTCCTGGGTTCATGCCGCTAGCCAACAGGATAGCCAACAGCGGCGATCCGAATCATTGCGCGTATTGCTGCAAGCATACTCTTGTCAAGCCGACACTTCTTCTTTCGGCAGTCAGGGGTGGCCCGAATGTGAAGGAGAATATGGTGATGGCTTGCGGCGGATGCATAAAGGAGAAGGGGGATAAGCGTCTCTACGAGTGGTATGGTCTGGACAAGAGGGATATGCTGCCTGATGTCGCAGAGGCCAAGTATCTTCTTTTATTGTATCGCCTGCATGAGCAGAGGCGTGACCTGGACGAGTCCTTTGTCCCGAACATGTGCGCCAGGTGCGACATGGAAGAGCTATGTCCAGAGAAACAAGTATTGAGCGTGTATTGCCTAGAAGGCTGTTTCAAGAAAGTTTAGGCCTCAAGCCGTCGCTTTAGGGAACATCTCTATAGACATGCCACAGGCCAGGTGAGGTATTTTCTTTTTGTCTTTCTCGTCTATCTTCACCAAGCCGACGCCTTCCAGGTACTTTATGTTCCTGAACACGACTTCGTAAGGCTTGTCGAGCTCCTTGGCTAGCTGGTATATGTTCTTGACGTTGTTGCGGAATATCCTCTGCAGCAGTTTTATCCTTTCAGGGCTGAAAACCTTGCTGAATATCTCTGGTGTCATGACTATCGCTTTTTCAGGCTCGCGCAGAGCGCCTTTCTTCAGCCTGGCATTGACCTCCTCCTCGTATTCGCGCATTGAATCGACAATCTTTATTTTCATCATCAACTCCTCCTATGCTATGTCGAGTTCATGCCCGAACTCTGCCATTAGTATCCTGGCACCAATCATCTTTATCCTTTCGCAGGCTTCTTGGAAGGAGAGTTCCTCACGCTTCACGCGCTCATGTCCGTATGTGTGTATGTGGCTTCCGGAAAGTCCTTCGTGCAGGTAGTTGTCTATCCTGCATATGCTGACCCAGCTGCTGCCGTCGAAGCACAGCATCTGTATCTTCCACTTCGTCAGCTCAGGGAATTCGCCAGGCGACTCCCTTTTCATCAGCGTCTTCTCTATCCTCACATCCTCTGAGAGGAACTCATTAGTCCTCACAAGCGTCTTCATACATTACGCTCCTATATGACTTGTCAGGTCATATATTTAAGCTTTTCGGAGTATTGTCTAGGATACGTTTTTCTTATTAATAAATTTTTGCTAGAAAAATCCGGAGATTTTCCGTCGAGATTAGATGATCTTCCGGCTTATCCCTGCGCGCTCTCTTGCGTCGCGACGCTTTCCACGAACCTATCGCGCAGCGTCTTTGTCACGTATCGCAGCACTACTTCCAGTTTCAGCTTCTCGCTCGGCACCCTCACGACGTAGAGTGCGATGTCCTTGGCTTCGACCTTCTGTTTGAGCCTTTCCCTCACTGCAGCATCGTCGAGGTCTGGTGATGTTATCGCCAGGGTCTCTGAGTAGTGGTGCGGCCTGCCTGTCTCGAGGTCCACTGTGACGCTGAGTATTGCGTCGCTGTCAGGGTATATGACGTAGAGCGCAGACTTCACGCGCGGTCTCTGCTCAAAGAGCTCTTCAGGGTTTATCATCTGCAGCAGTGCTTTGTACTGGTCTTCCTGCTGTCTGGCGAGCAGGTATGTGGTCGCTCCTGTCATGCTGTTCTCGCAGAAGTATCTGAGCATGGTCTCGGCGAAGTCCAGCCTGAAGTCGTCTGTCTTCTTCCCTTCAGCATCAGGCATCTCTTCAGCGACGAAGTATGTTATCTCTGGGTTGTATGGTGAGAATTCTGTGAGGTGTATCTTGGGGTCTATCTTGACGCTGTGCTTCGCAGCGATCATCTCCAGGTCTGCCGCCATCGTCTTTGTCCTGTCTGTCACTTGAGAGACAAGTGTCCTTGCGTGCAGATCCGTCCTCTCTATGCTCTCTTCAAGCGTCTTTATCCTTTCTTGGTTCATTGCCATCTCTCGCACCATTGAAGTATTAGTATATTGATGTTGCCTGTATTTATCAGTATGAGATAAGGGGTTGCGACCCCTTATAATCCCCGTTCCGCCTCGCTCCCTCGTCAAGCCTTTCAGGCGTTGACGTATCCTCGTTCGGCGGTGA
>JAGVOD010000065.1 GCA_020052935.1 archaeon | reverse complement strand
GACTGGGACGGCGTGTGGGTGATGAAGACGAAGTAACTTATAAACCGATTGTAAATCTTTAAATAAAGCAATTTCTCAGTCATTTCCATTGCGTAAGGGGGTTAGATACATGAGGAATTTTTATCATACCGCAGCATCTGTGGCGCTCCGACTTGCCCGCAAGGACCTTTGGATGCACCGTGAAAAATTCATGAAGATAGCTGACAGGCTGTATGAAACCAACCCTGAGTTCGCAGACAGCGTCGCAAGAAAATACACAGTCTCGCTTCCAAGGATGCTGTGGCGGAGAAGGAAGTTCCGCAGAAAGAACGGCTTCAAGCCGCCTCTTGCGGTAATCTTAAACCCGGGAGATTACTGTCAGCTGAACTGCGAAGGCTGCATAACAGGAGCGGAGAGACAAGGCAAAAGATCCGTACTGAGCCTCGAAACGATGGAGTCAGTAGCACAACAGCTGCACGGATTCGGCAGCCGCTCAGTCACAATTATGGGCGGCGAACCTTTCCACACTGCATCAAGAGACAATGTCTACGCCCTGATGCGGAGATTCTCAAAGCACATATTCTCCATATTCACCAACGGAATAGGCCTCACGCGAGAAGTGGCTGACGTCGCAGCTGAGAACTGCAATTCCATCTTCCTCCTCAGCTGCAACGGCGTGGGAGAGATGTCTGACAGGACGAGGGGCGCAGGGTCTTTCAGAGGAGTGGAGAATGCTATAGGCTATCTGAACAGAAACAATGTACCATACAGCGTCTCTGCCACAGTGATGGAATACAACCTAGAACACCTATGCAGCGAGGATTTCATAAGATATTTCGAGGACAGGGGCGCAATCGGCATATTGTATGTCCTGTTCATGCCACTCGATGGAGAATACAAAGGCAGGATGCCGACAAGGGAGCAGGTAGAGAGATTCAGGGCAAGGCTTGCTGAACAACAGACCAGGTCCAGGATGCTGCTACAGAGCTACACAAACCTCACCAACACGAGCGCATGCAGGGCAGGGACACACCATTTCTACGTCAATGCTGACGGAGAGGTCTCACCGTGCTTCGCGATAAGCTACAGCATGGGAAACGTCCACGAACAAAGACTTGAGGATATCCTCACCTCCCCTTTCGCACATGACTTCCGGCAGATGCGGGAAGAGATGCCGAAGAAATGCGCAGCAATAGCTGACCCACAGAGGATAATTAAGACCGCAGAACAACATGGATTGCGCCCGACATGCGCCACCATGGCGAATTACGCAAGGATACAACCGGAGTTATTTACTGAAGGGTACCTATCATAACACAGAAAAGAAGAAGATACTCCTGAATCTTACCCCTACATTTCCTGAAAAAACGCAATATTTATAAATGTGTAGGGGTAATATGCCCTTATGAAGGTCAGGAAGAAGAAGATCGGGGACAAGCAGTATTTCTATCTAGAGCACTCTTTCAGGGAGGGCGCCAAAGTGACCAAGAAAGAGGTGTATCTAGGCACAAAAGTCCCTGAAAACATAGATGAGTTAAAGACGGACCTCAACTACGAGATAATGAAAGAGCAGTACCTGGACAGATTCGAGTCCATCAAGAAGAATTTCTCAGACGAGTACAAGACAATGCCCACGTCTGCCAGAGAGAAATACCTCAACTATTTCATGATAAAATTCACGTACGACACCAACAGGATAGAAGGCAGCACGATAACACTCAAGGAGACAGCACGCATCCTGGACAGAGGGGTGACGCCTGAGAACAAGCCTGTGGAAGACATCAAGGAGACCGAGACGCACAAGAAAGTCTTCTATGACATGATATACTACCAGAAGGGCCTGTCAATCCCGCTAATACTGAAATGGCACAGGATGCTCCTCAGCACGACGCACCCAGATATAGCAGGCAGGATAAGGACACACCAAGTCAAGGTGGCGGGGAGCAAGGCAGAGTTCCCGTTCCCTGCGGAAATCAGCATCCTGCTGCAGGAATTCATCGACTGGTACCACAAGAACAGGGGAAGAACCCACCCTCTGGAACTGGCGGCAGCTGCGCACCTCAGGTTCGTATCAATACACCCATTCACCGACGGCAACGGCAGGATGTCCAGGCTGCTCATGAACTTCATACTGAACAGGAACAAGTACCCCATGCTGAACATCAAATACGCAAACAGGGAGAGCTATTACAACGCATTGGAGAGATCACAGACAAAAAAACAGGAGAGGATATTCATACTGCACATATTCAGGAGATACCTGAAGGAGTACGGGAAGTACATAAGGGGATAGCACACGCAGATACCCCAAGCAGCACCCGCCCAAGGACCGGGATGGGGTGCGGGTGATGAAGACGAAGTGAAGATGAAAGACAACATAGAACTCATTTTAGAAAAAGCATTCTTATCCGCGCAGCAGCACTAATCTAGTTTGGAATATTTTTTCTGATGGGATTTATTCTCTAAGTTGATTATCGATTATCTCAAAAAAACTCTTCAAAGCATCATTTAGACTTTTTGCTCGTTCTTTTGCCTCTTTTGTATTCAATTCATTCTCTCTATTCTCCAAGTGAGTTCTAAGATGTCCAATAATTCTCTCCGTGTTCCATCCTATCTGTGCTCGTTTCCAGGTTTCTCTAATCACCCCTAATGGACCCATTTTCTCCAAAGTATCTGCATCATGGACTATTCTTGCTTCTATTGTTTCTGCTGGAACTCTTCCGTCATGCGCTTCAATGCAATGCAAAATCTTCTGCTGGTCTTCTTTGTGAATTCCTACACTTTTAATAAAATCAATAATCTTGTCTTTGTTCTCTAGTGTGCTCCCAGTCACTGTTTTCTCTAAATTAGTGTCGTGTAGCCAAGCCCCAGCTTCTACAATAGAGATATCAACATCATGTTTCGTAGCTAGTTCTTTAGCTATTTTGACAATACGAAACAAGTGTCGGTTGCCTTTTGACTTGCCACCAAATGTGAGATTCCAATCTAGCTCGATTGCGAATCTCTTAATTTTTTCCATTTGCTCTTTACTTATCATTTTTTGTACCTCCAAACATGTATGGAAATCAAGAACCACCAGTCATCGCTTCGCTATAGACTGGTGGTATGATTAACTTTCTAGTCGTTGATGAATGTAGATAGTCTGTATTGTTTTGCTTGATCT
>JAGVOD010000015.1 GCA_020052935.1 archaeon | reverse complement strand
TTTCGCTCGATATATTCCTTTGCTGTCTCGTTCCATATCCAGCTCTGGTATGCATGTATATGGAGCTGCCGTATCTTCAATGGAAGCGTCTTCATCGCACCGACATAGTCGTTCGGCATCTCTTTGAGGTGTCGCGATACTTCCTCTGCATTGATCAGCTCGCACGCCTTCTTGAACTCTCCTTTGAGTATCGCTTTCCCGACGTCCTTGTTTGTCTCTGAGAAGCGTTGGTCATCGAAATAATTGACGAATTGCTTTATTTCCTGCGGCGCATGGTCGCACTCACGCAGTATTATCTCGAACCTGTTCCCTTCCAGCTCTCCCAGGCTAATCTGTGCTTTGCCTCTTCCGATATATTCGAGGCCAAGTTCTGCAGAATTGAACCTCTCAAACCTGTCTTTCCCTGTCCTTTTGCCAGGGTCTTTTATCGATATCGCCTGCTTCGTGACTGCTTCCTTGTCCTTGTTGCCTGCGAAACCTATGTCCCGCAGCCGGATGTTGAGGAACGCAGCTATCCTTTCCAGAGCCCTTACAGTGGTGTATCCTCGTTTGCGGAGCCAGAAATAGGCATAATCTCCATCAGAGTCAAGATGCAGCTCTATCTTTTCCTCGACAATGAAGTCCTCTGGCTTTGATTTTAGCTTGTACATACAAAATCGTAAACCTTTCGATGTTATATATCTTTTTATCCACTGCTCACTGGACATGCTCACGTGAGCTATTTAAAATAGATCTGATTATTAGTCTGCATGACTAAACAATGGATTCCGGAAGCGAGGCTGGTAACATTAGATTATTATCCAACCACTATTAAGAACAAGAAGGTATTCATTCCCAAATTTCTCACGCCAAAGCTGGCATATTATGTCGGTTATCTACAGGGCGACGGTTGTTTAGAATCAAATCTTAAGAGAATAGATTTCACAGATGATAACTTAGACCAAATGAATTTGATTAATGACATAAACATTGAATTATTTGGTGTGTCTGGAAACATTCGTAGAAGATTTCCCGTGCTGAGCAAAAAAGTTGTTTATACATTGGAAATAGGGAGTGTGGATATTCACAAATTTTTAAGGAATGTCTTTAAGATTTGTGTTGGAGTGAAAAAAGATTTATCAATCCCTTCAATGATTAAAGGATGTGATTCGGCATTGGTATGGTACCTTCGAGGTTTATTTGATGCTGACGGAACTTTACCAAAAGATGCATTTGCAGTGAAACAGTCTTTTGTAGATATAACTCTCAAAGATAAATCCTTCATCGAAGAGATACGAGAAGCATTATTGACTTTTAATGTTATTACTTTGAATCCATACAGGAGATTGGCTAAATCGCCGAATTCTGACTATATTTCTGAAACTTGGGAGCTTAGGATGCGGAAAAGGGCGGACATAATAAGATTTATAAATGAAGTCGGTTTCTTCGGAGAGCATAAAGCAAAACGAGCGAGTCTGCTTTTAAATCGTTTAGATGCGGCTGTAGCGCAGCCTGGATACGTGCGCCATTAGGAGTTTTGGCTTACGCCAAAAAGCGCGAAACTCTGTAGGTATCTGCCGAGTGCGCATCTGCCTCCTAAGCAGTAGGTCGGGGGTTCAAATCCCCTCAGCCGCGTTATTATCATTCAACTTCTCAAACACCTTCTACTGGCTTCATCTTCTTCTGCCAGCTCTAACGGAACTACCAGTACGAAGTGGTCATAGACTATGAACCCGGTAGGTGGCTCGGGGTTATATCCGCGGTCTCCACGATTGTAGAATAATCTCTCTTCCTCGTGTTGTTCAATGAGTATGTAACGTGCTTTTCTCCTGGGGGTTTTTTGTAGGGCTTCCTCAACACGTTCAGATTTGCCTTGAATGGTTTCTAGAATATCTTTATCAGCAATATCATGGAATATTGATCTATGGCATTCTTCTTTCACTCTTGTTAATATCCTCCCTTCTTTGTCAAGTATGTATGCGTGTCGGTCTATATATCTCTGAAAGTGAGACCAATACTCATCGTAGGAACCTGGCTTGTATGTTAGTACGCTTGAATTGCTTCCCCCAACCGAGGTGGGAATATCGGTCCAGCATTCTGCGAGACATGTTCTTGTTTCACGTGTTATCTCTGCGTGTCCACCGAGCGGAGCTCTCACATGTTTGTCTTTTTTTAGTTGTATGTCTGCGTTTTCGATTATTTTATCCAAAAGCTTGGGTTTCATGATATTACCACCTTCATAAATCATTAATTAGTTACTCTGTGGTAGTAATAATATATAAAATATTCTTTCTTATTTCTTTACAATTTAGAATAAATATGTCCTTTTTATGTACATTAATCAAAAGATTTATTAATAATGTAATGAATTGCAGGAATTATGGTAAAGATAGACCTGATTGACCGTAAAATCCTCTACGAGCTGGACAAGGACGCGAGAGTCTCATTGATAGATATTGCCAGAAGGATACGGAAGTCAAAACAATTTGTTGAGTATAGGATCAAGAAACTGACAGAATCTAAAGTCATTCTTGGCTACAACACTATTATTGACATGACTGCTCTGGGTTATCATGCATTCAGGATAAACCTGCTGCTTAAGAGCATGACTGACGAACAGAGGAAAGCGATGATAAAACAGATGATTTCAGATCCTGAGGTGTGGTGGTATGGGCACGCGGAGGGATCGTGGAACGTCTGCTATGCGATGGCAGTCAAGGATGTCCATGATTTCAATAGGTATTGGGAGAAAGTGCTGAACAGGCACGGGAATATGTTTAAAGACTATCTCATCACGTATTATGCAGACTTGACGTGGTACCCTTCTAAGTTTTTGGTTAATGATAAGAATAATGACCTGCAGTTCTCGATGCTTTCCAGAAAAGAGACAGATATCGACGAGACCGATAAGCGGATACTCGATGCGATAAAGAACAATGCCCGGTTCAATTATCTTGAGTTGGAACACAAGCTCAGATTATCCCGGGCGACGATTCAGAAGAGGATTTTAAAGCTTCAGAAAGAAGGGGTTATCGTCGGATACAAGCTATGGTTCAATGAAAAGATGTTGGGTTACAGGTTCTATAAGACCTATCTTAAGTTCAACAGGTGGAATGAATACACCAGAGTATATGAATACTGCAAGAGGAACCCTTACATGATAACGGTCAATAAGACGATTGGCGGTGCTGATTTTGAGATAGAGCTGAAAGTTAAAGACCTGCAGCACTTCGAGGAGATTATGGAGGCGTTGCTCACAGCCTTTCCGGGCATGATTGAGTCTTACGAGTTCGTGGCGTTCAAGACAGAGGATAAGATGTCTTTCCTGCCAGACGATTTTTGATGAGGTTTTCAGGATATGAGATTTATTCACCTTTCAGAAGCTCTGCGTATGTTTCGTCGTTCTCGTTACGTCAGGAAGCATGGCTTCCATAAGTATTCTGGCGATGATGTCAAGATTGCGGAGCAGATAATCGACTCCTGCTGGAACAAGGAGAAGCAGTACTTCCAGGTCAGTTCAGGCCACTTCAATGAGTTCTACTGCCGCGATTTCGGCATCTGCGCAGAAGCATTGGTAAAGTTAGGTCACAAAGAAAAGGTCATAAAGACGCTTGACTACGCGCTCTCAAGGTTCAAGAAGCACGGCAGCATCACGACTTCCATCTCTCCGAGTGGAAAGTGCTTTGACTTCCCTTACTATGCTGTCGATTCCCTGCCTTTCATCATCCACGCTATACGCGTCTCGAATGCGAAGGACGTCTTGAAGCGTTACAAGGATTTCCTGGTGAAAGAGCTTGACAATTACTATGAGACTGTTTTCGACAACAGTGTGCGGCTTGTCAGGAACGATAGGTATTTCTCGTCGATGAAGGATTATTCGAAGCGTGAGTCTGCCTGTTATGACAACTGCGTGCTCTCGATGCTCAGTGATGACCTCTCGGAAATCAAGTTCTACAATCCTTTCTCTGATTATGACATAAAGAGGTCGATACTGCATAACTTCTGGTCTGGTGAGTACTTCTATGATGACCTGTCGCAGCAGAAGATCGTCACAGGAGATGCGAATGTCTTCCCTTTCTGGTGCGGAGTGATAGATTCGAAGCATCTTTTCGAGCTCTGCATGGCGTCGATTGAGAAGGCCAGGCTGGCAAAGCCGTTTCCGCTGAAGTACACCACCAAGCCTGAGCGCATCCACCGTATGCACCTTCTCGAGATTTTCGCAGGAGATTACGAGCGTGACAGCATCTGGGCTCATCTCGCGATGTGTTTCCTTGACGTCGTGAAAAAGTACGACAAGAAGCGCTTCACCACGTACATGCAACAATACAGGCAGCTCATCCTCAAGCACAGGAATTTCTTAGAGGTATATCGCAGGGACGGAGAACCTTTCCACACAAGATTCTACCACGCAGACGAATCTCTGCTGTGGGTGGCGAAGTATTTGAGCCTTAAGAAATATTGATCCATTTCAATGCTTTACTGTTATTTCTTTTTCTTTGACCTTTTCACGTACTTGGTGTTTTGTGGTCTCCCAATAGAAATCTCTGAATTTCTTGATTACGAGGTTGGCTAGGTTGAGTCTATACATCTTGGCTTTCCCCACAGTTCTGGTATTGACTATTATGTCGTTCTCTTCAAGTTTTCCCCAGAACAGTTTGAGGGTTGAGTAACCGACTCCTGAGAGGGTGGCTATGTCCGTCATGCTGTAGTCAAAGTCCTCATTGACTATCAGGAAGTCCAGCACTTTCAGTATTGGTGAATCGCCGAATATTTCCAGGAATGCTGTTTTGTTTTCCATCGTATGTATATTAAAGCGCAAGCCGTATATAAATGTTTCTATTTATGGCCAATATTGGCCATTAATATCAATTACAGTAGAAGCATTTATATATGGACTTCTGAAAAGATGTGTCGATGGGAAAGAGATTAAGTAGAGCAGAATATATGAAGATCAAGAGGAACATCCTTAAGAAGCTATACTCAAATCAGGCGTTCTGCAAGGGCCATCTGTTATACGAAAGGCTCAAATCCGGGATACCTCCGCACCTGGAGGGTTTTGTAAGAGATGTCCTGGGAGACCTGATCAAAGAAGAATTGGTCTTGTTCTATGGAAAGACAAAGCACGGCGATGCGTACCAGTTGAACATCAAAAGGCTAAAGGAGATCGAAGACCTGATATTCTAGCCTGAATAGCGAAAGAATTAGCTCTTCATCCTCTTCAGCATCTCTATTATCTTCTTGCCTTCTGCGCGTCCTTTGAGTGTTCCCATGGCTTTTCCGACGAGGGCGTTGAACTCCAGCTCTTTCGATTCCTTTATTATCTTCCTGAGCTCTTCTTCTATCTCTGAGTCCTTCATAGGAGCATACTTGGAGTAATCGACCTTCTCTCCTTTGCATGTCTTCAGCATGATCTCCTCGATGCTGTCGCGTGATATCTTTCCGTCGTTAAGCAGCGAGAATATCTTCTCGAAGTCAGAGTCTTTCAGCATGGAGATGTCGACGTCGTATTTTCTCTTGATATTCTTCGGCATCGATATCATCGTCTCTGCTATGAACGCGGCCTTTACATTTGGGAATTTCTCGACAAATCCTTCGAAAATAGAGTTCTTGCCTGACTTGGATATGTCGCGTGCTAAATCCTCTGCCAGTCCTATCTCCTTGAACCTTTCCTTCTTCTCAGTCAGTAGCTCGACCTTCTCGATGCCTTTCACGTCTGGTTTTATCGGCGGGATGTCTGTCTCTGGGTACATACGTGCAGCGCCAGGCATCGGTCGCATGTAAGTCGTAGTGCCGTCGGGGTTTGCCTTCCTGACTTCGCGTGGCACGCCTGAAAGGCATGCTTTCGCGCGTTCAATGACGTGTTTCATCGCAGATTCAGCAGTGTTCTTCTCAGCGACTATTATCGCGAACCCCTCGTCCTTGACAGACAGCTCTTTCTTCACTTCTTCTATCTCTTTTTCGCTGAAGTTGTACTTCTTGAGGTCTTCATCAGAGTGTATCATCCCTCCGATGCCGGTCTTTGCCTTGGTATAGTCAGATAGTTCTGTTCCGACTCTTTTTCCTGGCTGTGTCTCCTTCCCAAGCAGTCCAGCAAAACCAGGTAGTGTGAATCCCAGCGCGACTGATCCGGATGCTATCGCCTTATTCACGAATTTGCATTCTGTATTCTTTAAGGCAGAAGTAAGATCTTTTGATTTGCTTTTCCCGAATTCTGGTTTCCTCTTCTCGAGCTCTCGTTTCGTCTCGAGCAGCGATAATTGCCTCCTTGCTTCGTATTCGACGAGCGTCGGTATCATCTTTAGGTCTTGCGCCCCCTTTATCTCTATCCGCGACCCATCGCGTACAGATACGTTGACGTCCTGCCTTATCGTCCCGAGTCCTCGCGCCACTTTTCCTGTAGAGCGTAGTATCATGCCTATGTGCTCCGCGACTTTCATGCACTGTTCTGGCGTCTTTATGTCTGGGTCTGTGCCTATCTCGATGAGCGGTATCCCGAGCCTGTCGAGGCCGTAAGCGACGAACTGCCTGCCGTCCTTGTCTACTCCTTTTGTTATGTCTTTTGCTGCCTCTTCTTCGATAGAGATTGTCGGCACGCCTATTCTCGCGCCGTCGACATTAAGCTGCCCATTGACTGCGACGAGCGCTGTCCTCTGGAATCCTGATGTGTTCGAACCATTCACCACGGTCTTCCTCATCACCTGGACTTCATCCACGATGTGCGCGTCCAGCATCTTGGACACCTGCAGCACTGTCCGCAGCGCTTCAGTGTTCATAGGATGCGGTGGCTCTTCATCCAGTTCCACAAGGCAGTTTGTTGAAGGATAATAATGATAGATGAAGTATGCTGATTTTTCCATCTCGTGCCTTGCGGCGACGTCTATGTCTCCCAGCTCTCCTGCCACTGCGCGTAGCTCCCTGATAATCTTCTTGAAGTCTGTCTTTGATTCGTCTTCTATCATCACGGAGGGGCATTCGCAGAACAGCTTGTGCGTGTCTAGTCTCTGGTGTATCTCGATGCCGCACTTCAGCCCTATCCTTTCATAGTCGAGCTTTTCCATGTCGCTCCTTATTTCTTCTGTCTTTATAAATTTTTCACCTGCTTCCGCGGCCGGCTGTTCTTTGTAGCGTTTTGTCGCCTTTGCTATCAGTCGCTTGTATGCTTCCTGGTCTAGGAACATGACTGGCTTTGTGAGTTCCAGGCCGCTGCATGCATCTGTGTACATCTTGAGGAATTCTGTGTGGTTCTTCACTCCGCTCAGCAGCGTGTACGCGTCTTCATATGATTTTGCGTCGAGCTGTTCCATCTTGGCTTTCTTGTTCTTGAGCAGGAATTCGTTCAGCTCTTCGGGCTTGATCTTCTTCTTTGGTGATATTATCTCTATCTGCTTAGATTCCCTGCTGTTCTTGAGTATGTTTAGGCCGATGAAGTAGCACATAAGGTGGCCGAGGTAGTACTCTCCTGTGTTGCTGTGCGGCCTGAATTCCTTCTCTAGTATCTCTTCTGCATCTTCTTTGGTCTTGGCGTCTGCTATCCTTTCCAGCGATTTCACGAGCTTGTCGATGTGGTCCAGGTCGAACATCACTGCTTTGGCGCGTCTTCTTTCCCTGAATCCGGCGATGCCTTCTGTGTAGAGGTTGCAGAGCAGTTCAAACAATAGAGGGAATCCCGCGCTCCATCTTGCAGGGTTGAGCTTCATGAACTTCTCTATCCTCTCCTGCGCCTTGTCCTCTGCCTTGTATAGTCCTCTTAGGTGTTCGAGGTGGTGCTGGAGCTCGTGGCTGAGCAGCTTGTCGAAGAACGCGAGGTCTATCTTCTTCTTGCAGAGCCATGGCGCGTAAGCTCTCCCAGTCAGCGCGGATCCGCTCAGGTCGAGGAATATCTTGTTCTGTGTGGAGTGTTCTGCGTCGTGCGCTGCCAGGCCGTCTCCGAGGTATTTGTTGACTATGTCTATCTTCAGCAGGACTTTTTTCTGCCCTGCGAGTATCTTTGGCATGTCTTTGAGCACGTCTATGGCGGTCTGCGCCAGTGTCTTTGATGTGAACTTGATGAACTTCTTGTAGTTCTTGTCGAGGAGCATGCCTTTCTTGAGCTGTTTGTGGAGGTCTTTCCTGAAGAATATCTCGTACTTCTCCACTTTCTTTATCTTCTTCTTGACTTCCTCGGGGAGCTGTTTCGCGTTCCTCAGCGATTTTGAGTTTATCAGTTCGAGGAGCTGTATGTCGAAGCTGAACGCGTCTTGTGTGTATCTGCCGTAGACTATCTTTATGACTACCCTGGTCTCGCCGATCTTCTCTTCGAATGTCTCTGTGTTCAAGAACTTTAACATGCTTTAACCTGTCTTATCTGGATTATTGGATGTCTTTTTGGCCAGAGCATCTATGGTGATCATTCTGCTGAGAATTCTTTCTCGCTTATCCTGGGGTTTATCTCTCCGCGCAGGTTCTGCCCGATGAGCTTCTTCGCCTCGTCTGACTTGTAGTTGCCTAGCAACCAAGATAGCTTGACGAGCGCTGTCTCTGCGAGCATGTCTTCTCCGCTGACTACGCCAAGCTTCTGCAGGTCGCGTCCCTTGTCGTAGACATTCAGCTGTACCCTGCCGTTGATGCAGTTCGTTGTCATCACCACGACGCAGCCCGAGTCTGTTACTTTTTTTATCGCAGGATATATGTTCTCATGGATTTTGCACCACTCGTTCGGCACCTGTCCGGGTGTGTGTCCGAGCCCGGTGCCTTCTATCACGAGCCCTTTGTATCCCTTGAAGAAGCTGAATTGCTCTGGGAACATGTTGACATGTATCTTCAATAGTCCGACTTTCTCTTCGAGCTTCGGCCTTATCTTGAGGGATTTTTTCTTGTCTTTCTTCAGGTATTTCCCTATTGTCTCTATCTTCCTTGTCTTGTAGTCTATCCTCGCGATGGCAGAGTCATTGACCGGCTTGAATGCATCTCTTCTGGAGCTGTGCAGCTTCTTTGTCTTGCAAGCTGGAAGTATGACGCACTTGTCGTCGCTGGTATAATCATGCATGCATATGGCCACTCCGGAGAAGTCTGACTTGGCTATGAATTCTGCTGCGCAGATGAGGTTCATGGCTGCGTCGCTGCTTCCGCGGTCGCTGCTTCTTTGCGCCCCTACCAGGATGACCGGCATCGGGCAGTCTTCTATGATGAATGATAGTGCCGCGGCGGCTACTGCGAGGTTGTCTGTGCCCATGCCGACGATGACTCCTTCTACGCCTTTCTTCGCCTCTTTCTCTATCGCTTCGGCTATGACTGAGAAATGCTTGAACCTCAGGTCGTCAGACCACATGTTCGCTATTAGCGTTGATTCGAAGTTGGCTATCTCGCCGAGCTCTGGGAAGAGTCCGAGTAGGTCCTCTGGCTTGAATGAGCTATACACTGCCCCTGTCCTGTAGTCGACTTTCGAGGCGATGGTTCCGCCGGTGTGGAGTATCGAGATGTTGGGCAGGCCTTTCTTCTTATCTGCCTTGGCAGAGTACTTTATCTCGAGCTCCTTCCCTTTCTCGACAACCTCTATCTTCTTTATCTTCTTGTTCTCTACGCCTATGTTGTAGCCGTTGTCGAGCTTCACGACTGTCGTGTCCTTCTTCTTGTCGACGAGCACGCCCGCGTATTCTTCTTTCTCGCAGATGATCTTGACCTTGTCGCCTGGTTTTTCCATGTTCATCCTCTCTTATTGTGTTACGCTTATCTTTGCGCTTCCATAAGCATTGTTGAGCCTGTCCTTGACTATTATCTCCTTCTCTCCCGGGGTCGCGACGTAGAACTTCAGCACAGTATGCTGTCCTTTCTCTATCTGTGCTTTTGCCGCGTCGAATGCGCATCCGTCGCAGGGAATGATGTTGAACTCTTCAGCTGCTTCGCGGGCGTTTTTTATTATCATCCAGTTCTCTTTTCTCGCGCCGCCCAGCTTCATCTCCTTCTCATAGACCTCGACGAGTTTTCCGCTGCTTATCTCCGACACCAGGGCTTGTTCCGGCGTCTTCTGTGTTGTCTGCTCTCTCGAGCTTACTTTCTTTATCTGCACCTGCTGCTCTGGCCCGCTGCTGCAGCCTATGAGAAGTAGCATTATCAGAAGTGCAATCAATATTTTTGTTTCACTCATCTTTTTTCACATGAAATAGCTTGGCCTTGCCTCTTTCATCTCTTTGGCTCGTGCCCTCGTGAACTGGTCTTTGAGCATCTTGTATGAGTCTTCTATCTCCTTGGTTATCGACGCTCTTACTTTCAGCAGCGCCTCATCGAAGTCTTTCTTGCCGACTTCTTTGGCAGTCATATCTTTCCTGAGCGCGATTATTGCAGATTCCCTGCACAGGCTCGCTATGTCTGCTCCTGCGTAGCCTTCTGTCTTCTTCGCCAGCTCTTTTATGTTAACGTCCTTGGATAGGGGCATGCTTTTTGTGTGTATCTCGAGTATCTTCTCCCTTGTCTTTTCGTCTGGCGCCCCGACGAGTATGATTCGGTCGAACCTTCCAGGCCTCAGTAATGCTGTATCGAGTATGTCTGGCCTGTTTGTGGCTCCGATTATCACGACGTTGTGCAGCTCTTCGAGCCCGTCTATCTCTGTGAGCAGCTGGTTCACTACCCTCTCAGTCACTTTGTTGTCGTCTGCTGCGCTCCTTCTTGGCGCGAGCGAGTCGATTTCGTCGAAGAATATTATCGACGGCGAGGTCTGCCTTGCCTTCTCGAATATCTTCCTGACTGCTTTCTCTGATTCGCCGACCCATTTCGATAGCAGTTCCGGGCCTTTTATGAGTATGAAGTTCGCTTCTGATTCCTTCGCGACCGCTTTTGCGAGCAGCGTCTTTCCTGTCCCTGGCGCTCCGTAGAGCAATATCCCTTTCGGCGGTGTAACTCCCATGCGCGTGAATACCTCTGGGTTCTTGAGCGGCCACTCAACTGCTTCCTTGAGCTCCTGCTTTACGTCGTCAAGCCCGCCGACATCTGTCCATTTGACGTTTGGTATCTCGACGAGCACTTCGCGCATGGCACTTGGCCTGACGGTCTTGAGCGCTTCCATGAAGTCATTGGTTTTTACGATGAGTTTCTTGAGGACTTCGGGAGGTATCGGCTCGTCTTTTTCCAGCTGTAGGTCTGGAAGGACATTTCTCAGGACTATCATCGCCGCTTCTTTGCATAACGCTGACAGGTCTGCACCGACAAATCCGTGCGTTATGCTTGCGATCTCGTCAAGCATCCCTCCGAGGAATACCTTCCTGTATTTTTCCGGCTCTTGTGCGTGTTTGTCGAGTACTTCTTTATTTTTGGCATCATCATTGGTGAGCTTTGCGAAAAGTTCCTGGTAATCTTTGAGTGTTTCTTTATTTTCTTGGATGGCTCGTCTCGTCCTGATTTTGATATCTTCGTTTTCTTCAGTGATGAGCATCCTTTCTTTCTCTTCATTCTCTTTCTGCAGGTTCTTTATCCTGTTTTCAAGGTATGCTTTCTTTATTGCTAGTTCGAGCGGCATGTTTCGTGTGTGGATTTCGAGTATTTTCAGTCTTCCTTCCTTGCCCGGCACTCCTATCTCTATCTCCCTGTCGAACCTTCCAGGCCTTCTCAGCGCAGGGTCGAGCAGGTGCGGGACGTTTGATGCAGCTATTACTACAACGCGGCCGCGTGACTGCAGTCCGTCCATGAGTGCGAGCAGCTGCGCCACCACGCGTCTTTCGACCTCTCCTTTGGTCTCTTCGCGTTTTGTGGCGATTGCGTCTATCTCGTCGATGAATATGATTGAAGGCGCGTTCTTCTGCGCGTCCTCGAACTTCTTCCTCAGGTTCTCTTCCGATTGTCCGTAATATTTTGACATTATCTCTGGCCCGTTTATCAGCGAGAAGTTTGAGTTTGTCTCGTTCGCGACTGCTTTTGCGAGCAGTGTCTTTCCTGTTCCTGGCGGCCCGTGCAGCAGGACTCCCTTCGGCGCGTCTATGCCTAGGCGTTCGAATATCTCCGGGTGCTTCAGCGGCAGCTCTACCATCTCTCGTATCTTCTTTATCTCATCCCTCAGTCCGCCGATATCCTCGTATGTGACTTCGAGGGCCTTTTCCTCTTCCTTGAGCTCTACTGCCTCTGGGTTGAACACCACTTCTGTGGTGTTTGAGATCAATACAGCTCCTTTCGGCAGCGTGTCTGCGACTACGAACTTTATGTCTCCCAGGCCGAAGCCCATCATGCTCTCGTCGAGTATTGAGAATATGTCCTCGAAGGGGCTTTCGCTCATCGTTGTCCTGCGTCGTTTTGTCCCGCCGAGGGATACGATGTCTCCCTTCACTACTGCCCTTCCCAGCAGCCCTTGCTGGAACAGCTCGGGCGGTGCGCGTATCATTATTCCTCTTCGCGCGGGCGCGATGATGACTTTCTTCGCGGGCTTCACTTCCGCTTTCCTGACAGATACTACTTCCCCGATTCCTGTCTTGGCGTTCCTTCTCAGGATGCCGTCCATGCGGATGATGTTGAGGCCTATATCTCCAGGGTATGCCCTGTCTACTATGCCTACTGTCTTGCGTTCGCCTTCTATCTCGACGATGTCTCCGCTCCTGACTGCTATCTGGTGCATCAGCGTGGAGTCTATGCGTACGATGCCTTTGTTGACGTCGTCTTGTATGGCTTCCGCGACTTTCAGGCTTGTTTCAGGGTTCATTTTTGTTGGTTAAGCAGCGCCCCACTCATTCCTTGCAGCAGTGGCACCGCGAATTTGCGAGGCGTTTCAGTTTAAACAACGCGGGCGTCGTGGGGGGTTGCCCCATCCGGGGACACAGCCCCTTCAACCAGACGCTCAGACGCCGAGCTTCGCGTGCCACTGCCAGTTTAATCTGGCGTGGCACTGCTGAATTATGAACATTTATTTCTTCAGGCTCTCCTGTTTGTCTTTCTTCTCTGCCTTTGGCGCTTTCTCTGCGGGCTTCTCAGCTGGCTTGGCTGCTTGTCCTGCCGGCTGTGCAGGCCCGGCCGCTATGTTCACTTTGGGCATGGGCACTGGCGGCGGCAGGTTGACTGTGTTGCTGAGGATTATTGACTGTATGTTGCATCTTGTCAGTATTGTGTTGATGATCTTCTCAGCTATGTCCTTGCTCACTCTCTTGTCCTTCTCCCATGAGTCGAGTATCTCTTTTGCGTTCTTTTCGTCTGTGAGGTATAGGATTGTGCCTTCGAGCTCTATCTTTGCGAAGTTCGGCTCGTAGAGCGACTTGTAGTCAAAGACGAACTTTATCCCGTTCTGCGTGTTCTTGCCTGCGACTATGTCGTTTCGTTTTATGTCTACGATGCCTACTGTGTTGCTTATGTTTATCTTTCCCTGCGCTACTTCCTGCCTTTTCACATTTATTTTTGTGAATTCAAAGCCTACTATTGCCATCATTAATCACCTTCCTTCTACTAGATTTTGTTCGATTTCCCCCTTTTCTGTCGCATTTTGCGCGGTTCTGGTTATTAGAGAATTGTTTATAAATGTTATTGTTGGCTTTTTAAACCGCCTTTGCCTTGGAAAGTTAGTTTTAAATAGGCGTTTTTCAATATTTTAAATAGGGGATTAAGGGCTGTTTTGGGGCTGTTTTGGGGGTTTATGAGGCGTTTTATGGCTGATTCAGATGATGTCAAGCCTGCAGAAAGTGGAGTATTGCTCTCTTTTGAGGCTGGGAAGGAGAAGCGTCGTAAGGCGCAAGTGCTTGCGCTTGAGCAGCGCGTAAAAGCATTCATCTATGATTGCGATGAGTTTGACATGGCTGCTGCGAGGGAGCTCCAGAGCATCGACCCAGAGAATCCGATCGCCATTGTGGGCCGTTCCCTCATGAACTATCTTGCTGGCGATTATGATGAGGCTGTCTTTTATGTTAATGAGGCAGTGCACTCTTCTCCGCTTTCCAAGGAAGCAGTATTGCTGAAGCTTTATTATATCCACAAGCTTGCTGACAAAGGACAGTTCTCTTTTGTTGAGGCAGATGCCTTTGTCAATCATGCTCTGCATAACTTCAGGGATGATGCTGATGTCCTTGAGCATCTCATAGTCATAGCTGCAGAGACATTCAACAGTCCAAGGATGGCGAGGGGTTTCTATGATGCTGGCTTGGCTCTGGACAAGGCGCGGTTCACTGTTTGGGATGGTTATATCCGGCATTTGTTAGACAAGCCAGAGCCGTGTGCTGATGAATGATTATCAGTAAAGTTTAAAACCCCTCTATCAATCCTATTCTCTCATGGTGCTTTTAGTCGATGTTCATGCGCATCTCGACCACGAGATGTTCGCCAAGGACCGTGATGAGGTTGTTGCGAGAGCAAAGGCCGCCGGAGTAAAGATAATCATAGCCAACGGGGTCGACCCTGAGACGAATGCTTATGTTCTTCAATTCGCCAAGAAGTATGACATCGTAAAGCCCGCCCTTGGCATCTATCCTCCTGATGCATTGCAGGAAGAGGTGACTTGCGGCGGTTATCCGTTGAAGATGCTGCCTTACGACGTCGATGCTGAGCTTGAGAAGATAGAGAAAGCAAAGCCGATTGCCATCGGAGAAGTGGGATTGGACTATAAGAACTGCAAAGACAAAGACATGCAGAAAGAACTGTTCCAGAAGTTCATAAATCTGTCAAAGAAGCTCGACATCCCGCTCATCGTGCATTCAAGGAAAGCAGAAGCAGACGTAATAGAAATGCTAGAAGCATCCGATGCCAAGAAAGTCGTGCTTCATTGTTTCTCAGGAAAGAAGTCCCTCATCAAGCGCGCTGCAGACAAGGGCTGGAGCTTTTCGATACCGACGAATGTCGTCAAGAGCGAGCACTTCCAGGAGATGATCAGGAATGTCCACATCTCCCAGCTCCTCACCGAGACTGATTGTCCATATCTCTCTCCGTTCCCCGGCCAGCGCAATGAGCCTGCATTCGTCATTGAGTCATTGAAGAAGATCGCAGAGATAAAAGGCACGACGATAGAAGACACCGCAAGTAATATTTTCATGAATTATCAGAAACTGTTCACGTGACAATATGAAAAAGATCTACTCTGAAATCTGGAAGTTGGCAAAACTTTACTATGAAAAAGGTCGCCCGATGGATATTGATCATATCAAATGGATGATGAAGGACGCGATTTTTGTTTGTGAGCAGGAAAACCTGGATGATTCTTTATTGCTCCCGCTGGTTATTTTACATGATGTAGGTTATGCTGAGGTGCCTAAAGACAACCCTTTCAAACTGGATCTAAGAGAGGCGCATATGAGAGCGAGTGCAATAATTGCCAAAAGAATACTGGCTGAGGTTTCTTACCCAAAAGACAAGGTCAAAAGGATAGTCCGCATGGTTTCAATACATGATAATTGGGCTTTTGGCGAGAATGATATTTACAAGGATGACCTGGTGCTGGGAACATTCAATGACTTAGATTATGTGTGGATGGCAACACCTAAAGGTTTTCCTGCTCTGATGAAGATTCTTAAGAAAAACCGTGCGCAAATGATAGAATACTTGGAGAATGATGATAAACCAAAATCGCGGCCGTTTTCAACAGAAACAACTAAAAAGCTCTATCTAAAATATTTAGAAGATAGAAAAAAAGAGATTTAGCGCATTATTCTTACTATTATCCTTTTCTCATTTTATCCGTGTATCACTATCAATGACTGTGTCTTGTCCACTCCTTCTATCAGCTGTATCTTGCCGAGCAGCACCTTGTCGAACTCTGCCACATCTTTCACCCTGACTATCGCGACGAGGTCTGTCCCTCCTGCCACGATATCCGCCCTCTCGACGAAGTCGAGTTTCTTCAGCTCAGTGACGATGTCATACTGCGTCTTATGCTTCTGTTTAAGCAAGCCCATATCTACGGATATCAGGATGTATGTCATGAATCCTTTGCCGACCTTTTCGCCGTCCAGCTGCACAGTGAACTTCTTTATCACTCCGTCTTCTTTGAGCTTTCGTATCCTGTTGTGTATCGTTGTAGGCGGAAGAAGTGTTTTTTTGGCGATCTGCCTGGTGGTATAATCGCCGTGTTCTTTCAGTATATCCAGAATCTTCAGGTCTTTCTCGTCCATATCGTAAGCCATTATGGAACAATTGTTCCATTTATTATATAAAACTTTCTATTTTTAGCCATTATTTCCAATATTTATGGAGTAGATTTAAGAACAAGCAGAATGTATGAAATATCACAAAAGAGAGTGACCAACATAATAACATAATTGGGTGGTGAGAGAATGTCAGAAGGAAAATACACGGTATACACAAGGATATGTGGTCAGGAAATGCCTGTCTTTGACTGGCATCTGCATGAGCAAGGCAGAGAAAAGTGTATCGGATCGGGCGGTGGCAGCCTGACGTACATAAGCATTGATGATGCGGTCAGGGACATGCTTGATGTTGTGCAGAGGAGGACAGGTTGCAGCGCGAGGGACATGTCCTTCGTTGTCGGAGACCCGCCGCTGGAAGTAGGAGAAATTCCTGAAGCCAGGCAGGCATGGGCGCGATTGGAAGGATTGGGCCATGTCAGATATGGTGAGGGATGTAGGGAGATGATATTATCAAGTATTGAGAGGGAGATAAAATGAAACAGGTTGCAATTCAGGAGTCAAAGCCAAAGCTCGGCTTTTTCGAGACAGAGAGAGCCATAAAGCTGGTCAAGGATACGTTCGAGCATAAGCTTGCAGAGAAGCTTGGCCTGATTAGGGTGACTGCTCCGCGTTTCCTCAAAGTCGGCAAAGGCCTGCAGGATGATCTTGCTGGCACGCAAGTGCCTGTTTCATTCAAGACAAAGTTCTGTGACGATCCTGTCGAGGTTGTGCATAGCCTTGCGAAGTGGAAGCGTTACACCCTGGGCAAGCACGGTTTCAAGCCAGGCACTGGACTTTACACAGATATGGATGCGATAAGGAAAGATGAGGATGTTGACGAGATACACAGCATCTACGTCGACCAGTGGGACTGGGAGAGAGTCATTACGAAAGAGCAGAGGACTCTCGGTTTCCTGAAGGAAGTAGTCATGAAGATCTACGCTGCCGTCTTGGATACTGAGGAGGTCGTTTCAAAGGCATTCCCTCAGTTGAAGAGGTTGCTTCCCAAGGATATATTTTTCATCCACACAGAGGAGCTTGAGGACCTCTTTCCTCATCTGAGTCCGAAGGATAGGGAGGACGAGATTGCGAAGAAGCACGGCGCTGTATTCATCATAGGAATAGGCCATCCCCTGAAATCTGGCAAGCCGCATGACCTGCGGGCAGCAGACTACGACGACTGGTCTACAGCGACTGAGAAAGGCCACGGTCTTTGCGGTGATATAATCGTGTGGGACTCTGTAAGAGGTAAAGCTCTTGAGATTTCATCTATGGGAATACGTGTCGATGCCAAGTCCATGGAGAAGCAGCTTGATATGGCTGGTCTGCATCACAGGAAGTCATTGGAGTTCCACAAGGGTGTGATGGATGGCACAATCCCTCTATCGATCGGAGGCGGAATAGGCCAGTCGAGGCTTTGCATGCTCCTGCTGCAGAAAGCGCACATAGGTGAGGTGCAGTCTAGCGTCTGGCCTGATAAGCATCTTGAGGACGCTGTGAAGAAAGGTCATATAATACTTTGATAAGGGAAGATTAAAAAACAAGCAGGTTTTCATCGTTTCCATGGCAAAGCAGGGCATCACAAAGACCCCTTTCTTCTCTTACAGGCTAGGCCCTCTCGCCAAAGGCTGCCAGCTCTGCGTCAAGGGTGAAAAGACTGTTTTATTTGTCACAGGCCTCTGCCCGAGAAACTGTTTCTATTGTCCTATCTCTGACAAGAAGCATCAGCATGATGTCACTTACGCGAATGAGTGGCCGACGAGCAACATCGACGACATCCTTAAGGAAGCAGAGTTATGTAGCTCCAAGGGCGCTGGCTTCACAGGCGGTGACCCGTTAGTAAAGATTAACCGCACTGTGGCTTACATACGCGCGTTGAAGCAGCGTTTCGGAAAAGCATTCCACATCCATCTCTACACCTCTTTTGACTTGGTGACAGAAGACCGCCTCAAACTACTTTACGTCGCAGGCCTTGATGAGATACGTTTCCACGCAGACCTTCAGGATGACAAGTTGTGGCAGAGAATCAACATAGCGAACAAGTTCAAGTGGGATGTCGGTGTCGAAATACCAGTCATCCCTGGCATGAAGAAGCAGACAGAGAAACTCCTCAAGTTCCTGAATAATAAAATCAAGTTCCTCAACCTGAACGAGCTAGAGGTCTCTGACGCAGAGGCAAGCAAGGTCTCTAAGTTGGGATTCAAGACCAAGGACAGTCTGTCATACGGTATCAAAGGCTCCGAGTCGCTCGCATTGGAGCTTCTGAAGTTCGCCCAGAAAAACAGGTTCTCTTACTCTGTGCATTACTGCACTGCAAAGTTGAAAGATGCTGTCCAGTTAAGTAAGCGTATCCAGCGCCGCGCAAAGAAAACAAAACGTCCATTTGACATCGTGGAGAAGAGCGGCATGCTTACTAGAGGAGCGATATACCTTCCTTATCTCTGTCCATCAATCGGCTATGAGAAGAAGCTATCAGAGTTGAACCCGAAGCAGCGCGGCATAGTGATGAAGAAGCTGAGCATCTTCAAGTTCCATCTCATGCGTATCTATGATGTTCCCAAGGAACTGCTTTTCATAGATGAACATAAGCTGCGTCTTCTGACAAACATAAAAGTCGTCTCAGAGCTCGCAAAGGACATCAAGTCCTCAGGTCTCAAGCCTGCCATCGTCACAGAATACCCGACCTGGGACGAGCTTATAGTAGAGCTGGAGTGGGTTTGAGAATTTTCTATGGTCCCAAAACTTTTTGCGCCAGCAGTTACACTGCAAACTTCTCAACAATCTGATGTTAATATTTCGATAAGTCTGGCTTTTCTCCTGAGAGCCTGTCTTTCCTTTGCTGGCAGGAGATCGACCCCGTGGAACATATCCAACTCGTATGCGGCATTTACAAAATGCCTCAACTCATCCGGTCGTGTACTTTCATAGCATTTCTTGAATGATTTTTCCACAACTTCTTTCAATGGGCTGGTTTTGATATCCAGACCAAACTCATTGATTGCAGTACTTATTAACCCCGGATATGGACCACTCTCTTCTATCCGCCTCAGCACAAGTTTCTCGCGGAGCTTTCTTATTCTCGGGTGATCTTTAAGTCCGTGAAGCAAAGGGTAGCAATCCTTGTTGTCGTAATCCTCCTCGCTCAACCGGTGTCCTTCTGCAATGTATTTGGTGACTAAATCCAGGGCAAGTGTCTTTGGAAGAACTACCCCATCAATACTACTTATACCATTCATTAGCCATAATCTCTCTGAGTCATCACGAAGGTCGTCTAATGCTTTGATAGCCCTTGGCACAATCTCGTCTACAGGTATCCCTTCAGCGTCCAAGAACTCTTCAAGATGTTTATACTTGTCACGGGCCTCACTCCAAAAAAAGCTATGTCCATCTTTGAATAAAGCATCAAGGTACACATCCACAACTTCCTTCCTCGGCAGTCCGGTATATTTTGCAAGTATTGAGAACATCGTCTCCTTTCTATGATACCAGAAACCAAAAGTTTCTACTCCCCCCCTTTTACGAGCATCTTCCCTTGCTCTCACAAAGAAATCATTCCGCTCTTGCTCATCAAGGCCGTTCTCTGCCAATACAGAATCTATTGTCTTTACGGTTTCGACATCGACAGGATGGTCATCCGCATAAGGCGATAGCCTGGATTTCTTGAGCGATTCCCGCACAACTTCGGCACTATATGGGATTCCTTGCTCATCGAACTCTTTTTTCACCCGTAACACAGGCCAATTATCTTCAGTAAATGGGTAACATACTTCAGGATGTCTTCCGCCACTCACTCCCGCATATCTTAATTCCTCATTTGCAGTTTCACATACCCGATCGTCTTTTCCCGCCAACATATAGGCACGGATTTTCTTGAATCCGTAAAGCCCCTCCGCTACTGCTAATATCTCTTCTTGGGTATAGTCCGCAAGTTCGCTTCTGATTATTTTCTGCATTTTCACCCTCACCGTATCTGTTAACTACTTGTTGGAAATAACTTCTGTAGTATATATAATCTTTCTCCCACCTGGTGAGGTGTAAATAAGGAAAATTTAAATACCTGATAATCCTTCCTCGCCGTATGAATGAGAAGCTGCTCGAGGAGATAGGCCTCACGAAGGGAGAGATAACCGTCTATCTGACACTTCTGAAGCTTGGGGAGACGACGACAGGTAAGATAGTCGAGGCTGCCCAGATATCAAGCGGCAAGATCTACGAGATCCTTAACAAGCTGATATCAAAAGGCCTGGCGAGCTACATCATCAAGGAGAAGACAAAATACTTCATAGCAGCTTCCCCGAACCGCATTGCCGATTACCTGCACGAGAAGGAGAGAGAAGTCCGAGAGAAGGAAGCTGAGTTGCAAAAAGAGCTGCCAGCGTTGCTTGCCATCGAGAAGGCTGGCGAGAAGGAATACGAGACGACTTTGTTTAAGGGGTTCAAGGGAATCCAGACAGCAATCTTCGAGGCGCTGCATGAGCTTACTCCCGAAGATGAGGTTCTCGCCATGGGCATCGTCTCAAGGAAAGAAAAACAGTACAATCTCGCCTGGCAGAAGTGGCACAAGGAAAGGATTGCGAAGAAGATTGCCTGCAAAGCGATATTCTCGGATAGGAGCACAGAGTATTATAGTACTTTCAAGAAGATGAAGCACACCGAAGTGCGGGTGATTGACGGGATAACCCCTTCTGCCGTTGATGTCCTAGGAAACTGCGTCCTCATACTTACATACGGTAAGGAGCCTTCTTGCCTCTCTGTTAAGAATCCAGAGATAGCGCAGTCTTTCAGGACGTTTTTCTATAACCTGTGGGGGATTGCGAAAAGATGAGCCGCTCTCCTCGTTTCATTCCTGCAGCAACATTTATTAACCAATCAGGCCATTTCTCTCATAATATGTTCAAAAAGAGGTCGAAGAAAGCTCTATCGCATGTAGATTGGGCGATGTCGCTCGCGGTCTTCCTGATGTACCTTGCCTGGTTCTTCATATTTGTCAAGCCTATGCTCTACCCTGCGATAAACATGGGTGTTCTGCTGGATATACTTGATGATGGTGTCCGTGACGAGCTGTTCCAGGATGTCGATCGCATCAAGGTGTTTGTCCCTGGCTCTTCAGAGCAGTACGAGCCGGTCATCATCCCATTCACAGAGTCTTGGGCAGAGTCGAAGATAGCCCACTCTGCAGATTATTTCGTAATAGATGGCGGAAAGATGTTCTTCCTGGCAGACATGGCAAACCGAAGTTATGTGCAGATGTATTATCCTCACACTGCTCTTAGGATGTCTTCGCCGCGCCCTGTCATCGCGGATGAGCAGCAGGCTAGGTCGGGTGACTTCACTGCCTTCTTTGATGATGTCCTCTTGGACAGGGTCTATTTCGATGGCGAGACGCGCCTTTCAGGCTTCAAAGTAGAGGTCGATGACACTGTGCTTGATGGCGATGGCGTCTTCTCTAACCATACCTTCCTGGCGAAGTATCAGACGGAGGGTGATGGCATCAATTTCTCGTCGTATTTCTTTTCAGAGAACTCAAGATTGTACAATTACCTGGTATCCAACGACTTCAGGAACCATTCTGTCGCGATAGAGTTCGCCGCGTATAACTATACTTATTTCTACATGGACAAGCTCAATAAGGGCGAGCTGCGTTACAGCATCGCCCCTTCCTGCAAGTACTACACCGCAAGCTTCCTCGACCTTTACGACGCTAACTCAGGCATCATGGTCGCGTTCGACCGCAACATCACGCTCAGGCTCTGCACCAACGACACCAATCCTTCTGTCAGGCTTGAATTTGATGTCTCTCCAGGTCGCGAGTACCCATTATTCATATCCCTCCATCCCGGTCCAGCAGAGTCTGTGCTGAATTATCCTCTCCATCCGGTTGTCGGCGTGACAGAGACACTGACTACTGTGTCTTCGGAGAAAGTCTCTCTTCTCAAGAACAGGAATTATGATTATCTGAAGCAGGTATTCCATTATCCTGTTGCGAGGGATTTCAACATCACTGTGGCTGGTGATGATGTCTCTGCGTCGTATGGCATCGCCCAGCCAGACATAGAGGATGTATATGCAAGAAGGATCGAGGGCATGATGCTGGGCAAGGATTACTCGCAGCAGCGCGTCTTGCTGACGCTGAGGGTGTGGTGAAGATGCGTAGCAGAAGAAAGAACCGGAAGGCGTACCTGCTCACGCTGGAGGCGTTCTTCGCATTTTTCCTTACTTTCATATTCGTGGTCTTTGTCGTTCTTAAGGGCGCTGCGGGCAAGCCTCTGAAGACGCAGGTTGATATCCTTCCTGCGCTGGAGCAGCGTGATGATTTCCGGGCGTGCATCTACGCCAATAACGCGACCTGCGCAGAGTCCCTCATAAGCCCGTTGATACCTAACAATTATGATTTCAGGATATCCATAAATGCGCCGCCTCCATCGACAGGGGCAAAGGATATTTATACCGAGACTGTTTTCATAACTTCCAATGAGACCAGTCAGTACAAGGTCGTTTATCTTCATTATTGGTTTGTGGGTTAGAAGGTGAGGAAAGATGAGGATTGAGGTCGATACGAAGTCTGATTCAAAGGAGGAGTTGCGTCATCTAGCTAACATGCTCATGGCGCTTTCAAGCTCCGCGTCTAGCAATGTCGTGATCAAGTCACGCAACATCTTCGATGACCCTTCACCTTCTGTCGGCATGATGGGCATGTTCGGCGACAGTTCCAGCCAGCCCGCCGAGCCGCAGTCCCAGCAGTCCGCTCCATCGATGTTCTCCATATTCTCTGACTCCCCTCAGCAGGCTCCGCAGCCTACGCTCGCTGTGGTGGAAGAGGACGGCAAGAAGAGCAGTGCGCAGGACATACTTGATGACGACAGGATACAACTCTACTGAACATGCAGAAATACAAATTCATCGAAGGGATAACCTCTGACGTGATGTTCGAGGCGTATGGCAAGGACCTGAAGGAAGTGTTCTCTAACGCTGCTGAAGCATTGTTCTTTGTCATGTGCAGAGTCGAGTCTGTCGCTCCGAAGGATGAGAAGAAGCTCGAGGTGAATGCGGATTCGATAGATGACCTGATGGTGAACTGGCTGCAGTCGCTTATCGCTGCTGTCGACATCGAGGGTATGTTCTTCTCTAAGTTCAAGATAACGCGTATTGACGATACGCATCTCACTGCATTTGTCTATGGCGAGCCTGTCTCCCAAAGCAAGGGCAAGACTGTCGTCAAGGCCGTTACTTATCACCAGTACGAATTCAAGAAGACAAAGGATGGCTATGTATGCCGGGTCAGCCTTGATATCTGAGCATTATGACTTGAGAAGTTGGATTCCTGCTCTTCTACGTCTCCTTGCAGTCCTTCTTTGGTTGCCGTCGTATATCATCTCTGCGACCATCTGGTCTTCCTCTCTTTCTTCGGTGTCGAGCTCTGCCGCGAACATCTCTTCGTAGGTCTCTGGCCGTCTTATCACGTCAATCTTTCCATCCCCTCTTATCATGAGCATCTTCGGCATTTTGCGGCAGTTGAAGTTTGATGCCAGTACATTGCTGTATGCTCCGCAGTCTGTCACGACAAGCAGGTCGCCTCTTTTTAGCGGCGGGAGGAGTCTGTCTTTGGCTATGGCGTCGAGGTGGTCGCACGTGTTCCCTTTGATTGCAGAGTATCTGACTTCAGGCGGCTGGTCCATCTTGTTGGCGGGCAGGACATCATAATGGCAGTCCCATACCAGCGGGTCGGGGAGCATGTTGTATGTCCCTCCGTCTGTTACTATGAGCTTGTTGTCTCCCAGGTCCTTGAAGCTGACCACTCTTATCACTGCCATGCCTGCGTTTGCGACTATGAACTTTCCTGGCTCGAATATCAGCGTCGGTGTCTCGAGTCCGGTCTCTTCCAGCATCTTCTCTAGCCTGCTGGCGAACTCCTTGCCCATGTCTTCGGGAGTGAATGCTTTTCCTTCGCCGTATTCTGCGGGGAATCCTCCGCCGAAGTCCAGGAACTCTATCGGGTTGCCTGCCTTCTTGGCGAGGTCTGCGAGAGGTACTATCTTGCGCATCGCCTCGAAGTAGACTTCAGGGTCTGGCACGTAGGCTCCGTGCCAGTGTAGCCCGACGAGCCTCACGTGTCTCTCCCTCGTCGCTCTCATTATTGCCTCTTCTGCAGCGTCGATGGGTATTCCGTATTGGTGTTGCGTGGTGTCGTATCCTTCACCATGCCTTATCTTTGCATTGATCCTGAGGAATATGTTCGCTTCCTTGTTGAGGCGTTCTGCGATGTCTATCGTGTCCTCGAGGTCCTCGATAGAGTCTATCCCGAGCGCCTTGATGCCGAGCGATATTGCTGTGCATAGCTCCTCAGGGGACTTGTATTGGTTTGTGAGCATGATCTGTTCTGGCTTGAAGCCGGATTTCAGCGCGAGCATTATCTCTCCCAGGCTTGAGGCGTCTGCTTCGAACCCTTCTTCGCGTACGATCTTCAGGATTGCAGGGTTTGAGTTGCACTTCACGGCGTATTGCGGCTGGAATGGCGTGTAGGGGAATGCATCCTGGAAACGCCTTAGCCTGGTCCGTATCTCATTTTCGACAAGGAGGTAGAATGGGGTTCCATGTTCTCTTGCGATTTCTTCTACTGATTTTCCTTCTATGTGCAGTATGCCGTCATGGACGCTGGCGAATGTCCATCTTGGTCGTAGATAAGAATAAGCTTGGACTTCTTGGCTCCGCAGTCCTGAAAATGCGATGTGGTCCATTTCTGTTTGTTCTCACTCCTCCCTTATGATAAGATGCGCTTTCGCTGCAATCTCTTATTTAAAGGTTCTGTTTATGCGGGTTTTAAGCGCATTTAAACCGTTTTTTAGCCAAAGCGTTCTTTTTTTGTCGTTTTCTTTATCTCATGGTATCTCTTCGCGAATGTCGCCGCGACCATCAGGGGAAAGACGACGCTCGCTTCGCATTTTATCTTTACGTTCAGAGAGTTCACCCTGAGTTTTGCCCACGTGATGGCTTCCTGCGGGTTCCCTCCAGAGTCTGATGCGTCGAATTCCTGCGCTGTCGTGATATACACGGCATAGTCCAGGCCGTCTTTGAATATGTTGGAGTTCAGCACGAAGTGTTTCGCTGATCCTCCGCCGAGGATTATCGCTCCTGTCTTTTCTGTATGGAGGACTAGTTTGATTATCTTCTTAGTGTCTTCTACGATGTCTATGTAGAAGTCGTCATGCTTCTTCTTGAGGAAGTAGAACAGGTCGCCTATAGAGCCGTCTGTCAGCGCCGGGCAGAACACAGGTATGTCGTTCTTCGCAGCCCAGTATAGGAATGACTCTTCGTTATTTACCGCAAGTCCTAGCTCGTGCGTGAATTCCGTGACTGATAATGGTCTTCCGCGCTCTTGCTGCAGTGTGTACATCTTCTCGAAGAATGGCTTCATGAAGTTCTCGAGGTAGATGTACCTGTCGAATGGCGCGAATATGTTTCCTATCCTGCCTACGCCCTGCTCGAACAGCATCCTTCCTGGCACGTCGAATGACCCTGCCACGAAAGGCCTCATGGTCTTTAGCACGTCCTCCTCAATTGCTCCTGCTGCCGTGACTATTACGTCGACGAACTTGTGCTTTACGAGGAACGTTATGTTCTCCCTCATCCCTGATGAGATTATGTTGGAGGTCATGGACAGGTATATCTTTGCGCGGTCGTCTATCATCGCGTTTATCGTGTCGATGCCTTTCGCCACCTCCGCGGCCTGTATGCCTGTCGTGGCGAACGAGGCTATGAACCTGTCGAAGTCGAATGGCTGCTCGAAATCATATCCTTTTATCTGCGGGTAATCGTCAAGCGTGTTGCAGTGCCTCATCCGCTTGAAACTGCGGTAGCCTTCTTGGTTTTCTTCTTTATTTTCGTGTTCTTCGTTTATCATTTTAGCACCTTTATGATTTATTGGATAAGGATTAAATCGGATGATTGTATTAAAAAAGTCAGAGAACTAGCTATTCAAAACCTGAAATGCGCGTATTCTGCATATATGAACTTGAAATGCATACTTTTCTGTTGTTCAGAGGTACTTTAAATATGTTTTGCCTTTTTCCCCTCCAAAAAGCATTTAAAACCATCGCCTTTATCGCGATGCATGGATAGCCGTTATTCGCGTCAAGAGGTTCTTGGATTCATAGGCCGGGATGGCCAGAAGATGCTGGCGTCAAGCAGTATAGCGATAGTTGGCTGTGGCGCTCTCGGCTCTGTCACTGCAGAGCTTCTTGCCAGAGCAGGAATAGGCAACATTACTATTATAGACCACGATGTTGTTGAACTGTCTAATCTGCAGCGCCAGGCGCTTTACACAGAAGATGATGTCTCTAAGCCCAAGGCATCTTGCCTGAAGTCGCATCTCGGCAGGATAAACAGCGAGGTCAAGGTCACAGCGCATGACGCTAACCTGAATTTCGAGAACATCTTAACTCTTCTCTCTGGCTCTGATCTGGTGCTTGACTGCACTGATAATATAGATACTCGCCTTCTCATCAACGAGTTCTGCGTGAAAACCAAGTTGCCTTGGATACACTCTGCAGCAGTCCAGGAGAAAGGAGTCATAATAAACTTCCTCCCTGGCGGGCCTTGCTTCAAGTGTGTTTTCCCGAAGGTCGCTCAGCAAGGCTCTTGCGAGGAGCTCGGCATACTCAACTCGACAAGCCACATCACAGCTTCAATCCAGGTCACAGAAGCGTTGAAGATCCTCCTCAAAAAACCCGCAGAGCCCGATATGCTCCGCATAGATTCCATCACCCACGTTATTGAGAAGATAAAGGTCAAGAAGCTTCCTAGTTGCAATGTCTGCGCTGGAAAGTACGAGCTTCTCGAAGGTAAGCAGCGTGATTTCACAGTACAGAAGTGCAAGACCAGGAAGGGCTGGTCTGCAAAGCCTGCGAAGAACATCAAGCTCAACTTGGCAGATATCAGGAAGAAGTACAAGGTAGTGATGGACACGCCGATCCTGCTGGTCATAGATCACGAAGGCGAGATAATAGTGCATGACTATGGCGAGCTCTTGTTCAAGGACATGAAGGACGAGGCTAAGATAAGGAAGGTCTCTGAGGAGATCTACAAGGTGGGTGGTGCTGGATGAATCACGTAGATGGCTATCTGCACTCGACAGAGCTTACTGCATTTTTCATGTTCTGTGTTTTCCTGTTCAATCCTGTCCTTGCGCCTTATGTCAAGAGCCTCGGGTTCTCTGATTTCCAGGTCGGCCTACTCTATGCATTGTTCTCTTTCACCATGCTCATCACATCCGCGACTTTCGGCTCTTTGTCTGATGTGATAGGCCGCAAGAAGGTCATGATTGCGGGGATAATGGTCCAGGTAGTGGCCATAGCGCTTTACCTGTCTGGTCTGTGGTACTTGGTCATTGTCGCCCGCTTCTTGGAGGCGTTGGCTTACTCTGCGGTTGTTATCGTCGGTCTCGCAGGCCTGCAGGACTCTTTGGAGTCAAAGACCCGTGGGAAGTATTCTGGCTTTGCGTTGAGCATAATGCATGTCGGGAAGCTCATCGCTCCGGTCATCGGAGGGTTCCTCGCAGACTACATGTTTGTCAGGGCTCCGTTCCTGCTTTCGATGTTCGCCCTCCTCGTCATGTTGTGGCTTGTCTCTATGCGGGAGTCTCTTGTGGTGAAGCACAAGTTCTCTGCCTCAGACTTCAATTTCTTCGACAAGGTCAGGATGTTCTTCTCCGACCCGCGCCTTAGGGGCATGGGCATACTCGGTATAGTCATGAACGCGACCTCTCCTATAACATCTGTCTTCATCCCTATCTACATCGTCGAGTCTTTCGGCCTGCCTTACCGTTACGTCGGTTACGCGTTCTTCGCCCTCGAGTTCTTCATGCTGTTCCAGTTTGCGGCAGGCATGCTCTGCGACAGGGTCAGCCAGCCTTGGCTGATCATCATTGGCGCATTGGTCATCGGCGTCTCTTTCATCGTCCTTGCTTTCATGCATAGTTATGTGTTCTTCTTCATCATGCTTCTTTGCGTCGGTGCAGGCATCGCATTGTGGAATGTCTCTGCCTGGGCATTCATGTCAGGTATTGCTGCTGAGACCGGGAGGCAGGGCTTTGTGATGGGCACCTACGCGTCCATCGCGATGGTTGGTCCTCTCATCAGTTTCCTGTTCGGAGGAGCTATCGTTCAGTGGTTTGGCATACAGGTATTGATGTGGATCATCAGCTTCGTGATCATCGTCGGCTGCATCGCTGCGTCATTTTTCATTTTCAGGAGGCCTGCTAAGGCAGTGTCACGAAGATGACCCGCGTCCTCGCTTTGATCTCTGCAGGCATCGACTCTCCTGTCGCTGCGTGGAAGATGAAGCAGCTTGGCCTCGAAGTGATAGGAATACATTTCTCCAACGAGCCTCTTGCTTTCTCCAGCCCGAGGGAGAAGACGATAGAGATCTGCAGGCATCTCCACATACCCAAGTTGTACATAGTCAAGCATGGCGTCCTTGTCCAGGCAGAACTGATGCGCAAGTGCGATAACAAGATGCGTTGCGTCCTGTGCAGGCGTATGATGCTGCGCGTCTCTGAGCAGATAGCCAAGAAGGAGAATTGCGATTTCCTGTTGACTGGCGAGAATCTCGGCCAGGTCGCTTCGCAGACATTGGAGAACATGACTGTCGCGGCTTCAGCAGTCAAGATTCCCATACTCAGGCCTCTCCTGTGCAACGACAAGCAGGAGATTGTCGACGTGGGTAAGAAGATAGGTACCTATCAGCTTTCTGTCGAGGCTGCATCGTGCTGCAACGCTGTCCCTAAGATGCCTGTGACAAAGGCGCATCTTGCGAGGATAGAGAATGAGGAGTCGAAGATAGATGTTGACAATATTGTCAAGGAAGCGATAGCTACCGCCCAAGTGATGGACCTTGAAGATGAGGTTTAGTGGCAGCGCCACCGCCAATTCGCGAGGCGATACCACCCCAACCACACGCGCGTAGTCGGGGGTTGCCCCCTACGGGGGGACAGCGCCTTCGGCAAAAGATGCGCTCGCCGAGCCTGGCGTGGCGCTGCTAGAAAAAATGAAGAGAAAAAAGAAAGTAAGAAACATTGAAGCTGATGACAGCAAGCTCGCTAAGCTTATCCTCATAGCCGCGGTCATAATCAATTTCCTCCTTCTGCTGCCTCTTTTCGATGGCTGGTGCCTTGTCGGCGGTGATGGCACTGCGCATTATGCCTCTGCGCAGGACCTGGCTTTCAGGTTGGAATCTGGAAAAGGTGTTTTCGGCAACTGGAACAGCGCCTGGTCTATGGGTTTTCCGTCGTATGATTATTACCAGTACTTTGCTCATTTCTTCATGGTGCTGCTGCACTTCTTGACATTCAAGCTTGTTTCCATCCTCACCATCCAGAAGCTCCTGGTGGTCCTTTGCGTAGCCCTGTTCCCGTTAAGCCTTTATTATGGAATGACGCGGCTTGGTCTTGCTAAGATTCCTGCCGCTCTCGCCTCGCTGGTCTCTTTTTTGCTTTCGAGCAGCGTCGGGCATGGTGACATCGGCTTTTCCCTTATCACGCATGGCATATTCACGCATCTTCTTGCTTTGTCTTTATTCCCGATAGCGCTTGTGAGGGTATTCATCACGTTGTCTGAAAGGCGAGGCTATTTCCTCTCAGTCCTGCTATTGTCTTTGCTTCTTCTGACCAATCCTGTTGTGGGCTACGCTGCCTGCATCTGTGCAGTGCTGCTGCTTTTTGCCAAGCTGCCTTCACTGAAGGTCTTTGCGTGGCGTTTCCTGTGCCTTGCCATCATCTTTGCGCTGATGTTTGTCGTAGTCTCGCATTTCTATGTCCCTTTCCTGACGAGCCAGGATTTCTATGGCGGTGCGTTCTACGTCAATACGCCTGAGTATTACCAGGGCAGTGCGCCTCTTGTGCTGTTCGACCTTTTCACAGGCAGGACGCTCGATTTCTATCGTGTGCCTTTCGCCATGATGACGATACTGTTATTCATCGGTCTCTATGCTGCGTTCAGGCGTCGTGAAGGTTTCCCCCAGTACATTGCACTATCTGGTTTCGTCGTGTTCCTTTCCATCATGTTCGGCAGGTCTTTCTGGGGCATTGTCTTCGACATCATCCCAGGCATGGGTTTCATGCCTGTGTTCCGTTTCATGTTTGCGTTCCAGTTCTTCGCCCTGTTCTTCATAGGTTATGGCCTGTACTTCCTGTTCTTGTCTGTCGAGAATGCTCTGCGCGGAAAGCTGCGTATCTCTCGTACAATCCTGCTTTGCATCCTTATCTTGCTTCTTGCTATGCCTGTCTTCGCGCAGGTCTTCCTGACGAATATGAAGCTCTGCACTATCGCGAATTCAGGTTTTGATAAGGAAGATTTCTCTAAGCTGGTGCGTTTCCTGAAAGACTCGCCTGACGGCAGGTTCATCTCGCGGGCCGAACTCGGTTTCGCAGAGCCGTACTATGAGAACCTTCTCCCGCTTTATTCATCGCATGATTCCTTCTCTACTGCTGCGATGAGCTCTCTTGACAATCTTGCGTTCTATTATATCCAGTTCTTCATGTTCCCGAGCCCGAGCTTCTTCAATCTCTACAATGTGAAGTATGCTTTGGTGCCTTCCAGCATGCCGCCTACATCGTCTTTCTTCACGCAGGTCTTTGTCGCTGGCAACTACACTCTCTATAGCATCCCCACTACGGGCTACTTTGACCTTGTGGACTCTTCCACTGCGCTGGTCTATGAAGGTAGGATGACCTCTGGCTTTGTCCGCGGTGTGAATTGGGCCTGGCTCAACACAGGCTTGATGGAGAACAAGGATTTCATCTCAGAGTTCGAGGATGGCGAGCAGTTTGATGCCGGAGATTTTAGCCAGATCATATATGAAGATAACAACGCTCTCTCTGCTGATGAGCTGAAGCAGCGTTTCAAGCACGCTTCTCCTGCCTTTGCTGCTTGCGGTGAGCTTGTTGATGAGGACCGTAACCTGGATTACTATGCTGCCTCTTTTGTTGCGAACCGTTCCTGTTATCTGCTGTTCAAGATGAGCTATCATCCTTCCTGGCAGGCCTATGTTGATGGTCGCGAGTCTCGTGTATATGCCCTCTCACCATCCTTCATGGGTGTCAAAGTGAGCGAGGGCAGCCACGTGGCAGAGTTCATCTACAAGCCTGATCTTAGGCTCAGGCACTGGCTTGTTTTCGCAGGCATACTAGCTCTTCTGGCAGCGCTCGCATACGACCTTTATCCAGTGATAAGAAGATTGACTTCTGGTAAGAAACGGTAGTTCTGTCAATCAGGTTTTGTGCCGGTGGCGCCAATATGCGAGTGCCCTTTAGTTTGGTATCTAGCACGTGACGGGGGTTGCCCCATACGGGGGTGGTCACGTTTCAATAAGATTCATAGCGACGCGAGCCGGCGCCAGTGAGCCTGCGTAGCAGGCGAGCTCAGGCACAAAACCCACCTATCATAAACTTGACTTCTGGTAAGAAACGAAGGTTTTAGACTCGCTTTATCCGCGTTCTATAAGCCGTGGCGATGCGTTTTTCAGGGTTCTCAGGTCAATGAAAAGCTTTATATATCCCCTGTTGTTTAGGTAAGATGGGCTATATCTAGGTTGTGGAAATGATTAAGCCTTTTTATTTTTTTTTTATCTAGGTTTTCAAAATGCTGACAAAACAACAATATTCTGATATTCTAGGAGAACTTGATGATTGTCAGCGCCCGCTCTATCTTTTCCATGATGACAGCGATGGCCTTTCTTCGTTCCTTCTTTTTTACAGGTACAAGCGTGAGGGCAAGGGTGTCTGTGTCAAGTCTCACCCAAAAGTAGACTCCCGTTTCTTCAAGGTCGTCCGCGAGTACGCGCCTGACAAGATATTCATCCTTGACCTTGCTATTGTCGAGCCCGAATTTGTTGAGGAGTTCCGCAGCCTGCCTATAATCTGGATAGACCATCATGGTCCTCTCAAGCTTCCCGGTGTCAAGTACTTCAATCCGCGCGTGGAGAACCAGAATGACGGCACCTGTGTCTCTGAGCTTTGCTATAATGTTGTGAAGGACCAGCGCCCTCAGGACCTTTGGATAGCTGCAGCAGGCATTATCGGGGACTGGCAGCTCAGCAGCGTTACAAAGGACTTCGCGTCCAAGTATCCTGACCTTCTTCCTGCTTCCATCGACCGTCCTGAAAAGGCGTTGTTCGACTCGCCTTTCTCTAAGCTTATCAAGATCATGAATTTTGTGCTCAAGGGCAGCACCCAGGAAGTGATGAAGTGCGTGAAGATATTCACGCGTGTCGAATCTCCCTATGAGCTGCTCAAGGGCGAGACGCCCCAGACGCAGTTTATACTGAAGCGTTTTGAGAGGATAAATGAGCTGTACGAGCAGCTTCTGAAGTTTGCCATAGGCAAGATCTCCGAGAGCCGCCTGATAATGATCACTTACAAAGAGGATAAGATGAGCTTCACTGGCGAATTGTCCAACGAATTGCTCTACCGATATCCTGGTAAGGTGATCCTTGTAGCTCGCGAGAAGTCTGGCGAGATGAAGTGCTCCCTGCGCACCAGTCCTGGCTTGAACCTTCAGAAGGCTATTGAGGTTGCGTTGAAAGGCATCAATGGCTATGGCGGCGGGCATGAGTATGCCTGCGGCTCTTGCGTCAAGGTAGAGGATTTCGATAGGTTCGTCGAGCAGCTGAAGGAAGCGATAAAAGGCAACGCATAAGTTCTTTCCGGAAGTCTAACGATATGATGTAGAAATGTTTAAATATGTCTGAGGATTATTTTTTTGCATGGATTACGTTGTTTTTCCCAAAAACAAGCAAAGCCTCTTTCTGCGAGATGTAAAAAACAAGACGGGCAAGACCTGGAACGAACTCGCAACATTTTTAGGTGTGAATAGGAGCATGATATTCTTTTATCTGGATGAGCACTCTAAACTACCTTATGATTCTTATTCGAATCTATGTGGCCTGGCCAAACTCAAGCCAGATTCAAGTCTTAATACGATTGTGATTAATAATAAAGAGTTCGTCCCTGATTTTCCAG
>JAGVOD010000092.1 GCA_020052935.1 archaeon | reverse complement strand
TGCCGAGTGAGGGCTTGAGACGGTGAATGCATATATGAAAGCGGGATTTATGACCAGGATCAGCAGCACAAGGTGGCGCTTATACTTCTCTGTGATGAAATGCTTGAGCACCAGACTGAACAAAAGCACAGTGAGTATGCCCAGCATGAAAGGCACAACCCTCGACGCAGTCACAAGAGAGACGAAACTGGAAGCATACACCAAGAGGTAATGGTAAGGGTTGAAGGCATAATCCCTGGGAGAGTATGAGTTGTCCTCGACATCCAACGGCGGGTTGAAGAGGTTATAAGAATCCTGCTTGAGGAGCTCCCGGGCAGCCTTGAAATGATAATACGACTCAGAGCCGATAAGCGCGCTGTTATTCTCATAGAAACGTATCAAGGAAGGAAGCGTAAGTACCAGGAACATAGCTATGACTGCAAAAAGGAACAGGTTATGCCTCTTCAGGTCTATCTTCAGCTCTTCCACAGGCATCTTAGACACGCACCTCACACAATGAACGATAAATCTTCACTTCCTTGTCATAGACAAGCTCGAAGCAGTCCTTATCTGCATACTGCAGCTCGGATATGTTGAACTCCTCGCGCGCACGCGGCGAGAAATAAACATAATCCACATCATACTTATTCATCAGCTCAACAGCATCAGTCTTCAGGAATGATGTGTACATCTGCCGCACCTCATCAAACACGATGTCAGACGAGCGGATGAGTATGAAATCCGTATCTGCGACATTCTTCCTCTGCGCCACAGCAGAGATGAGCTCGCCCTCGCTTATCGTCGACAAGACCACAGAACCCTCCGGAGCCGATTCCCTCAGCCACAAAAGCGCAGACATCTCCTCGCTGCTGACAGAGCCCTTGATCGCTTCTGAAGCAGCAGAAAGAGAGGTGAAGACAGACGAGAATACAAAAAGCAGCACCAGGACAAGCCAGAATGCCCACGCATGGGAAGAGATGCGCGTCTTCTCAATATAGCTGAAGAGGAGGCCCAATGCCTGGCCGAGAAGAGGGACAAGCAGCGTGCCTAGGAACATCAGACCAACATCAAGGGTTATCAGCCTGAACCATAGCAGCAAAGAGACTGAGAGGGCAAAAGCCATCAGCAGGTAGGTGCGCTTGTCACGCTCCTTGAACATGTAACGGTAGATTGCGTAGATGCCGAAAAAGATCGGAATAAGCCCTACGTTGGTTATGCTCTCGAGCATATTGACCTCCCGGAAATACGAAGCGATTATCTGCGGAGGCAGGTTCTGCCAGATCAATGCACGGGAATGGAACAGGAACGCCTTCTTGTACATCAGTATATTGACCCAGAGGGTAAGGAAAGTCACGAAAAGTATCGACTCGAGCTCGGCCCGGTTCTGCTGCGCGAACTCAAGCTTCACGAGCAGGAGATAGATTATCAGCGCAAAGATGAAAAGGAAGGATATCGTGCTGGCCAGAGAAAGCACCAACGAGAGAGCCAAGAACTGGTAAAGGAAAATCCTCTCTTTGATGCGCATGAAGCAGTATATCAGGTAGAATATCAGCGGGATGGTGAAGGAGTAGATAGATGCAGAGTTGATCGTGTCTGCGAAGAACACCGGTATGAACGCAGATACAAACGCAGAGAAAAGCGCAATACTACGTCTCTTAGTCAGCTCGAACACCATCAGGTAGACTATTATAATCAGCGAGCACGCAAGCAGGTTAGGCACGATCTTCAGTGCCAGGACAGTGCCTGAGATGAAAGAAAAGAAAGCCAAGATATAGTAATAGACCGGCGGGAATATGTGGATACGGCCAGAATAGCTCAATCCATCGATATAGGAAGGAGACAACGTCGTCTTTATGGACTCCACCTGGCGGTAGCTGAAGTATGCATCAAGATCCAGATTCTCTGCCTGGAAAGCGAAAAAAAGACGCAAGGCTAAGGCTAAGACAAATATTCCAGCCACTGCATAAAAATAAAAACGTCTCCCCAACATGGCCAGAGGGGATAGAATAGGCTATTTATATCTTTGGCAAAAGCTTTATAAAAGCTCTTTGGATAGTATTTCCTATGGAACAGACGAGGGTGGAGACGGGAAGTCCTGTAATCGACAGGCTACTGGACGGAGGGTTCGAGACAGACACTGTTACCACGTTATATGGACCTTCTGGAAGCGGAAAGACGAACATCTGCGTGATATCTGCGGCGAAGACTGCGCGCCTGGGGAAAAAAGTCGTGTACATGGACAGCGAAGGCGGGTTTTCTGTAGAAAGGCTGAAACAGATCGCACCTAATGACTATAAGGAACTTCTTGAGAAGATAATATTCCTGCAGCCGATGAACTTCGAAGAGCAAAGAAACGCTTTCGGCAAGCTCAGCAAGCTGATGGACTCTGACGTCGGGATAGTGATCGTCGATACGATATCCATGCTTTATCGTCTAGAGATAGGAAAGACTGATGATGTGTATGCTGTCAATAAGGAGCTAGGGATACAACTCTCTTATCTCAACGAGATAACTCGTCGTAAGAACATACCTGTGCTGGTGACGAACCAAGTCTACTCAAGCTTCGAGCCGGGAGAAGGCATAAAGATGGTCGGCGGAGACATACTAAAGTACGGCAGCAAATGCCTCATCGAGCTGCAACCAGGGCACCGCGGCATAAGGAAAGCAATACTGAAGAAACACCGAAGCATCGCCGAAGACCGGGAAGTGATGTTCAGGATAATAAATGAAGGTATAGAAGAATTCAAAGGATAGTCCTGATAAAAAAATAATAAAAAATTATTAAAAACCATCAACCCTGATTTTTAATCCCGCAAACTCGCCGTCGAGTCTGCGTTATTGCTCTGTGAAATCATCCACAGGCACATCGAGTTCTTTGTCTCTCGGTAATGTGCCGCGCTCTCTCAGGTAATGCGTAGCGAGGATGTGGAACAAGATGCCAAGAGCTTTCTTACCCTTGTTGTTGCACGGGATGACAAGATCGATGTTGTTCGTCTGGTTGTTGGTATCACACAAAGCGACGACAGGGACGCCGACCTTGATAGCGTCATTTATCGCGTTGCGGTCAGGCCACGCATCCACCACTACGAGAACCTTTATCTCGATGAAATCCTCCAGATCCTTGTTCGTGAGTATTCCCGGCGGGTAACGCCCTGCGAAAACCCTGACGCCAGTCACTTTGCCGAACGCCTTAACAGGCTTCCATCCGTTCTCTCGCCTGCACACAATCATGATGTCCTGCGGCTCATACTTCGAAAGGAATTTCGCTGCTATGCCTATGCGCTCATCAATCTTCTGAAGATTGAGGACGTAGAGGCCGTCAGGCCTGGACTTGTAGATGAAATTGTCCATGTACTTAGTCCTGAACTTAGTACCGATGTGGATACCTGCCTTGAGGTACTGGTCTATCGGCACCAAAAGCTTCTCTTCTACCATCTTGTTTTCCTCCAAAATCAGCAATAGAACTCGTCTATCGCCGCATCATTATCGCCCTGCGACACGCACAAAGTCCCTTTCGGCCAACCTTTGTGCTGGGCTATAGA
>JAGVOD010000012.1 GCA_020052935.1 archaeon | reverse complement strand
AGAATAAAACTCCAGGAACTTCTTATCCTCCAACTTACGCAGCATTCCGCTCCACTGAGCAGTCGGGTCGAACACCGCAACCGCAGTACCCTTGATGATTGCTTCCTCAATTATGTCCTGCGCAGAGATTGACTTGCCGCCTCCCGTCGAGCCCGCCACTATGCTGTGCACAGTCAGGACATCCATGTCGATGTAAGCACGCTTGTTCGTCTCAGCGATATTGCCGATGAACAGGCTTCTGGGGCCTTCCTGAGGAAGCAGGTCATACTCAAGCTTTGCATGGAAACGCTTCTTGGCTTCTTGCCTGCGTTTTATTTCCTGTCCTGCGAACAAGGAAGTCGCGAGCAGGCCGAGCAGCGTGGCGAGCAGCCACACAGGGACGATTCCTAAGAGGTCATACTCGTAGAATGGTTCCCTTACTGTGAAGAGCGCGTCTGCTGTTGACGTCAGACCAAGGTAGTCTGCCTGCGCCCTGATGATGTAGTCTCCAGGAGTGAAGTCGTCAGGTATTCCTATCTGGCCCACCATGGAAGTGAATGTCTCGAGCATTATGGTCTTCTCTGTGACGTTGGTGAGCTTCGTCCCGTTTATGTCCGCGACATAGAACTTCAGGTCCACTTCATATTTCCTGTCTGTAAGTAGATTTACGAGGTCGAGCTTGTACTGCACAGGGTCTCCTTGCACAACCTCTGACTTCAGCACGTCGAGATTCATCATCAACGTCTTTATCGGTATCTTTCCCTCTTTCGAGATGCGTATCTCGACCGGCAGGGTGGTGTTTATGCCTCCTTTTATCTTTAAGTTGCCGCGGTAGAGCCCCGGCTGCTTGGTTCCCATTATCGTGATGCCCAGATCCCCATAGTTGTTTGGCGTGACTGATATCAGTTCCTTGTCGATCTCGAATATGTCCTCTATCTCAGGCCCTTCCACTTCCAGCTCTACCTGCATCTCCTGTTCCTGGAAGTTGTAGAATGATATAGTCTGCTCGACGAAAGAGTCCTGCTTCAGGTGCGTCTTTATCTGCCTTATAGTGAGATAGGCGGCTATCTTTCCTTGCTCATCTCTTATTATGAGTCCTGTTCCGTTCTCTGTGCCTGGCTGTGCGAGCTGTTGCGTCTCGTTGCTCGTCGCTTCTATGCCTGGCGGTTCTGTGTATTCTCCTTCTCCGGCGGCAGTTATGTTGAAGAGCCCTGAGTACAGGAATGACTGGTTCATGTATATGTCGTAGTTTATCATGGCACCAGAAGTTAATGTCAGGTTGCCACTAAGGTTGCCTACATAGGGGTTGTAGAACTCCTTTATCGCGATTATGTGAAAGAACTCATATGAGGGTATGCTGATGTTATAGTCGCCAGTTTCGTTCGTCGTTGTTGACCATGACCCCACATATACCGTAGCATTCTCTATGGAGTCGTTCGTTTCGCCGTCCATCACCTTTCCATATACGGTTCCGTTGGCGCCGAACAGCGCAGGCATAAGGACCATCGTTATGTTATAGTATGTCGTATTGAATGCGATGACATCGACATAGGTGATGTTTGACCTGTAGCCGGTCTTCATGGCTATGACCATGGTGTTGTTGCTTTCTGGTGAGATGAGGGAGTAGTTGCCGTTCTCGTCGGTGTAGTCGCTGAATATGCCTGTCACGACCGTGGCGTTCTCTATCGGCAGGCCGGTGTTGCCGTCCAGCACGTTTCCTTCTATGAACCCGTACCTTATAGCGGATGTCTGGTTCATTGTTGGTATCATGCTGAAGTTGTGCTGGTTGGTTCCGTTTAGCGTGACTGTAGTGAAGTTGACGTAGTCGAAATAGCCGTGCTTGTAGCCGATGAGGAAGTTCGTCCCGACCTGGGCGAGCAGTGAGTACCAGCCGGTCTCGTTCGTATCTGCTATCGCTTCTCCGACCTGGACAGTGACGTTTGCCATCGGCAGGCCTGTTGAGCTGTCTGTTACGTATCCTGTCGTCCTCGCGTATGACCATTCAGAGCAGGCTCCGAGTATGTCTGTCACAGGGTCTGGGAAGAAGTAATATGTGATTGATGACTGGTTGTATGGCACCGGCACCATCATCTGGTAGTTGTGTAGCCCCCCGTCAAAGCCCGGTATTGCTGTCGTGGTGTTGGCTCCGAAGAAGAGGTGTCCTGCCGCATCCTTAAGCGCCACCTGGTGGAATATATTGTCAGGGTATGCTGTCTTTGTCCTAAGTCCTGGCCCGGTTATTAGTGTGCCTCCGAGGTTTATCGTGAAGCTATCGTTGAATGTGCTTGTTGCAGATATCCTCTCAGATGGGTCTATGCCTATGAACGCGTCTACATCTGCCACCGTAGCTGCTGTGATGCTGCTAAGGTCCAGCTGTTCCTTCGGCACCGTGCTTACGTAAACGTCAAATCCCGACTTACCGAAGCAGTTGAAGTCCAGGTCCTGTAGTGTCGAGTTTCCGCCTTGGACTGTCTGGTTCCAGTTCGTCCTCGTATTTGAATAGTCGAGTATCGCTGTCCCTGCGAATCCGTGCCACGCGTCTGCAGAATATGTCTGGTGTATGATCAACGCAGTTATGCTTCCGGCGCTGGCAGTATGGTAGAACCACCCTATGAAGTCCTGCAGGTACAGCATGCCGGCCAGCGGGACTATTATCAGCAGAGCTATCGCTAAAGCTAAAGCTACACGATTCGGTCCTTCATTTTCTTTCATTTTTTGTTTGCAGGGAGCAGCTGCTTACTTAAGCGATGTCTCGAACAGCTTTTCGTGCAGTTTGAGGCACTTGTCGCTTACCGCTGCTCTATGCTCTTTTTCCAGTTGCGTATAGATATTCTTGATCTCAGAATAATGTGATGCTGCCTTGCCGTGGTTCCCTTCCCGGAGGTGCATGAATGCCTCTTCCAGCATGTTGTTTGTCTTGGCCAGGAGTATCTTGTTGTACACCTGGCTTGTCTGTGGGTGTATCTGCTCCTTGGCGTCTTTTGACAAGAGACTGTATGCCTGCGTTATGTGCGCGTATGTCTCCTCTGCCTTGTCGTGGCTGTTGCCCTCTGCGTGGCTGTGGGCTGATGCTATCAATGACTTGATATGCGCAAGTTCTCCAGACAGCATCTCCTCTTCCCTGCTCATTATCTCCTTCGCTTTCCTCGCAAGCCTATCGAATGTTGATTCTGGGCTGTAGGAGCTCGTGTCAGGCGTGTATTGCTCCTTCTCTTTCCTGCGCTCCTGTATCTTGTCTATGAGCTCGAAGTGATACACGAGATAGGCCAGCAGCAGGATTATTATCACAGCTATCTCGATCGCTAGTTTCGGGTTCTCTATGTTTATCTTAGGCAGTATCGAGAGTCCTGTTATGCTGCCGAGACCTGTCTTCTTTGCTGCGACAGGCTCTGCCAGTATGACATGCTTGGTCTTCTGCAGGTCATCGAGCGTCAGGTCTTTCTCGACGTAGTATGAGTAGCTCTCAACGTCGGGGCTAAACTTTAGTATGGGGTCTGATTTGACTGTCTCGAATGCATCTAGTTTAATTATCTCGCTCGTGCTCTGCGCGACCTCTTTCGGTATGTACTCAAGGATTGCCTTGTCTGCTGTATTGGATGGTTTCTTTGTTATCTTGTTCGTCACGACAGCAGCCCTTGTTGTCGTGCCTGACAGTGTTGTAAGCTCGACGATGCTGAGCCTTGTCGTTATTGTGATCTCTGCCTGCAGCTTTACGTTTGCCTCTAGATAGTCATCCTTTTCTGATTTGGAGTATTCGATGTTTTTGTACTTCAGGTACTCTGTGGAGAGCATGGCGATGTCTGTGGCTTTCGGGTAGTCGACGAACTCTGTCGTGTCTTCGACCGCAGCTGATGTTATCATGCTCTTGAAGCTGTCGAGTCTCTGTGTTATGTTGCTTATCCTTTCTTGGCGTTCTTCGCTGGTCAGTTTAGAAGAGGTGTCTATGTTTCCGAGGTCCCGTATGGTCTGCCTGAGCTCTTTTATCGCCTGCTGCAGGTTCTCTTCTATCTTCAGCGCAGTTATGACTGATTTTGTCGCCTCGTCGTCGCTTTCCAATGTCTCTGATGCTGTCGTCAGCTCTGCGAGGAGATTCTCTGCCCGAGTCTTGGCGTCCTCTTCCTGCGCGATCGTCTCCTCTGTCGTGTTGTCAGGGGGTGTGTAGTTGGTGATGGCTGTGTTGTTGAGCTCGATGGTTATCGTGATGTCCTCTGTTATGTTCCTTACCTGCTTGACCCATTCGTAGCCGTCCTTCGCGACGTATATGCGCCTCTTGCCTTCATAGACAGTGAAGTTGACTTCTCCGTCGGCATCGGTGTATTTGCGCTCGTCGTCTATCTCCACAGGCACGTCCGCCAGCAGTCTCCTTGTCTGCAGCTCCTTGACTATTATCTGTACGTCATACAGGCGGTTTATGTTTATCGTCTGGGTGTCTGTCGCCTTGTTGCCCTTGCTGTCTGTGGCTGTGAGCTCGACAGTGTATTCGCCGACTTGCGTGTAATTGTGGTTTACCTCGCTGCCGTT
>JAGVOD010000039.1 GCA_020052935.1 archaeon | reverse complement strand
CTCTTTTGCGAAGCTGACAGAGCTTTCATCCTCTGCATAGCCGCACTCGATGCATATCCCTATCTTTCCTTGTTGGTTCATGTAGTAATCCGTCCCTCCGGGCTCGATGTCATCGAAGCCAGATACCACTTTACGGACGGGTATGCTCGCCAAGAATGATTCTGCATTCCTTTCGCATATAACGAACGGCTCTGATCTCGGTGTGTTTGAGTTGTGTATGTCTATGCAGATGTCTTGGTCCTGTATTATCCTCTTGAGCTCTTCTGCGATGCCTTCCTCATATGAGCCTGTCCGCTTGCGCCGCTTGAAGCACCTGTTTAGGTTTTCGTCGATGAATCTCTTCTTCTTGAGTATTGCTCGGTCGTTGCATGTCACGAGCAGCACTTCGCCAGCGTCTATCTTAAGCTCGCTGGACAGCTCCTTGACCGCGCCTATGCCTGCGGTCTCGTTGCCGTGCACCCCCCCGAGTATGCAGACCTTTTTTCCAGGCCTGCCGGAGGATATTGTGCAGATGTTCTCTGGCAGTATGTACGGTCTTTCATTGCAGTTCGCCATTCTTGATCACTCCATACCAAAGCCTATCTGTCTTTTCAGGGTCATAGAATAGCTCGATGGCCTTGCAGTTCCAGGCTTTTGCTCTGGCTCTTATTTGGTTTGGGTTTATCGTCCTGAAGACGACTCTTCTGCATGCTTCTTCATCTGTGAATGCTTTAAGCAGGTACGTGCCTATGCCTTTCTTCTGGGATTCTTGTCTTATGAATGTCTCTGCCCCGTAGAATGCGTCCTGCCAGCCTATCTCATCCAGCAGAGGGTAGATTCTGGAAAACTTCACGGTTTCTGTGTCATCTCTGGGAACTTTGTATCCCATGCTGGCGCCGATGACGTATTCTCCGCTCAGGACTGCTCTGCCTATGAAACCTTCTTTCTCAGTTGCCTGTCTTATTATCTTCTCTACTTGCGACGGCTCCCATCTCTCGAACCATGGCGGCCCTGCGAAAGAGTCTATGTACGCATCTATTGTTCCTGCCAGTATCTCTTCAGAGTATGGCCTCACGATGAAGGCAACCAACTCCTTCTTTTTCTTCTATCTTATATGCGCTGCTCATCTTGTTTTCCTCCATGTTCATGTTCTAAATAATTGAGGCCCGCAGGCGGGAGTCGAACCCGCTCGTAAAGATCCACAGTCTCTTATGCTACCGTTACACTACTGCGGGCGTTTTGTGTGGCTGAGCAACGAAGTTGCGAATGCCGCACTTTGCATGCCAGCTGGGCGTAACCAGCTGTGCCGTTACACCACTGCGGGCATAGCTAAAGCTAAATTTGATTTTCAGTCATCTTCTCGTCGGAAAAAGCCGCTTGCAGCGTATTTTTCCGATTGGTGTTCTTCAAGAACTTATTTTGGTTGTCGACGGCAGCTTGCGCTACCAATGGAATTTCTGGCGCCAAAGGATGGAGTTAAATCTAATAGAAAGCCGCTTACTGTCGCGGACAATGAACACAACCAACTCCATTCATTTTGTTCATGAGAAATGATATGTTTTGCAGGTTTAAAAAAGTATCTGATCAGTACTTCTTGCTGTCCTTCTTCAGCCCTATGATTTTCCTGAGCTTGTCGTAGTATGCGTGGTCTGCCAGGTGTACTTCCTTGAACTCGCCGTTCGTTATTTTTATCACGATGCACCTGCTTGATGATCCTATCTTGTTGATGAAGACGATGTTCTCCAGGAGCTTAGGCGGCCTCAATGCCCTTATCTTCCCTTCTTTGACGAGGGTGCACCATTCGATCAGCGTGCTATCTATGTTCTTTATTTCATCAGCATGCTTGTCGAATTCCTTGTTGAACTCGACCTGGCTGCCGAATATTTTCCTAAGTTCTGCTTTCAGCTCTTCTGCATTCATCTTTGACCTCTGTCAGCATGTCTCGGTATATTATAAGGTTGTCGTTCGTCGTGAGGCTTTCGATATCTTTTCGCAGCCTGCTGAGGAACTTTATCAGTTCCAGGTATGTGTACCTGCTTGAGTATGCGTGCAGCAGTATCTCTTTGACCATCCTGTTGACCTCTTTTATCTTCTCTTCCTTTTTGCGGCTTATCATTTCTTTGGTCATTCTGTCGAGAGTGTATGAGTCGATGACTTCTCTTCTCGTCTGTAGGCGGTATTCAAAGATGATGTCCCGCAGGGTCTTCTGGTCTGAGTCTTCGAGTATCTCGTTTATTGCCATCTCGTACGTCACGATAAGGTCGTTGAAGCTCGGCCTTTTGATGATTGGCGTTTTTTCTTCAATCCTGAAATTGGCCACAGAGCATTTTGCAGCAGATAAGAATATGGGTTTTCTCAGGTCGCTTTCAGTTATGAATATGTGGTGCTCCTTGCCCTTGTGGTACTGTTTTCTCTTGTTTGATATTATGTAGATGTCTATGTCGTTGTACTGCTTTGAGTACAGGAACGTGCCTGAGATGAATGCCTTGTCCTTGTGCAGCCTGTTGAGCATCTCCCTTGTTTTTAGCGCACGTTCTCTTATTATCCCGTCCCCTCTTTCGTAGGACTCTTCATTCAGCGCGCCCAGCGCATCCACTTTCTTCTTGATTGCTGAATAGAGATATGTCTGTTCTGTGCGGCTCAGCTTTCTTCCAGCAAGGTATCTTTCGAGTATTTCTGCCTGCCTGGCCGTGAATAGTGAAGGCACGAACGATGCCCTGCGCTCAATCACAGTCTTACATATTTCTTTATTCATATATACGTATAAATATGTACTTGTTTATAAATGTTACTATTATTATGATTGGATTGTATGCTGGCGAGCTAATGTTAAGGATATCTGGAGAGGTCTATCGCCGCGCTTCTCACTTATCGGGCAGGCATCTATCTAGAGAATACACTATTCCTGTAGTCATCCCTCCTATGTTTCCTGGCAGGTCGTTCTGTCCGAAGAAATCAGCATCGAGCCTGCTCCACGACCTTGTTATGATGCCGAGCTTTGAGCTTAACGACTTCTTGAGTTCTCTGACCCGTTCGTCTTGCCTGAACATGCCGAATCCGTCGTCATCATCCTGGGCTTCTTCTGCTTGCGCTCTCTGCAGCTCTTCCATGTGTGGCTGTGCGAACCTGATCAGTGTCGGTGACTCTGCGTCCCTGAGCTTCAGCCGGACTTCTGTCCGCTCTGCGGGGTGCTGTGCCTGGATGTAGTTCATGAAGTCTTCTTCAGGATCACCCATACTCCTCTGCGCGTCTGTGTTGTACAGCACTTTCTTTGCTCCGATATCTTCAGCGAGCCGCATGACGCCTTGGTAGACCATCTCTGCCCATTCTCTTGTCTCGAAGTCGCGTATGATTGGTGGAAGCTCTGTGTGGTCGACGACTATGTATCTTTCTCCGTCGCTGTCTTCTGTGTCGAGGCATACTGCTACTCCTATGGGCGCAGACTCCTCTCCGTCCGCAGTAGGTATCAGCTGCAGCAGCCCTACGCTTTCGTGCAGCACGTAGTTCAGCGCGACTGTCTTGTTCTGTCCGTGGGGATAGAATGAGTGTGATTTCAGCCTGTCTCCGTCTGCTATGTCTTGGAGCTCTCCTTTCTGCATCCTTAGCTCGAGGCCGTCGAATCTTGAGAATGCCTTTGTTTCGGTTCTGAGTGCTCCGTATGTCTTGCCTGCAGGGAATGTCTTCGGTGTCTGCTCTCCGTTGATCTTGTTCTGGACGAGGTATTGGAGCCTTCTTGACGGTGATGTCTCGCGATATAGTGCTGCTTGTTTCGTCTTTGCCAGCAGTACTAGGTCAGGCATCTCGAGTCCTGAGGTGTCCATGCCGAGGTATTGGCTGGTCTCTGCGACAAGCTTCTCGCGCAGCCCCTCTCTCCATCTGCCTTCGAGGTCTAGGTGGGGAGCATCATTCCTTTGTGCATCTCTCAATACTAGTGAGTATTCTGCCAGCATCCTCTCTTTCTGTGCTATGCTGATGTCTGCGTTGATTATGTCGATGACTGGTTCCATCCCGCTCATCATACTCATTATCTGGTTATCGAGCAGTGCAGGCAGCAGCGCGACGGCTTTGTCGAAATCTGCGCCGTTGGCCGCTGCTACGAGCAGGTGTGTCGTGTCGTGGTCTGACATGTAGTCGAGGTATTTGAGAGTGACTTCTGCATATCTCCACGCGGATATTCCTGCTTTTCTTGCGGAATAGTGGTCGTTGGCGAAGTTGGCGTCGCGGTTGATGTCTATGCATCTTGCGCTCATCCTCTTGTTCCTTTCCTTCACGCCGTCGTCGAAGAATGCTGTGGTTTCCAGCATCTCGTCCAGGGAGCCTGCCTGCAATGCTGTGAGTGAGAAGTATCCCGTGACTTTTCCGAACAGCTGCGGCCTTTCCCTTCCGAAGTTGGTGAGCTTTTCGAGCCAGCTGTCGAACCTTTCAGGCATCAGTTTTAAGACGCGGATCGCCGTGTCGAAATAGTCTGCTGCTGACTCTCCGAACTCTCTTGCCAGCTTGAGCCCTGCGTTGTGGTATTTTTCCAGCTGTCTTGCAGGGAGCTTGAACTCTTTCCCAAGCCGTAACATGTAGCTGACGGCGCACCTTTTCGATACGTGCGCGAGGTCTGTCGCGTATCTCAGGAAGTTCTGAGTGTCTCCGCGTGTGTTTTTATCAGCTTCTTCTGCATACTCAAGGTAGTGCATGCCTGGCAGGCCTAGCCTCGTCAGGTGTATTGCCTCTTCTAGATTCCTGTGCAGGTCGCTGGCTCTTCCCGAGTTTGCAATCTTGAGCACTTCTTCGACGTATTTTGCAGCAGAATCATCGAATGTTGAATGCGCAACTTCTTTCTCGAGCGCTGCTTCGAATAGCTCTATCGTCTGCTCTGCATACTGACCGAGCTGGTCGAATAGCTTGAGTTCCTGCACTGCTTCAGGGTCTTTGAAGTCGAAGCTTGCATGGGGTGAGGGGAATTCCTGTGCCTTTGCCAGCCTGATGTATCTTTCTGTTATTTCTGGCGTCTCTTGTTCGAGCGCTTCTATTATTCTTGGAAGGTTTCTTAGGTAATCTTCCATGACATGGCCGTTCCTTATGCCTGCGCATAGCCCTGCGAACTCGCCTATTTTGGCTTCCAGGTGCGTCTCTCTGAACATATCAAGGAATGTCCTTATGGTCCTGTCATCGAATGGGTAGTCCTGCCCGGTCATGTCGGGCCCTTGTTCTTTCTCTGCTTCGAGGTTGGCGCGTTGAGCCTGCATCGCTGCTACTGCCATCACTACGTTGTCTTTCTCAGAGTAGAGGAAGTTGAAATACTGGTTCAGCACTTTTTCTATCATGAATCTCATCGTGGCTCCCTGGCAGGGATGTCTCGCTGCCATGGTCTCTATTATCTTATAGCAGGTCTCGCCGACGCGTCTGAATTCTGCAGTGTCGCCGTCTACAGACTGCTCTATCACTGGTACGATATCTTGCCTGAAAGAGTCTGCGTGCGGCAGGTAGGCATCATCTTCCCTGTTTACGGGAAGTCGTGGCATCATTGCTGCGCGTCTTGCTTTTTTCTCTTCTTCACCTACTGCCCACCAGTCTGCTTGTCTCAGCAGGCTTTCTTCCTCTACGCGGTCTTTTAGCTCCCTGTACCTACAGTCCAGGTCAGCGACGATTACATCTATTGAAGAATCAGGTTCTATTATCTCGATTGCTTGAGATCTTCCATCCCCCAACTGGTCCATATATTCTTTTGTAAAGAGGGGATATATAAAATTAACGCAAAATGACTACTTTGAAGTGCTAATGCTTCCCCTTGTATCTTCCGCGCTTTTCCACTGTCTCGAGGCGCTTCATTGTCTCGTCGCCCTTCTTCGCTTTCTTCTTGTAGCCAGCCATAGCAATATTGAAGCACTTCTCCCATATCCTGTAATGCCTTGATTCCAGCGCATGCTTGAACAGGTGCAGGTCGACAGCATAGTCTTCTACTTTTTCTGAGAAAAAGCTCAGCCCGAAATCTATGAAATACACTTTGTCCTCATCCCTGTGCAGTATCATGTTGGAAGTGGTCAGGTCATGATGCACTATGCCTGCGTTGTGCAGCGTTGCGATCTTCTCTCCTATCTCTTTGCACAGCGCGAGATATCTTTTCGAATCTTTCTTTTCTTCAAGATGGTCGATGGCCTTTTTCACTGTATCTCCAGGCACATGATCCATGTTGACTTTCATTGTGGAGTCATCCATCTCTATCAGCCGCGGAGCAGGGAACTTCATCTCTTGCAGTTTCTCAAGTATCTTTGACTCGCGTCGAGTCCTGAACTTGCGTAGCTCCTTGTCCAGCGCAGGATGCCTGTACTTCTTCTCGAACCTTTCCTTGGTCACAGTATTATAGTCTGTGTAGATTATGGCCTCTGCGCCTTGTGCTAGCCTTGTTGTCATGCTCTGCGTTATTTCAGTTAATTTTATATTCTTATCTCTTTTATACTGTTTCATGCGCTTCGTCCTCCGCTCTAAGATCCACAAGGCCAATGTGACCGAGGCCAACCGGGCATACATTGGCAGCATAACGATTGACAAGACCCTGATGGACAAATCTGGTTTGTGGCCCGGAGAGAAGGTGATGGTTGTCAGCAACACCTCTGGAGCTAGATTAGAGACTTATGTCATTGAAGGCGCGCCAGATTCAGGCATCATCTGCATGAATGGTGCAGCCGCTCACCTGATAAAGAAGGGCGAGGAGATAATCATCATGGGCTTTGAGCTGACTGACAAGCCTATCAAGCCGATGAACATTCTTGTGGATAAGCAGAACCGCTTCGTCCGCTTATTATAGGCCTATCTGTTTAGCAGCGCCACCGCCAGTTCTGCGAAGCGTCTAACAGCAAAGTAACACACTCGACAGGGGGACGCCCCATACGGGGATGTCGAGTTTCCAGAAATGACAACCACGAGCGAAGCCTGGCGTGGCGCTGCTACGTGTGGCCAAATAGGTACTTCTGGGTTTTAATGCAAGGCCATAACCGAAACCTTTAAATATTCATACGCATTTATACGTATAAAAATGTTAAGCAGAAAAGACATCATCGAGATAAACAAGGACTTTTCGAACGGCAGGATAGTCAATGAAAGTAACTTGGACTTTGCTGTAAAGACCAGTGCGAGAAGCAAGAATTGGCTCCGCTCAGCCGCGGTCTTCACCAGGGCGATATTGATTGACCACGTCTTTGAGGATGGCAACAAGCGCACTGCCGCAGCAGTCATCATGCTGTTGATGGAGATGAACAAGATTGTATTCGACCCGGACATCGTCTCTAAGGTCATTGTCAAGCTATTGAAGAAGAACATTACAAGTGTGAGGGAGATTGAGAGGTGCATCAAAGATGCAGTCAGATAATGTTACACGAGCGAAAGAGATAATCAGGAAGTACCCTGAAGTATTTGAAAGCCTGCTCGAATTCGAGCGTACAAAGAAGATCCCGAAGCTTTATTACAGGAAGCGCATCAACATCACGATAGATGAGAATATACTCCGAGACTTCAAGGAATACTGCAGGAAGAACAATATAAATATGTCAAGGTTGCTCGAGGCAAAGATGCTCGAGTCGCTGAAGTCAAGGAAAGCCGCAGGTAACAACTAAGATGCACGACCTCCATCACGTAAATCCGCACTTCAGGCATGGCATCCGCACCTCGCAGAAGGAGCTCATAGACCTTGCCAAGGCGTGGATAATACTTGGTGTTGCGTTCTCCATTGCTATGAATGGCATGAAGTTTGACATCACCTTCCTGATAGCATTGTTTGTCTCGTTGATTACAATAGGTATCGGCTTCCTTCTCCACGAGCTGGCGCACAAGTTCATGGCGCAGCGTTATGGCTGCTTTGCTGAGTTCCGTAGCTTCGACCACATGCTCATCCTCGCCCTGATAATGTCTTTCTTCGGTTTCATCTTCGCTGCCCCTGGTGCTGTGATGATCCGAGGCCGTCTCTCAAGTCGTCAGAATGGCATCATCTCTGCTGTCGGGCCTGGCATGAACATGCTTGTGGCTGTCTTGTTCCTGGCGCTTGTTTTTGTTCCTGTCGGCTTCTGGCAGACCGTCGGTCTTTATGGTTTCATGATAAATTCCTGGCTTGCCTTGTTCAACATGATACCTTTCGCGATGTTCGATGGGAAGAAGATATTCGATTGGAGCAAGTCAGTCTATATCCTGATGGCAGTATTCGCGTTAGCCCTCATTTTCCTTCAGACCCTGCTCAGGATGGGCGCGACATGATGTCTGTCCCGTTGTGATGACAACGTAATTCTTATTAATTCTCAACGAATCTCTCACAGTTCTTGGAGGTGTCGGTATATGACTGCTGTTGACGATTACATAAATATGATTAAAGCTAATGATGAAGGTTCTGCTCTGCTCGCTAAGCTTGTCGCTCCTACTCTGAAGAATTGTCCCTTTGTTGATGTCATCCGCGAGGGCATGAACGGCCTTGCGGTCCTGAGGGTGCCTGAAAGGAGATTGGTCATGGTTCATTCTGATGCAGGCGACCGGTTGAGGCTTGATCCTGCAGACCATGCAAGATCACTGGTAGACAGGCTGGTCTCTGCCGCTATCGAGGTGGGTGCAAGTCCTGTCGCGTTCGCTAATGTCATAGACGCAAATGATGCAGACCGGGAAGTGTTGACTTCCATAGGGGATGCTTTGGCTGAAGAAGCAGATTCACATGGTCTTGCGATAATGAACGGCGAGCTTGCTATACTGGGTAGCAGGGTCAACTGCCCTGCGAATGTTTCAGGCACGATGATAAGCTTTGTAGAGAAAAGCCCTGCTTTGCTGAGGCGCAGGAGCATCACAGTCCACGATGCTGAAAGGCGCGGAAGAGCTAGGCAGGTGAGGATGGCGGTTTTCGATCCTGAAGGGCTGCCTGTCTATATCAATTCAGACGGCGTCGGCACGAAGATGGAGTTCCACGAGCGTGCGGGCAAGCCTGTCCCTGCAGCGCATGACTTTGCTGCTATGAATCTCGATGATGCTGTGAAGATAGGTGCCAGGGTGAAGGTGCTTTCAGGGGTCCTTGAGAGGAAGTCAGCCAGGGCTTATGCAAGGGTTCACCTTGGGATGGAGATGTCGCTGGAAAGGTCCCTCGGGATATCTGTCCGTTTGACGCCTGAGTACGTGGGGGCTCGCATTGTAGGCTACAAGCCTGGTGCTCCTGCACTTAATCTCAGCGGCTCTGCAGTCAGTGTCATAGACGAGAAGTATCTCGCGAATCCTCTTGTGCCGAGGGCAGGTGAATATCTCGTGGTGATTGCAGGAAAGCCTAACCCTCGCTCTAACGGGATAACCGACAAGCGCAAGGCGATGGTAGAATGGATGGGTCTGGATTGGCATAAGAGCCGTCTCGGGGCATCCTTCCTTGATTATCTTGCAACCCCTTCGACTGTCCTCTATCCTGTATTCAGGGAGCTTGCGGATGCAGGTCTTGCGACGAGTTTCTATCACATGAGCGGCGGTGCATTCAACGGAAAGCTGGCGAGGCCGCTTGCTAAGCACGGCCTTTTTGTGGACATGGCTATGGGTAGTCTTTTCAGGCCTGACGATAGGGAGAGGGCATTGCAGTTGATATCTAACACTCCTAATGAGGTTGCATATGCTAAGTGGCCTATGGGTAATGACGGTTTTATCACCACCAAGGATCCGGAAGCGGCGATAAGAAAGATAGCCGAGCACGGTCTAGAAGCCAAGGTTGTCGGTGTGTTAGAGAAAAATCCCTTGCTTACCGGTGTGCAGATACACGGTCTGCCTGGTGGCCAGCCTGCAATATGTTACCCAGGTAAATGATTTTATCTTCTTTTTTATTTCAGCCCTGTATGCCCTAGTCCTCCCTGTCCTCTCTCTGTGTTCTCTTCAAGCTCATCTACTTCGACCAGCCTCGCTGTCTCTACAGGCTGTATCAGCATCTGTGCTATCCTCATGCTCTTCTCGATGAGAAAATCTTCCTTTCCGAGGTTGTGCAATACTACTATGATCTCCCCTCTGAATCCTGAGTCGAACACCCCTGCGAGGCAGTGTATGCCGTTCTTCGCAGCAAGTCCGCTCCTGTCCCATATGAGCCCGCAGTATCCTTCAGGGATAGCGATCCGTAGAGCGGTCTTGACAAGCTCCTTGTGTCCTGCCTTGACTAGCTTATCCTCAGAGCTTCGCAAGTCAAAAGCAGCATCGCCTTTCTTCGCGTACTTTGGCATCTCGACTGTCTTGTCGAGCCTGTAAAGCCTTACGTCTACCATTTTATCCTTCTGCGTTTCTTCTCTATTACCACTTCGCCTGCATCGCGTCGTCTTACGTTGATGAACCTGTTGCGTATGTCTTCGCCGTCTCTCCATCCTCGTATGCCTTGTCCTAGAAGCAGTGTCCCGAAGAACAGTGCGCATGCGGTTATGATGCCTATCAGGTCATCTCCTGTCGTAGTATAATAATACTCATAAAGCCACACGGCTATTGCTACCATTACGACGCCGAACAGCATTATGCCTTGATAATACTGTATGAATATCTCGTCGAATGTGGCTTGCTTTTTCATGGCTTATTCACGTAGTCGTATGCTTGGTGCTCGAATATGATGAATAGTATAGACAGTGCGAAGAATACTGTTGCGGTGAGAAGGTGCTCGCTGAGCAGCGCTAGGGAGGATATCAGTGCCAGGATGATGAACATCAGGTCCTGTCCTATTGAGTATCTCATATTCCTCTTACACCCACTTTTTGGAAATTATCTTTCACGCTCTCCAGCATCTCCTTGAGCTCTTCTGGAGTGTATGGCCTTACATTGCAGTACGTGCCATCTATCATCTTCTGGCTGTTGTCGAACTGCTGTATGTAGTATGCCTTGCTGCCATCCAGCCATCTTCCGATCTCTTCTATGTCTTCTGGCTTCAGCAGGCTCCTTACCACTGTTGTCCTGAATTCATGGCTTATATTGCTTGTCCTTAAAATTTTTACGCTTTCCTCTACCAGGTTTGGGTTGATTTTGCTGTTTGTCAGCTCTGGATACCGCTCTTTTGGGCCTTTTATGTCCATCGCGACATACTCCACAAGCTTCTCATCTATTATCTTCTTGAGTATGGTGGGTATAGAGCCGTTTGTGTCCAGCTTTATCTCGAACCCTTTTGCCTTTATCTTGCGCAAGAGAGGAATGAGGTCGGGGCTCAATAAAGGCTCTCCGCCTGTTATGCAGACTCCATCTATGTATCTCTTACGCTCAACCAATGCAGTCAGCAGTTCTGTCTCAGTCATGGGCTCCAGCTTCTCCACTTCCTCAGGCAGAACGAGCTCGGGATTATGGCAGAACGGGCATCTGAAGTTGCATCCAGCTATGAATACAGTAGAACATATCTTCTCAGGCCAGTCAACCAGACTGGTGCGTTCAATGCCGGCGATGATCATAGTGCTCCAGATTGTTGAGGGGTATAAAATCTTTTCGGATTGTTTAAAAACTCGTCGGAAAATCCTCCAGAATTTCCGAAAACCTTCCGGATTTTTTTGGCAAAAATTTATTAAGCGCAAAAACACCTTAAATAGTATGCAGACGAGGATTCGCAGAGAGGATGCTGAGAAGGTAAAATCTCTTCTTAGGCAGTATGAACGGAAGGATATTGAGTATAATGAGCCTCATTTCACCTTGAAGCTTGACAGGCAGAAGATAGATCGCAATGAGGTCATAAAGAACGTCTTGAAGCCAGATAACTTGGTTTTTGTCGGCGTGTCAGAGTCAAAAAATCCCGAGTATGACTATGTTTATGACCTCTATTTCAGGCTCGGCAAGAACAGGATTTTCAAGATTCCTGCAAGCTTAAAACCACAATCTTTATATCTTATGACCGTCATTAAAATACGTACAAGGATACAAGATGAAGCGCTCAAATATTACGAGGAACAGGAAAGAGAAGATGATACAAAACCTTGAGTTCAGTTACGACAAGAAGAACGACCTTCTCTATGTCTACAATAAGAAGGCGAGCGTATACACCAACGTTGTTGTCGGTGAGTTTCACATAGAGTTCAGCAAGGAAGGGGATGTCGTTGGTGTTGAAGTATTGAGGGCTTCAGACCTTCTGAAAGAGTATGGCATCTCCAAGAGGCTGTTGGAGAACATAAATGATGTGACCCTGAAGGTTGTGGTCCAAGGGAACTCTCTGCTTGTCTTCATGATAATCTCCGCCTTGAACGAGGAGAAGACAGCTACGATAACGATGAACAACCTTGCGTCGCCGATGATGAAGGCGGTGACAGAGGCATAATTTTTTAAATCAGTTCTCTCTTTGTTTCATTATGACTGAAAAGATAACAACATTCATGGTCGCAAGGGATCTTCTGTTGATTCTGCCTATTCTCTTCATTCTGACTGCCTGTTCTCCTCAGGAGCGTTTCCAGCAGCAGCTTGACACTGCGATGTCTGAGTCATTCACATACTCGACCTATGAGAGCAATGGCTTCTCTGCTAAGTATCCTTACTGGCCTGAGGCAGCCAATACAAGTGAGGATGTCGAGGTCAGCGTCTCGAGAGGTTATTGCAGTGTCGCCATAAACCAGGAGAGGCTTACAGCCGACCAGTGGTACGGCGCGATGGTGGATGCTGTGAAGAAGGCTGATGGCAGCAGGGTCATCTCTGAGGATGATGATGCGCGTCGCCTTGAGTACTCTACCAAGTACCAGAACATCACTCTTATCAATGATGCGCGGGCGTATGACTGCAACGGCTATGGATATTTCGTGCTGGTCTTCTGCATAGAACAGGCAGAGGCTGATTCCAGGGATGTATATGATACTGTCTTTGGCTCTGTCAAGTGCGAGGATGATGGTTCGAAGTCTTTGCAGCCAGCGCCGGTAGCGCCTGCTGAAGCTGCTCCTGCCCTGCAGGACATCAAGTACAAGAGTTTCAAGAAGGATGATTTCAGCGTCCAGCAGCCGGACTGGGCAGAGATGTCTGACACCAGCCCTGAGCGTGTCTTGGGCGTGAGCGCAGGTGTCTGTTCTGTGGTTGTCAATGAGTACAATGCCCTTCCTGATGACCTGGCGCAGTGGATCAAGAAGGCAGTCAGTGAGAAGGACGAGGATGATCTTCTCGGCTATTCAGAGAAAGATGATGAGTATTACATCGATTACAGGTTCAGTGCGGATGGTTACGACCTTGTCGCAAGGACGAAGATGTTCTATTGCAACTACCTGACCTATTCTGCGGTAGTGGTCTGCCTGGATAATGCTACTATGCCTGGCATGTCTGCGATGACAGGCAAGGTCCTTTCAAGCGCGCACTGCGCCAAGGAATATGCTATCCCCACTCCTGCTGTGATTGAGCAGAGGAAAGAGGAGATAAGGGATGAGGAGCCTGATGTTGTGGATGAGATAGAGGACAGCATCGTCAAGACAGATGCTGGCGAGGAATACGGGATAGATGAGGAGATGGTGGTCTACTTCATCAATAACAACGCGTTCTTCACCAAGGTGATGAAGGATTTCCCCGAGGCGAACCTGAGGGTAGAGGACAAGGAGAATTCGAGGACTCTGGAGTTGAAGGTGGATGTCGACCCGGATAATGGAAAGATAACAAGCCTTGAGGATGGCCAGCATGGCAGTCCGGATGTGACGTTGATAATCCCTCTTAGGGACGCTTTGAACATCTTCAGCAACGCCCAGAACATAAACCCGATAACATTGCTCAGCTTCGCAGTCAACGTCAGGACAGAACCAGAAAGCATAAAGAATCAGGTGATACAGGACGTATTGAAAGGCAAGTATAAATGATTAAAGGATGTTCATGACTTTCTTCCTTGTCATCGTGTCGTAGCTCTTCAGGTACATGTCGAGCTTTTTCCTGTCTATCCTGGCGCGCATGTTTCTGATTGTCTCGTCGTCCAGCCTTTCCTTGAAGTAGACCATGTCTATCAGCGTCTTTTCGATGTCTGAGTAGGGCACATAGGAATCTCCTTGCTGGATATGGTCGAAGCCGAACAGGCGTCTCTTATCTATCCTCCTGATGAGGACGTTCGTTCCCAGGATCTTCCTTATTCCTGCCCTGGCTTTCTGCGCTGTTATTATGATGGGTATTGTCTCCTGCTCCCAGAGGTTGTGCGCGCTCAGTGCGTCCTGGAGGCCGAAGTAGGCTGGCTTGAAGCAGAATACGCTCAGCTGGGGGTTGTCGTGGATGGTGTAGAATCCTTTGGCGAGCTTTCTTATCTTACCTTTTGCGAGGAGGCTGTGGACTATCTGTTTCGGGTATTCTCCCTTTCCTACGTGCCTCTGGATGGATGCGTAGCTGACTACGGGGCTCTTCTGCAAGAGTTCCATTATCCTTTTCAGGTGCTTTTCTTTTCCCATATTGTGTTTTTCAGGTATTCATGCATCTTCTCGCTTGTCGGGACAAGCCCTTCCAGGATGAGCACCTTCAGCTCCTTCTCGTCAACCGGCGGCTTGAACCACTTGACCAGCTTGATGATTTCTTCCTTTATCCTGTCCTTGTGCTGGACGTGCCTCATAAGGAAGAATATGTCATAGAGGTCCCTTATCTTTAGCCTGTGGAGGTATGCTCCTGCCTTTTCGCATATCAGCTCTTCCGGCGTGAGGGTGTAGACCGTGATGAGGTTGCCCTCGACTGTCTCGTATTCCTTCAGTGTGCCGTGTGCCTTCTTGAATAGGGCCTCCAGCCTGACCTGTGTCCTGTTGAATGTGAGGTTGGAGTAAAGGCTGTGCTCGGCTATCTTCTTTTTCTCTATGCTGAATCCCTTCTTCTCCAGGTTCGAGAAGAGCAGGTCTATCCTCTCCACGTCCCTCGGGATGTAGATGTCGATGTCCTCGGAGAACCTGTTCCCCTTGTAGCACCGCCATATAGCAGTGCCGCCATGCAGCACGGCATTGCTGAACACCGAGTACAGCTCTTGGACTATCAGGTCCTGCGCCTGCGCTACGCCCTTGTGCGCTTCCTTCTTTATCCTAAGTATCAGCGGTATCATTTTTATAATCAACCAAAGTTATACATATATATAACTTTGGCTTATTTATAAATCTTTCTGTCGTCAGGGCCTAGAAAGCGGTTTATGGCGCTGATACGTCGTGTCAGACGTCCAGGTTCCTTAGAACTTCTTCAACCTCTTCCTTCGTCCCGCACCTTCTGCTTTCTTTCCCGTCGTCGTCAAAGAACAATACCATCGGCACTGAGCTTATCATCAGCTTGCGTGCTTCAGCGAATCCTTCTGGCGTGTGGCAGTTGACGATTTCTCCAGTGACTTTTGTCTGCCCCATCATGTGCTCTTTCATCGCAGGGCATTTCGGGCACATAGGTGTAGTGAAGAGCTTGTACTTCATGTTATCATCTCTTTTGTCGCAGCAGCGTGGCCTATTTCGCTTTTGCTCCCCCAGGTCGCAAAAGCTCCCATCGTTGCCACGCCCGCTTGATTCTTTTTTGCGAAGCCAAACTGATGAAATCCAATTATTTTAGTGACTAAAATTGTTGCAATAGCGGGCTAATCAGGCAACGACGGCCACGCTGCTGCTTGGATAGCATTACAAATAATAAAAAATATTTTCCTCAGAACGTGAACTTGTTCTTGAGCTCCATCTCTGTCTTCGGGTAGCCTCGTGTCGCGAAGTTGCTTCCTAGCGATACCTTCTCGTCGAATTCGACGCGTTCCTTGAACTCTTCTTTCTTTCCCTTGTTCCAGTTCTGGACTGGCCTGTGGTATCCTACCACGCGTGAAAATATTTCACACTTCATTCCGCACTTTGCCATTGTATAGTCACCTCTCTTTTATCTCGCTGTCAACCTTGGTTCTGTCTCTTTGCACGCTTCGCCGTCTTCGTACGGGCAGGTCTCGTGCTTTCCTGGTATGTATCCGTGTTTCGGGCACACGCTGAATGTGGGCGTGATGGTGAAGTAAGGAAGACGGAAGTTATACGCAATCCGCTTCACTAGCTTCTTGCAGGTCTCAGGGTCTGATATCCTCTCGCCTAAGAAGCCGTGCAAGACAGTCCCGCCGGTATACTTGATCTGCAGGCCGTCCTGCAGTTCTAAAGCCTCGAAGATATCGGTCGTGAAGTTCACAGGCAGCTGTGTCGAGTTGGTGTAATACGGAGCTTCTTTCCCTGCGGTGATTATGTCTGGATACTTCTCTTTGTCTATCTTTGCGAACCTGTACGCAGTGCCTTCTGCTGGCGTCGCCTCTAAATTATATATGTTGCCTGTCTCTTCCTGGTACTTCTTCATCCTTTCGCGCATGAAATCGAGGACTTCCTCTGTGAAGAGTATGCCTTTCTTGGTGGCTATTGTCACATCCTTGCCCATGAAGTTCATCAGCGCCTCGTTCATGCCGTTGACGCCTATGGTGTTGAAGTGGTTCTGTAAAGTGCCAAGATATCTTTTCGTGAAGGGCATGAGGCCGTTGTCCATGTTCCTCTGCACCAGCTTACGTTTTACCTCAAGCGATGTCTTCGATAGGTCCATCAGCTTAGAGAGCCTTTCGAAGAACTCTTCTTTGGTCTTGGACAGGTAGCCGATGCGAGGCAGGTTTATCGTCACTACCCCGACGCTTCCGGTCATCTCTACTGCTCCGAACAGCCCGCCGCCTTTCTGTCGCAGTTCGCGCATGTCCATCTGGAGCCTGCAGCACATGCTCCTTACGTCGCTGGGATTCAATTCCGAGTTGATGAAGTTCTGGAAGTATGGGATGCCGTACTTAGCAGTCATCTCGAAGAGTATGTTTGCGTTCTCAGAGTCCCAGTTGAAGTCCTTTGTGACGTTGTAGGTGGGGATGGGGAATGTGAATATCCTTCCCTTGGCATCTCCCTCCATCACGACTTCCATGAATGCCTTGTTTATCATGTCCATCTCTGGCTGGCAGTCTCCGTATGTGAATGGCATCTCTTTGCCGCCGACTACTGCTTTCTTGTTCTTCATGTCTTCCGGCACTACCCAGTCGAATGTCAGGTTCGAAAACGGTGTCTGTCCGCCCCATCTTGTCGGGACGTTCATGTTGAAGATGAAGCCTTGTATTGCCTGCTTGACTTTCAGGTGGGAGAGGTTGTCTGCTTTCGCTAGCGGCGCGAGGTAGGTGTCGAATGATGAGAATGCCTGCGCTCCGGCCCATTCGTTCTGCAGTGTTCCTATGAAGTTGATTATCTGCCACAGCGCAGAGTCTAGGTGCTTTGCTGGCTTCGAGTCGATCTTTCCTGGCACGCCGTTGAATCCTTCAGTCAGGAGTTGTCGTAACGACCATCCTGCGCAATAGCCCGCGATTCCCATCCCCAGGTCGTGGATGTGCAGGTCTCCGTTCCTGTGCGCATCTCCGATCTCTTTCGGGTAGACGTTGCTCAGCGTGTAATGCGCAAACACAGAAGTGGCGGCGTGCATCAGAAGTCCGGAAAGCGAGTAGTTCATGTTGGCGTTCTCTGCGACGCGCCAGTCTGACTGCATGAGGTAGCCGTCCATGGTCTTTGTGACGTCCATCATGGCCTGGCCTTCCTCGCGTAGCCTTCTTCTTTGGTCCCTGTATAATATGTATGCCTTGGCTATCTCGACTTCGGATGATTCTATCAGGACCTTCTCTATGAGGTCCTGTACCATCTCTACTGTGGGTATGACTCCGCCCTTGAAGAATATCTCGAGTATCGAGAAGACCTTTGCTGAGAGGTTCTTGGCCTTGTTGTAGTCGTCTTGGCCTACTGCCTTCATAGCCTTGAATATGCAGTCTGTTATCCTGCTTTCATCGAAAAGGACTAGCTGTCCGTCTCTTTTCTGCACCCTCTTTACTTTAGTCAATTCTTCCATATTAAGCAGCCTCTCTTTTCAGTCACTTCTTTTAACATTCCGCAGAATTAGGGCTCTGCGGGGTGGTCTTCTTTTACTTCTACTTTTTCTGCAGCTTCTGCAGCTCTTTCTCAAAATCTTCTATGTCTGTGAATTGCTTGTATACTGATGCGAACCTGATGTATGCGACCTTGTCGAGCTTCTTGAGCTTCTTTATCACGAGCTCGCCGACTTTCTTGCTCTCGACCTCAGCCTCTTCAGCTGTCTTGAGCTCTGCTTCGACTTCATCTGCGAGCTTTTCTATGTCTTCCCGTTTGACAGGCCTCTTCTCGCATGCCCTGACAACGCCGCTTATGATCTTGCTGCGGTCGAATTGTTGGCGTACGCCGTCCTTTTTCACCACTGTTATCGCGGTCGTCTCAAGCCTTTCGTATGTTGTGTAGCGTTTTCCGCATGCGAGGCACTCGCGTCTTCGCCTCGTTGCTAATTGGTTGTCTGTGTCTCGCTTGTCAACGACTTTTGAGTCAAGTTTTCCGCAAAATGGGCATTTCATTGTGTCTCGCTGGTTACTGTGATAAGCAAAATTTTTTCGTTGTAAATTGATGAAAGACAAGGGCTTTTGTGAGAAAATGGCATTTTGGTCAAAAACACAAGATGTTGTACCCAATAACGACCATATCCACAAGCTATAGTGCTGTTTTCAAAACTAGTATTTAAGTATTCCTATCCTAAAAGATACGATATTCCATCGCTATTTTAGCGAAATATATGATGCATTGAGACACCATTTGGCAGTAAGTGTTCATCACTGTTTGTAAGTATCGTGTCAATAGGCTGTATAGCTGCATTTTTTCTTTTTCTGCGTGTTTCCTGAGAATGAGTAGCAAAAATACAGAAAGGCATTTACTTCCTGTACAGTGGGTGTGTGCCTGTCAGGTGATCAGGCAGTGTCTGCTCAGGGCTGGCTTCTTTGTGCGCCCCTCCTGCGACCAGTATGATCTCACCTTCTGGTTTCTTCGCGAGCCCATAAAGTATTATCATGATGAATATCGGGTTCAGCACCACTCCCACGAAGCCTTGCACCCAGCTTACTGAGCCTGTTGAAAGGTGTATTATCGTAAGTAGCATCGCTATGCCCAGGTCTACGATCCCTACCCAGATGAATATCCTGTACTTGACAGGGTCAGAAGATAGGAACAGGTAGAATATCGCCATGGCGAACAGCACGCCACCCCAGTATCGCGTTGTCACAGGGTCCTTGATAGAGTATTGGAACACGACCGCTCCAGTGTCCTGGAACATCAGTGTGAATACGCCCATCAGCCCTGCGTACAGTGCCATGAGCTTCAGTGTGACTTTAAGATATGTCGGGTCTGCCATGATTCCTCTTTTTTGCTAAAGCAGCAGTGCCAGGATATTATCAGGCAGCACCACCGCCATTTTGCGAGGCGATATCACACCAACAACGCGCGCGTCGTCGGGGGTTGCCCCTGTTTCGAATGCTGCGGCATTCGTAACATGTTACAAATCCCCGGGATTTGAAACACTACGGGGGGACAGCGCCTTCAGCAAAATGTGCGCTCGCCGAGCCTGGCGTGGTGCTGCCGGCTTTGACGAGCTTGTGTGCCACTGCAAATTTGATGCAGTGCTGCGATAATTGTGAAAATATTTACTTCTTGGCCTTCACTGCTGCATTCAGGTCCTTCACTATCTTCGCGACATCGATGCCGTGAGCTTCGCATCCCTGTTCCAAGTTTTCAAAGTGCGCAGCAGCACAGCCGATGCAGTGCAGTCCATGTTTCATGAACACGTCTATTGTCTCAGGATGCTCCGTCACTATCTTGCCGATAGGCATCTCTTTAGTGATTGCCTGTATATCAGCAGGCTTCTTTGTCGTTGTCTTGGCCATGCAGGTCTCAAAGCTGTCAGGCTTTTTAAGGGTTTTGGTAGATATCAAGGAAACCGCTCTATTGCGGATTGGTCCCGACCTGCTGCCCTGCAAGCCTCTCCCCCAATTCCTCGAAGTAGCTTCGCGGCCAGAATTGTACATAGAATTCGCAAGGGGTGGGGTGTTCGATGCGTGACTCTTCCTCAGAGACCACGTGGTAGCTTGCGCCGAACTGGCGGTTCTGCTTCATGACAACTCCTGCTCGGCATTTGCGTTTTGTTTCGTAAGCGGTTATCTTTCTCAGGATTTCATCTACCTGATGCAGCGTTCTTACGCCTCGCGGGTCTATTCCAACAATGATATCGAGTCCCATACCAGATGATAATAGGTATCTATCTTATTTATACTTATCGGAAAATCATGATTTTCTGTCAGTAGACTTCGGAAAGTTTCCGTAAAATTCATTCTGCTAACAAAAATCCCTTTTCTTGTCGACATAATCTTTGATGAACGGCGTGTTTGCAAGGCACAGTTCTTCTGTGAATCCCAGCGTCAACAGCAGTTTGTATTGTTGAAGGCTGCGTAAAAGGTCCAACTGCGAATTTATGATGAAACTGATTTCATTGTGGTTTTCAACCAGGCAGATTTTGGTTGCTTGGGTGAATTGAGGTAGCTCTTTTGCATATTGTACTGCTGCTTGGCCAATCAACAAGACAGGCATTTCGTATGCGTCTGCCCAGGGCGCGCGTTTAGTACGCTCTTCCTCGGTTTCTTCCACCACCTCGCCCTTATTGTCGTACAGATACATTCCTGCTTTTCGTAAGAATAAGTCTGCAAGTCTGAGTAGCTCTTCTTTTGAGCTGAATGGAATGTCGATCTCCCAACCTTGGTCTTCTGCGATGAGATAGTTTGCATTCTGGAAATCGGGATGCTGGGTGAGGGAGTTTTTGAACGTGTTTAAATCCAGGTATTCTTTTTTGCGCGCATCTTTCACTCTTAGACCGGGCAATACTTGTCCATCATCTCCTCTTATTCGAAAGTCTGGTTCGTGCAAGAATGCGCCTCCTTTTTGTCTGATGCCTGCACTGATTCTTTCAGGGTTGTATCCTAGACGAAGGAGGTCCTCAGTCATGTCTTTGCGGTTCGCATCAGTTTCATGGATGTTGGAGAAAGTCACTATGCTATTTGAAGGTGGCAGGGTTACATACCAATTATACCCGGTTATCACTGGCGAGATCCTTCCGTCAGAGTCTTTGGATGTGAGCAGCTCGTCCAGGCAGGTGACTGCCTCTCTTCTCTTGCCATCTTCTATTCCTGTCAGGTCTTCTAGGCGTATCATTTTTCCGTTGTTTTGTGGCTGGCAGTGGAGGGAGTTTGAGCGCAGCACTGTCACTATGCTGCGTCCTTCCCTGATTACTGATTACTGTCCCACCGTAAAACTGTTACTCCCCCACGCCCACCATCTTCGCATGCACGTTGTCTGTCATGAACACTTCCCTTGCGACGTCCTCTATTATGTAGTAGATGTGCTTCTCGCTTATCTTGAACTTCTCGTCCAGCTTGTCGATGAAGTCGTCCAGGTCGCGCAGTTCCTTGAACACTGCTTCGAGCATGAAGTCGTAGCCGTTGTTGATCTTGTACACTGCGTTGATGTTGGGATGTCTGAGCAGGTATCCTTGTAGGTTCTGCTTGTCCTCTTTCTTTACCCGCAATACGATGCATGCCCTGCAGCTGAATCCCAGCTTGCTGAAGTCCAGCAGGCAGGTGAATTTCTTTATCAGCGAGTCGTGGTTCGCTTTCAGCCTGTCGAATATCGTAGAGACAGGCATGTTGATGCTCCGGCTCACTTCGGTCAGCGGCTGCCTGCCGTTCCTGCGCAGCTGCATGAGCAGCTCGATGTGTTTCTTGTTTGTCGGTATCACCTTTTTTGCCCTCCGCAAGTTTTACGTTGCAGTACGTATGATATCCGGAATGACCTTATACTTTCTCTATAAGGTATATATACTACCTTAAACATATATAGAAACAAAAAATCTTATATACTTCTTCTTCCTAATGATCTCCATGAAGCGCAAGGCGATACAGTTGGCGAACAACACGCTTGTCGTCTCCCTCCCCGCAGACTGGGTGAAGAAATCAAGGATATCTAAAGGCGATGACCTTGAGGTATCTGAGATGGAGAGCAAGCTCGTCATTTCAGCCAGCAAGACCGCAGAGGCTGGCCAGATATCTGTAGATGTCTCTGGCATGGATCCTATGATAAAGCGCATGCTGGGCGCGCTGTACAAGTCAGGCTATGATGAGGTGAAGGTCCGTTTCGCGTCAGTCGCAGAGCTGAAGACTGTCCAGGAGGTTGTGAGGGAAGAGTTCCTCGGCTTCGAGGTCATAGACCAGAAGAAGGACTATCTCATATTCAAGAAGGTGTCGCACATCGAGCCTAAGGAGTTCAGCACCATGCTGAGGAGGATGTTCCTGATCATCATCTCCATGGCAGAGGACTCCCTGGCTGCGGTCGAGAAGAATGACAAGGCCTGGCTCGAAGCCATAGCCTTGCATGACAAGGATGTCAATAAGATAGCCGACTTCTGCCGGAGAGTACTCAACACTGCTGGCGCAGAGGGCTACAAGCGCATCCCTCCTGCTTATTTCATCGTCGAGCAGCTTGAGAAGATTGGCGACATGTACCGCGACATCTGCCAGCATCAGATGAAGAGGCCTGTCAAGCTGTCTCCGGAGATGAAGAGGATATACAAAGACACAAACCTCTTCGTGAGGGGATTCTACGATGTACTTTTTGACTTCGATCTCGAAAGGCTGAGGGATTTTGCCAAGAGGCGCTACGTGCTGAAAGAGGTGTTTGCAGATTCTTTCACTTCGCTGTCCCAGAAAGAGCTAAGGACCCTTTCGTTCCTCAACAACGTCGTCGAGAGCACGTTCGACATGAACGGGCCGCTGATGGCTGCTAAGCTTTAGGCTGGTTTCCGCCATCTCTCTGGATGCTTCACAGAGCCACCTGAACGGCTGGCTGGGTGTGTAGTCTGCCAGTATCCTGATTGCATCCGCTGCCGCAAGGAGATGGTAATCCCTCCTTCTGAGTTCTGCTTCTCTTCTTTGCTCATCCGTGCTTGTAGAGTAGTCGCGGGACCGGTACACCACCATCTCGAAGTGCCTGTGCGCTCGCGCGTACTGGTATGTGAGCATGAACCCTCTCCTGTGGATGCTCGTCTTGAGCAGCCCCTCCTTCTCTTTGATGTATGCCTCGATTATCTTCTTTCTTTGCCTCTCTGTCAAGTAGTCTGCGCCGAACTCGGTGAGGCTCACGAGGTCTATCTGGCAAGGTGCGAGGTGTGCTGATTCGAAGTCTATGGCTGTGATGTTCCCTGCCCTGTCCACGACGATGTTCCTTGGGTTGTGGTCCTTGTAGAAGTCGCGTCTTACTCTCCCGAGCATGTTATTTATCGGGTTGTATTCATTGACCAGCTTGTCTATTGATCGTGCTGGCAGTGCTGTGCAGTCATCTTTGCAGCTTGTGAGCAGGGTCATCAGCTTCTTGCTGAAGAAATCGCTGTCTGTCGCCACAACGTCTTTTACCTCGACGCGGGTTGCCGGGGATGGAGGGGGTGGGCCGCGTTCATAGAGCTTCGTGCCGAAAACATGTATCCTTGCTAGCAGCCTTGCTGCGAGTACGCTTATTTGCGCGGCGTCTTCGGGGTCTTTCAGGATTACGTCTAGCAGCGTCTTGTCTCCTGCTGCCCTGAACATGAGCGTCCTGTCATCTATGTTGCAGTCCTGCGTGAGGCCCAGGCCTATCATCAGCTGGACGCAGTCTCCCAGCGCATGCCTGAATGCTGCTGTGTTCGCGTCCTCGTTCTTGCAAGCCTGGGTCGTGTTGTAGTGCTTGACATATATCCTTCCTGACGGGAATGATGGCCAATCTACTGTGTAGACCTTGTTCCTGCTTTCTGTGTGTTCAGCTATGGGCCAGCCTTCTTCGATCTTCTTTGTGTTTATTGCGTTCCAGTACGAGGAGAACGCATCTGATTGATGGCCGCTGGCTTCGAGCAGGTCGCCGAATATGAATGAGGATTCTGGCGTCATGTTCTCGGCTGTCAGTGCCTGTTTAAGCTCTGCCTGCGCTTCGACGAACTGGCGGTTGAGCATCAGCAGTAGTGCGTTCTTGAGATGTTCATCTGCAGTCGTTTCGCCTTTTTCCTTCTCTGTCTGCTTGTGCTTCCAGTCTCTCATCAGCTGGTCTTTCTCTGCGTTCTGCCGCAGCTCAGGGTCTTCCCTCAGCATCATCTGGAGCGCGTATGCTGTCTGCACCATGGCTTTGGCTTTGTCGTCGGTGCGCAGATATATCTCTGCAATCCGTTTGATGTATCTGAGGTTTGACGGGTCTGACTCTGATTGCCTTTCTGTTATCTCGAGGAGCTTCTGTGGGTCGTTCCTGTGGATGTATGCGAGCGTCTCTCTTGCTGCTGAGTTGGCCAAGAACCGTCCTGCTCTTCGGAATATGCTCCCTCTCCGCGGTCTCTCTTTCCATCTTACTCTTTCAGCTAGGTCGTCGTTCCAATTGGCTCTTCTTTTAGCGCTTTCGGCCAGGATCTCCTTGTAGTGTGGGCCGAGCACGTGTCTGGTAGTCTCATCAAGGAGCTGGTCTAATTCTTTCTTGTCCATGCGGTATTTTTGATGTATTAAATCTTATAAACCTGTTTTTTGTCTTCGTCTGATGACTACTCCAAAAACCTTATATACATCGCGGATATCGGTATTGTCATGTTCAAAGACCTCCTCAACATGGGCGAGAAGAAGCGTCCCTTTATCCGGTCTAAGGAGAAGAAGGACAAGTTTGTCCCTTCGCAGCGTTTCAATGAGATGATCGACTACTATACTACAGAGCTGAGGTCCAGGCTTTCAGAGCTTGACTCATTGAAGGCTGAGAACGAGATGCTGATCAAGACTTCTCTGAAGAACGCATCAAGGTCGGATGAGCTGCGTCTCCACGTCCAGAAGCTGCAGGAGGAAGTCAGGTTGCTGCAGCAGAAGTTGCAGGAGCGGCGTGGCTGATTGGCTATGCTTGGCTCAGCTTTCTGTGCTTGAACGTGCTTTCTGCTGTGTGCACCGCGAAGACTATCGAGAACAGGCTCAGTGCTATCATCGATGTGAAGAACACGACGTAGATGTAGCTGGTCTCTCCTGCCAGCGCTACCGCCACTATGTCCCCGACTATCGCTGTGACAGAGTATATCATCAGCGGCCTTATCCTGAAGTAATAATGGAAGTCCCTGTCGTGCTTGCTGCCGCTGCCTGCGAACACGACATTGGCTATGACTGTGAACACTGCTACGACAATCGCTGTTATTGAGAACACGTCCCGGAGTATCGGCTCGCTATGCTCTGATCCCTCTAGGAGGTATATGTTCAATGATGCGAACACCTCTACTGCTATTATGAATATGATGACCAGGAGGTAAGTGACCAGCAGCCTCGCTATGCCTACTTTCTTTATGTGCTCACGGAGCAGCTCTTTCTCGCGTTCCAGCATCTTCACTCCGCTGGCTTTCCTCTGAGCCAGCCTTCTTTTGTGTGCGGCAGTCTTGAGTAGCCGACGTATGTCATCTCTATCTTCCTGTCGACTATCTTCTCATTGAGCTCGCAGTTGAATGTGTACGCTGCGCCGAGGTTGGGCCTTATCTCATTGCTCTGCCCTTCTCCGCAGCCTTCTATCTTCAGCGTTATGTTCAGGTTCTCTTTGAGGTAGTTGCTCACTTCGAGAGTCAGCTGTGTCTGTGTCAGTGACGCGAGTCTGCAGTCCACGCCTGGCATGAGCGAGCATTCGTTCCTCGCGACAACCTCTGAATTCAGCATTATCGCTGCAACCGCGATTATGCAAAGAAAGAAGAACACGACAGTCAGTCTCTTGAATGAGGGCACGTATGCCTTTTCAGGCTTCTTGAATATCTCCTCTTCCTGGAGCTTCTTCAGCCGCTCCATCTCCCTCTGTCTTTCCCTTATCTTCGCTCTCGATAGGAGGTCCATGCGCTATCAATCGCATAATGGGTTTAAAAACATTTTGTTTATAAACCGCCTCCATAACTTTTATATACAACCCTCGATAATTTTTACGAGTAAAAAATAGGGGGATATTCGTTTCTGGAATGATTGTCCAGATGCAGAACCATTCGGAGGTGTTTTTGATGAGCAGGGAATTACAGCCTATATTTATCATGCCTGAGAGCACTCAGCGCAATACCGGCAGGAGCGCGCAGCGCAACAACATAATGGCTGCAAAGCTTGTGGCAGAGACCGTCCGCACTACGCTCGGTCCTAAGGGCATGGACAAGATGATTGTCGATTCTCTCGGCGACGTCACTATAACGAATGATGGCGTCACGATACTTGAGGAGATGCAGATAGAGCATCCTGCTGCGAAGATGCTTGTCGAGATAGCCAAGACGCAGGAGGATGAGGTCGGTGATGGCACGACTACTGCTGTTGTCCTCGCTGGTGAGCTTCTGAAGAAGGCAGAAGACCTGCTGGATATGGAGATACATCCTACAGTCATAGCGAAGGGCTACCGTATCGCTGCAGAGCGTGCCAACGAGATCCTCAACCGCATCGCAGAGCCTGTCTCGATCAAGGACATCGCTACGCTGAAGAAGATCGCGATGACCGCCATGACTGGCAAGGGCGCCGAGTCTTTCAAGGAGCGCCTGTCTGACATAACTGTGGAAGCTATCAGGAATGTCGCTGAAGAGGTGAACGGCGGTATCTACATCGACATCGATGATGTCAAGATCGAGAAGAAGGTTGGCGGCTGCGTCGAGGATACAGAGCTCGTGAAGGGAGTTGTGCTGGACAAGGAGAAGGTCCATTCAGGGATGCCGAGGAAGATACTCAACGCCAAGATAGCGCTCATCGATTCTGCTGTTGAGATCAAGAGCACTGAGATCGATGCGAAGATCCAGATAACTGCTCCTGACCAGCTTCAGGCTTTCCTGAACATGGAGGAGAAGATGCTGAAGGACATGGTCGCGAAGGTGGAGAACTCTGGCGCGAATGTAGTGTTCTGCCAGAAGGGAATAGATGACCTGGCTCAGCATTATCTCGCTAAGAAGGGCATCTACGCTGCAAGGCGTATAAAGAAGTCTGACATGGAGAAGCTGGCGAAAGCCACTGGCGCCTCGATAGTGACTAATCTTGATGACCTCTCGCCGAAGGACCTGGGCAAGGCCGGCCTTGTGGAGGAGATGAAGGTCGGTGATGAGGAGATGACTGTCGTGAGGGAGTGCAAGAACCCGAAGTCTGTCAGCATCCTTGTCAGGGGCGGGACAGCGCATGTCATCGACGAGGTCAAGCGCGCGATGGATGACGCGATAGGTGATGTCGCTGCTGCGTTGAGTAACGGCAGGGTCGTCGCTGGCGCTGCTGCTGTCGAGGTCGAGCTCGCTAAGGAGTTGAGGAAGTTCGCAGACTCGCTCTCAGGCAGGGAGCAGCTCGCTGTCCGAGCATTTGCCGACGCTGTAGAGATAATCCCGCGCACGCTCGCAGAGAACGCGGGCCTGGACCCGATAGATGTCCTCACAGAGCTCAAGTCTGCGCATGACAAGAACAGGAAGTGGGCTGGCATCAATGTCTTCTCTGGAAAGGTGATGGATGCGTGGCAGAATGGAGTGATAGAGCCGTTGAAGATAAAGACGCAGGCCATCTCGAGCGCCAGTGAGGTCGCGATAATGATTCTCCGTATAGACGACGTCATCGCAGGCGGCAGCAGCGAAAACAACAAAGGCGGCATGCCTCCAGG
>JAGVOD010000072.1 GCA_020052935.1 archaeon | reverse complement strand
CCCTGCTTAGGGAAATGAGGGATGGTGCGGATTTTTGATTTTATCGAGTCCATGTAACACACCTCACAATATCTTTGAAAAATCACCGTTGATTATGACTGGACGCATGCCCTTGAGCTCCTCTGCATAAGACAGCTGCTCGGAGATAGGGTTCTGGAAGAATATCTTCTTATTCAGGGCGAAAGCAAGGCCTATCTCCAGAAAGACGTTGCCGCCGATGTAATTCTTCTTGCCGTCCTTGTCGAGATTGAGCACAAGTATCGCTTCGCTGCCGAGCACCTTCTCGAAATGCTCCCGCATCGCCCATTCCTTGAGGTCTTCGATGCTCTCGTTCCATGTGCTCTTGCGTAGCTTATAGTACTCTATGACAGGCACCATCTTCCCTTGGAACTCGACTTCCATCGGATGGGTCAATGCCTCATGGCCCATACTGTTCAGCTTGGCCTGCGCCTCCTTGGCCTGCTCCCAGAAAGCAACAGAATTGCATATCGTTATCTTCATCTTAATGCCTCCTTTATCATCGGGACTATCGTCGCCAGCGGGATGCCCTGTAACACGTTATGCGGGTCGCCACCCAGATGCTTTATGAAACTCGCGCTGAGATGCCCTAACGGGTCATAACCATGCGCATACTTATCAAAATTAGGGTCCTGCTCGAGATAAGCGCGTATCTCTTCAGGATAGATGTGCCTGAACTGCACCACGCTCATCACGACGCGCTGAGTCATCTTCTTCCTCTTCGTGTCTATCATCGTTATGCCTGTGTAGAACTCGTAGGCGCCGCCAGACATCTTATCCAGACGATCGAAAGCCTCCTCCTTAGAGTGCGGCTTCTCAAGTATCTTCCCCCTGAAGTAAGCGACGCTGTCCATGCCTATGACTAACGAATCTAGGCAGTCCTTTGCGACGGCCTCTGCCTTCAGCTTTGAGAGGAGCTTGACAAGCTCCTCAGGAGAATCCGGACGGCCAGCCACATTCTCATCGACATTGCTGCCCCTGGCTTCGAACTGTATGCCTGTAGCTTTCAGAGCAGCGACGCGATACGGAGATGTCGTAGCAAGTATTACCTTCATCTGTCATCAACTCCTCATTTTATCTTCGGGATGGCGCTTGTCAGCAGCTTCGTGACCTTCTCGACATTCTTGCCGAAGATCTCCATGATAGCATCCCAGGTGACTGGCTCTTCTGTCTCAAGCCAGCAGTCATAGTCAGTGGACATGGCTATCGCAGCATACGGGATACCTGCCTCGTTCGCAAGGACAGCCTCTGTCGCTATAGACATGTTTATCACGTCAGCGCCCCAACCGCGGAACATATGAGACTCTGCGCGCGTCGAGAACCTCGGGCCCTCTATCGTCACCACAGTCCCTTTGTCATGATGCTTCAACTTGAGCTCTTTGCATACATCATTCAGTATCTTCCTCAGGTTCTTGTCAAACGGGTCTGCCATGGGAGTATGCACTGGCTTGTGCGGCTCGAACTTCTCATGGAACGTCATCTTCCTCTGCTTCGTGAAATCAATGAACTGGTCGAGTATGACAAAATCTCCGCGACCGATGTTCTCTCTCAGGCTGCCGACTGCAGTTGTCGCTAGGATATGAGTGCATCCTGCATCCTTCAACGCCTGGATGTTAGCGCGGAAATTGACCTGGGTGGGAGGTATTGTGTGCTCTCTTCCGTGGCGTGCCAGGAGGACCACGTCAACACCGCCTATCTTGCCTGTCTTGAGCATAGAACTGGGCTCGCCGAACTTCGTACTTACCTTTACATCCTTCGCGCCCTTGAGAATATCAGGATTATCCAGACCAGAACCGCCGATTATGCCAATCTTGACCAATGTACAATCACCCGAGACAGGGTTTTCCCGCAGGTTTAAAAAGATTTTGGAGTACAGGCCAAATATCATGAACAAAAATCCTTTTGTTACTATTATATAATAGTCATAATCCGAAAACTTTATATACCTGTTCTTCGAGCTTGATGGTCGAGATGTCCAACGGCAATGTAGAGATAACGAACCCGTACATTCTTGACGCCATTCGATACTATAAATTCGGCGCGCTCATAGAAGTCACTAACGGCCTCCACGACATGAGCAAGAGGCAGGAGAAGAAAAGGCAGGTCAAGAGAGGGAAGGAGTTCCTGATGAAGGCCGTCGGAGACTCTGCGCAGATCCAAGGCGGACTGGCCCTCATCAAGACCAATGTGCCTGAGATAAAAGAGCTGGACTTCTACTTACAGATGGAGGACTACGACCCTCGCCTGCTGGATACGGTGGTCTCCAACCTTCTAGAGACAGGCCAGATAGAAGGATCCGACAGGAAAGTGCTTGAGGACCTCATAGAGAGATCCAGACGCACAGGGATGCCGTTCCACCACCTCCTCAACCCGACGAGGCAAGTCTACCGAAGCATGCCTGCCCCGCTGAGGCGCACATACAACGACAACCTCTGCGCCATAAAAGGCACGGTCCTCGAGAGATACGTCGCGCAGATGATAGGCCGGGAGATGGACTTCGACCACGCAATGGTGCTCGGCGCGAGGATGAAGGATACTGACGCCAGCCAAGGAAGGACGGCAGACACAGACATACTCATAGCAGCATCAGCCACGAATTTCAGGAGCGCGCTCGAGAGGATAGCAGAGAAATACTCGCAGAGAGACCGCAGGATAACAGTCACTTTCAACAGCTGAACAGACTTTTTCTCAGACCATCAAGCACTGCACAATAGTAGAACAACCATACTGCCAGATTCTATCAGCATGAGGGAGTTAGACAGTGGGTGTTGAATTCAACTCCTTAGGCAGGGCAGGCGATGAACGGGAAATCCACAAATCAGGATGGAAACCGGCTGATTTCAAGAGGTACAATGTCGTCGAGCACAAGACATTCAAGGACACCTTGTTCGCAGAGATGATAAGCAAAATACCTGACTTGCCACAGGAAATGAAGACACCATTCAAGCTGCTCGTGCTTTGGCTGAAGAGATAATCACAATTTTCCTTTCACAGCCTTATCAGAAATAATAGCAGAATTACCTGTAGGATCCTCTATAGTCATCTTCAAGGATTCCTGGCCCCACATCACTCTTCCGAGCTTCTTGAGCATGTTCTTGGCCTTCTTCTGTATCTCCTCGTCCTCTTCCTCGTCGCGCAGCTTCTCTATCTGCTCTTTCATGCGCTGCAGCACACCCTCTACGTTCGTGACGAAGCCTTCAGCAGAAGTGCCAGGCTCTATGCTGCCGATATGGGGAATCTTTATCGTGCCTTCAGAAGAACGCACGACACGGATCTTCATGTCCTCCTCAGACGTGATATCTATCGTGTACTTTGCAGGAGGCTTCTGCTCTGCGCACTCAATGTCCGCCTTGCTGTACTTGCAGTTCGTGCAAGACATGGAGAAGAGAAACACCTTGCCGAAATAAGGTATATCCATCTCCTCCTCGATAAGAGTGAGATTAGGGGTGTGGCAGAACGGGCACATCTCTCCCTTGAGCGCATTTGGTTCGGACATAGCCAGAGAATAAGTGAGTAAAATTTAAAAAGGTTTTGATTGACAGGGCAGAGTAGTGATTTATCGACGAGAAAAGATATGGACTAAAAGAGCAGCACCACGCCAATCCATAATAAGCAGTGCCGCGCCAAGCTACGCTTCTGTATTCTTTATGCAGTTATTGACCATCCCCGTAGGGGCCTTCCCCCTGGTCAATGCAGAAGATTGGGCGTATATCGCTTCGCAAAATGGCGGCGGCACTGCCTGAACAGTTATTGGCGGTGGTGCTGCTTCAGCAATTAATGGCGGTGGCACTGCTGCCGGATAATATAAAGAAAATAGAAAAAGATATAACAAAAATATTTACAGGTCGTCCTCGGT
>JAGVOD010000022.1 GCA_020052935.1 archaeon | reverse complement strand
TTATCTCTGCAGGGATTACTACTTGTCCATTTTCTGACATTTTTGTTATTGCGACTTCCATAATTTCACCTATACAACGTATTTTAATATTAAAACACGTTTTATATATAAATCTTTCTTTCCTTTCATTACCACTCACGCGTGACAACAAAGCGAAAGGTTTATAAATAATGATGACATAATGATGCAAAAATGTCCGAAAAACCCACAAGTGAAGCTGTTTATTCTGCCCTTAACAAAGTGCTTGAAGAGAGCAGAACAAACATAAGTGATGTGTCTGACATCGTTGAGGAGCTAGGTTCATCTTCGGCCCCCGAAGAGGTTAGAAAGAATATAGCTCTGCTCGCCAAGAAAATAACAGATATAGACTTGAGGATGGTAAGGGCGTTTGACCTGGCCGCTGCTCTTTACGGGCATGCAACCACTGATGGTCTCACCGGGTTCAGGACAAAAGCATATTTTGACACAATTGTTAAACCGCGGCTTACGCAATATCCTAACCTAGCATATCTCATGGTCGACATTGACCATTTCAAACGATACAATGACTCATATGGACACCCGCAGGGTGACGAGGCAATCCGAAGTGTGACTGGAGTTATCCAAAGAGTTGCGCCGACTAATCTGCTGTTCAGGTTCGGCGGTGAAGAGTTTTCAGTCATCGTCGTGGGATATGATGCCAACAGGGAAACAGCCCGCAGAATTGCTGAAGATATCCGAGGAGAGGTAGAGTCAGATGTAGTTCGCGTGATGGCTGCGAGAAGCGTCGCTGAGGATATTACGACCAAGATTAGTGAAAAATACGGCATGAATATGAGCGAAGAGTTCAAGAGGGTTCTCGAAGCACTCAGGTCTGCAAGACATATTAGTCCAGTAAGCCATGAAGAGAGCCTTAAAGCATTGATTGAATCCGCATGCTCCGAGACGATCCACCATCAGGATGCTATGCAAAAGCAGACTAACATTCTCGAAGAGGTTCACACATATCTATACAACCTTCAAAAGGTTACCGTGAGCATAGGTGGTGCAGTAAGAGCTGCTGAAGAATCAATCGACAACTTGATCAAGAGGGCAGACGATGCCCTTTACACGGCCAAAAAGGCACGTAATTGTGTTTTTATAGCGGATTAGGAAGTATTAAATATCCTGAGGACATATTATTTAACATGGCATACAGTTCTATTGCAGAAAGTGAAACAAGAAATGAAGTCTTTTCTAGCTATGAACATGTCGGTTCAATCCTCAGTATCCGCTCAAAGCTGAGTAACAGCCTATATCTTTGTGTTGTCACGCCTTCTGGAGCAGATTCGGCCATAAGGAACACGCACCTGCCAGGATTAGTAGAGGTAGTCAATGTCGGGGACCACACTGATTTTATTATAGAATCATCTCCAGAGGACATCGGGGAGATAGCAAGAAGGTTACATGAACAGACGGGCCTGCCCGTGGGGGTTGTCAAGTATCAGGACTCCTATACTCCAGGGTTGATGCAGTCCAACGCGGTTTTAGCAGCTCGCCGTGCCGCAAAGAACAGAGATGGATTCTATGTTTTTGATGAACACAAAGACGCTGTGCAGTACAGGCTTTCTCATTTGATAAATTGATGGATTTCATCACCACTTATAAGTGACTACAAAGCGAAAGCTTTAAATATAAGTTATTGTTCTAGACCTGTATAATCATGCTACTTTGGAGGTGGCTTTTACCATGAAACTGCGCGATATTGTTCTTGCAAGTGTGATCGGAGCTGGCTCTGCATTGTATGCTGGTTGTGATGGTGATAATACTCAGTCTGATGCTGATGCTGACACTGATGGCGATGCTATTGATAATCACGCTCCGACGCCTATTGATGGTTCGTCTGTCACGCCTGTTGATGGCAGTGTGTATGACATCGGTGATCTTGTTCCTTTGGCTTTCACCGTTCCCACTGATGAGGACGGCGATGAGCTGAACGGGACTATTGTTGTTACTGGTGATTCTGATGCTGTTGCTGGCCCTTCTGCCGGCGACTATACTAACACGGTCGCTCTTGGCGACTTGACTCCAGGCGCTCGTCTAACTCATGATATCAACACAGCGACTGCTGGCCCTTCTGGAGCTGCACTGCCGACAAGAGCAGACGGCACACAGACACCCTACACGCTAGAGATAATAGTCAGCGACGGACAAGGTGGAGAAGCAAGACTGGCAAGGAATGTTGGACTGAATGGCGGAAGCGCAAATCCGGCGAGAGTGACTGGGTGTAATGTTAGCAATTCATCTGTGGGTGCAGGTTTAGCAATAAGATGCCATGGAGAGAGCTCAGCAGGAACAATTACCGAATGGAACTTGACAGGCGGCCCAACAGGTGCCATAATATTAAACGACAGTGGAGAAGGAGCCATAGCCAGACCGGGAGTTCTAGGAGCTAGCGATGTCAGAAATCATACTTATAATGTTACATGCAGTGACGGAACTAACACCAGTGATGTTTACACATTTACTGTTCCCGTCGATGAGCACGTATCCACTATCATGCTTGACTGCGGTGGAGATCTTCATAATCTATTGCAGCAGGAGACTACGGTCGATACTGTTGCGTCTGCGTGCGCCGAGGGCAGCGGATTTAATCCGGTGAATAAGCCGAGCGATAGCTTGCCCATACACGTATACGTCGTAGACCTTGATGAAGCCTGCGTGCAGGGCGCGATTGCCACGCTAACTCCCGGAGAGAGAGCAGCCCACAGGAATTACAACAACGGCACCACTGTCGACGATGTATACTCAAGCTGCACAGTGACGACTGCTCAGGCCAAGTATGAGCACAACTAAATCTCCGCTTTTTTCGTAATCTTTTATTCTTTCGGATTATTTCCGGAATTTTGTAAGAAAAATTTATATATCCCAGAAACAATCAATGTAACATGATCAAAAGACAAGCAAAGAAGAAAGAAAAGTTCACTCCTTCAATACCTGAGGAAGTCAGAAGTAGTCCTGAGTTCCAGAAGGAGATAAGACGATTCATCAAAGCTTCCTTGTCAGTCTATAAACTGGAATGATTTCTTAATCTTTCAATAAGACATTCATACCCAAGGAATATTGGGGTCTTGAGGTTTTCTCTTGAATTTACCGATTCATACGCTTCGAGAGCAGGTCTTGATATCAATGTTTTTTTATCAGCAGAGAACACAACATCAAGGTTATGTACGCTTGCGCAAGCGACCAACATAAAATCAATTCGGATATTGGTATCCCAAGAGTATGTCCCTCCTCTCTTTTTATAAGCAGCATGATACTCTTTAGCCAGATTTTCGAATTCGAGAGAATGGTCCAAAACACGGCCTTTTGTTATTGAGTCATATAAAATGAGAAGCATCATGCGCGCCCTTCTGCTTAATTCTGATTTTTTAGGTATGCTTCTGAGTTCCTTTCTTATGTGAGGGTAACCATAGACAATCAAGGCCGTATCAGATACTATCTGCTGTTCTAATATGGTGAGATCAGGCTCTTCGGCAAGAAACCCGTACACGTTCGTGTCAAAAATCACTCTGCGCACATAATTAGATTTGTTTTGCGGGTTAATAAATCTTTGTGAGAAAAAACCGGAAGTTTTCCGACGAGAAAAAGAAAGTCGGAAACATTCCGCCAGAGTCTATTCAGGTCATCGTGACCGTAGCGAGTTGCTCTCTACTTCGGCCTGAATACTCTACTGAACAATTGCACGAGTTCTTCTTCATCATTGTGTAGACGCACTTCATCTTGGTAGTCTAGCAACATGTTACGCTCAGTACGCCGCCTTCCTCGTTCAATGAAGTAATCTGGACTACACTCCAGTCCGGAAAGCCTGGATTGTCTCAGGTACTCTGCATCAGACATCAATGGTTTGTTATACGCCCAGGCTTCATAGTACCTCTTGTTGCGCCCTAAAAAGCGGCGCGCTTTGTCAGGGCCAAAATGCTCATGGAATACTTTTTCCATCAATGCTTGTAGGTCTTTTGTCATTTTAATCACATCCATAACATAGTGAATAGTTAAGTGAAAGAAAAAATTAATGTTCCTTCTTCGGCATTGGTTCGTATTCCTCGCCCAGGAGTTCGCTGTACGCTCTCTTGAGATGTTCTTGCTGAGAAGCCAATCTCTGAAGATAAATCTGGTGTCGCTTGAAACCTTCCTCAGCACCAGGTATGCCTTCACTAATCTTTGCCAAGACGTGCTCAGGGAACACGCCGCTTAACAGACCATACGTCCCAGATAAAAGGCTTCGACCCTCATTAAGGAACACCACGAATTCGCGCTGTTCAGATATCGACTCGTCCTTTCGACGGATCTCTCTACTCAGCAAGCTTTCCGCAAGGTCTTTATGGTCATTGTTATAGAGGAACTTCGCTCTCTCTATATTCTCTGTCGTAACACTCTCTTCCTCTTTCGAGATTTCTTCTAAAGATGTCATTTTCTATCCTCCTTGCCGTCCTTTCTTTAACACCTCGTCGAAGATAATTTACTGAACAATCTTCCTTAAATACCGTAGTCTCTTATGGGAAACGTGCTGTTTCTCTTCTGAAACAGTAGAAGGAGGGGCAGTTGCCCCTCCCAGCCACAGGACCCGTCCTGTCGTTGTCGATGCGCACCCAGTAAGTCTATGCAGGTCTTATGACTGTGAAAAACTTAATTTACAGAAGTTTAATACCTCAAGTTCCTGCGCGGAGAATAGCAGTTTCTATCCAGATACTCGCCAACAAGTTATTACTTCAGTGTCACTAGCGCGGTTTTTTCATTTATCTGCATGATGTTTATCTGGCATTTTCTCTCTATTATGATGTTAGGCAATCCCGTGATCTGGCAGATTGATGCCTGCCTCTGGAATATCTGCATTGCCATTGTCTCCTGCAAGTTGCTGAGGTTATTGAGATACTTGTAGACCATTTTTCTGGGAATCTTTCTACACATCTCTTTCACAGGGAGCCTGCCGTTCTTTGCCAGAAGGTCGTAGAACAGTGTTTCAGTCTCTCTTGCAGTCAGTATCGCTATTTCTCTCATATTTCCCAACACCATTTGTAACCACCAAGAAGTAATGAATATAAGTATTTTTACCTTATAAATCTTATAAACTATATAGCTTCATTTATAAAGTATTTAAATAAAGACACAGAAGCTACGTTATGGTGACTGTCACGAGGCAGTCTTTGTT
>JAGVOD010000017.1 GCA_020052935.1 archaeon | reverse complement strand
CGGCTGAAGAATGAGCTGGAATCCAGCACATATAAGCCCGGCGAGATCAAAGGCAACCTCAGAGTCTTCTACCAGTGGCAGGACGAGGGCTGGAGCTTCTGGATGCAGCAGGTATTCTGGCAGATGCACCGAAATGCTCCTGCAGCAGAGCAACGCATGAAAGAGCTTGAGAAGATATTCTGAAAATGCGGTCCGCATGATCCAGACGTTCCCTTTAAGAAAACATAGATTTAAATATTAGTCCATCTTATGAACTATGTGGTTCAATATGTGGACTAATCTAATGCCATACCTGTACGCGTCAGACAACAGGAAGCAGATCTTCCAGACACTGACTGATTATCCTGACAGGACCTGGTCCTGCCCTTCTGTAGAGGAAGCTACGAAACTGCCGCACGCCACTACGTTCAGGACCCTGAAAGAGCTCGTCGGCCTGGGTGTACTCAAAACATCAAGGCTAAGCAGGAAGACGCTGATATTCGAGCTGGCGAAGGGCCCGCTGGTGCAGACAACAAAAAATATGCTCCAAGCCGAGAATGAGGCGTTTATAACCATGGCAAAGGAATTTGCAGGCGAGATAGCTTCAAAGAACGTCGTCTCGTGCGCAGTGTATGGCTCAGTGGCAGAGGGAAGCGCAACAGCACAGAGCGACATCGACGTGCTTGTCATAGTAAAGCAGAAGGACAAGACAGCTGAACGCGAGATTTTCGACACTGCGGCAAACCTTTCAGTAGACTTCAACAAGGCAATATCTCCTATGATCATGACTCAAAAAGAATTCAAAGCGGCATTATCGAAGAAGGAGACATTTGTATGTAATATCGTAGATAAGAATGTGGTAGTATATGGAAAGAAGCCATCTTGAGCAGGCGAAGCTGTGGCTTGAAGCAGCAAGACATATCATCAATAGCCCAGAAGCCAGGGAAAAATATGTCGTCAGCGTAGCAATGTCAATACACGCAATAATCAAGGCAAACGATTCCCTCACCTTCAAGCACCTCGCAACGACGGCTAGGAGGCACGATGATGCAAGAAGGCTGTTTGAGGAACTCATAAGGAAGAATTTCATACGGAGCGAATTCTCGCAGTACAAGCAGATAATACAGGACGCCATAAACAACAAGGCGCGCGCAGAATACAGGATAGCCGAATTCAGCAAGAAAGAAGCAGAAGACATGATGAGCAAGGCAGACAAGTTCATCAGGATGGCAGACAAGGAGCTTGGCTGAATAGGCGACGACGTGAGACCTTATGAGAAGATTATTTAAACACAGGACATATCGGCTTCTACCATGAACATATTCATCGAGAAGATAAAGGACCCTGTGGAAAAGCAAGAGGCTGAGTTCGTCGAAGCTAAAGGAACTGGTCATCCTGACTCTATCTGCGACAGCGTGTGCGAGGAGTGCGGCAAGGCACTGGCAGCATACTACAAGAAGAAGTTCGGCACGACGCTGCACTACAACATAGACAAGGCATTGCTGGTCGCAGGGGCGGCTCGGCCAAAGTTCTGCGGCGGAAAGATAACCTCTCCGATAAGACTCACAATCGCAGGCAGGGCGACAGACAAGGTCTCTGGCAAACTTCTGCCTGTCAGGCAGATAATAAAGAAGACAGCACAGCGATATTTATCACAATTCAAGCTCGCGAGATTCGAAATCATCGTCGACATAAAATCCGGCGCAGCGAACCTCACGCAGATAACCGGTAAAAACAAGGCCGTGGCAAATGACACAAGCTTCGGCGCGTCTCATTACCCGTTCTCTAAGACAGAACAGCTCGTCCTGGACGTGTGCAGCCATATAAACTCGACGCAGTTCAGGAAGAAGTTCCCAGCAGCAGGACCCGACATCAAAGTCATGGGCGTAAGGATGAAGGACAAGATAGAGCTGACAGTCGCGATAGCCTTTGTCGGCAGGCATGTCAAGGACATGAATGATTACATAGTCATCAAAGATTACATAACCTCGCACCTGATCGAGAAGTTCGGCGTGAGCGTGGACATAGACACGCTCGACGACATATCGGGAGACGAGAACTCTATCTATCTCACAGTATCTGGGCTGAGCGCAGAGATGGGCGACGACGGGCAGGTGGGACGGGGGAACAGGTACAACGGGCTCATAACACCATCAAGACCTATGTCCATCGAGGCAGTCGCGGGAAAGAACTCAAGACATCCTGGCAGGAGCTACCAGATAGCTGCTTACGAGATAGCAAAAGAGCTCGTCCAGAAGCACAATGCTGGGTCTGCAGAAGTGAAGCTCGTGACCAACATCGGAGCGGCGCTGGACTCACCGAAAGCAGTGTCAGTCAAGATCGACGGCAAGGTAAGCAGGCAGACTGTCGTGAAAGTGACTGCAAGAAAGATACAGGAAGCTATAAACTCCTAAGACCTCTTCTTTTTCTTCTTCTTGGCATAGACCCAGACGTATTCAATAAAGAAATTCAGCAAAGAAAGAATCAGCGTGGCAGCAAGTATGGCGGGGAAGTAATGCCAGCCCAAATGCTCTACAGACAAGAGAACCAGCGCCCAGTTGAGCAGTGCGATACAGACAACAACGGCCAGGTACCTCTCAAAAATCCCTGAGATGTTGCCCTTTGCCTCAAAAGTGAGCTTCAGGTTCATGGCAAAATTGAACATCCAGCCAAACACCAAGGCGACAGCGTAAGAGACGTAGTACACAATGCCAAATATCTCTGTGAGAAGCAAGGTTATGAACATGCTAACTGCGAACGTGCTCACGCCTATGAAAGAGAAATTTATGAAGCGGACGAACTTCCTGAACAGATCATCACTCATCTTCCGCTGCTCAGTCCTTTACGCCGACGCATTCCATCTTCTCATGGCCGCACTCATCGCACTTCCAGACCAGATATGTGGAATTGCCGCTGTTAAGCTTAACAGATTTCAGTATGTTCGCACCGCATTTTTGACACTTCATCAAGGACACCTCGTTTGACCAACAGTATAGTACCTTGTTTTTATTCTTTGCTATTCTGCCAAACAGGCTCTAGATGGCCTAAAACCCCTAATCCTGCCAAAACCTTTAAATACCAAGAAACCTGCTTCCCGGTGTTTTTGAGGGTATTGCAAATGAGAAAAAAGAGTGAGATAGCGGTACTTCTAGCATTAGCTATGCTCTTGGCTGTCTCTGTGAACGCGATGCCTAACCCATCAGCAGGGTACTGCACTGACCTCGGCTATGATTATATCGAGATAAAAGAGGAGGACGGCTCTGAAGCATGATGCACAAAAAGAGGTCTGCAAAGAAAGCGCAATTGACGCTGTTCATACTCATAGGAGTATTCATGATAGGAATATTCGCATTCGTGTGGTATCTCAATTCCCGCGTCGCGCAGACACAGCTGCAGGCGCCCACAGAGAAGCTGATCGCTGACCTTCTTAAGACAGGGTCCATACCATATTATGTCGGCGTCTGCCTTGAGCAGAACGCAAAAGAAGGGCTTCTACTAGCGGGGCAGCAAGGAGGAGACATATTCCTCAGCGAGGGAGGACCTGCGCCAGAACCGTCTAAATACTTCACGCTAGGCTACAAAGTGACCTACGGCATATCTGCTCCGTTCCTCGTCAATGGAACATCATATCCGTATCCCCCAGGCTATCCTGGCGGAGTGCCAGAGATGCTGCAGGTGCCATACCTTGATTTCGGGCGTCCTGGAAGATTCGGAGAGGTGAGTTTGCGGAAGCTCTGCGACACGCACGGAGCCAACAACCCATTCATACTCGGACCAGGGATAACCATGCCCATCTGCCTCGGCAACATATACGCAGATACACTATCTACACAATGGCAGCTCGAGCAGTTCGTGCAGAAGAAAGTCGCGAAGTGCACCAATTGGACAGCAATACGCGAAGAGACAGGATATAATGTAACGCCTACCGGCGACCCTAACATCACACTCAGGCTCGGGCTGGACGACGTCTGGGTCGATGCTTACATACCTCTCGTGATAGAGGTAGGCGGTCGTGAACCTGTGTATACTATCGGAGACTTCCACGCAAGACTGCCACTCCGGCTGAAGATGCTCGGCCAGTTCATGTCAATGCTCGCGACATATGACTCTTATTCGCTGAAATTCGACATCAACAAGGAATACGAGTCATTCTACGACTGGGACAGCAACATCAAGGTAAGCGTGATGACGCCGCTGAAGCCTGCTGTGTGGGATGATATAATCACTATAGAGGACGCTGCGTCTGTGCTGGATGGCCAGAACTACGTCTTCAGGTTCGTAAGACAGAATAGGCACCCTGCGCTCAACTGGATAAGACAGGACACCAACTGGACAGACTATGACATCGTGCTCATGGAGAATGATACGATACTGATAGAGCCCAACCCTGACATGATAAAGATCGGAGAGAACTTCGTCAATGTAACATACGACCCTGACGAAGACAACCTGACATACTATTACACCGGCTGGAAAGAGACGTGCGACGAGAAATATGATTTTGACACTAACAATCCTAGGACATTATGCTCTGCGAAGGAGCCGACCGAGCCTCGTAATTACTTCCTGTTCCCGAACAAAGGAGCGACTATCGATACTTCCAAGTGGAACGGGATGGCATGGAAAGACCTGCCGTTATGGGACGGCATATTCTATACTTTCCTCGTCGATTACCCTGAAGAAGCGCCACACGCATGGACACGCTCTGCTGAATACCTTGCTAGCGGAAAGAACGCCACATTCATACCTGGCCACGAGGACATCGGGCCGCACAACGTAACAGTGTGGGTGTGCGACGAGGCAGGACTATGCGACTACCAGATCGTCAAGATACTCATCGTCG
>JAGVOD010000013.1 GCA_020052935.1 archaeon | reverse complement strand
CTTGTTCTACGTCATCTACAACATGACCAGCAACACAGCCTATGTTGCGAGCAACCAAACTTCGAATGTGACGCTCACCATAAGCGCCAATGACACCACAGGCCCGACGATAACAGAGACCAACGTCAGCCCGTTGATAGCCAACACTGGCGCAACCATAACCATCTACGCAACAGCAACAGACAATACCCAGATCTCGACATGCTGGGCGAACATAACGCTGCCAAACTCGAGCGTCGTGCAGAAGACAGACGTCTGCACCTCGGCAAAGACATACACCACCGCGATAGCAGGAGTGCACAACGTAACATTCTACGCAAACGACACATCAGGCAATGCAGCGACGCCGGCAAGCGTAACATTCACAGTCGACACCACTGCGCCTACGCTAAACGCCTATTCATCATCTGTCACATCCAGCGGAGCGACGATAACCGCGAATGCATCAGAGTCAGCCAACATATCAGTGAGCTACGGGACCAGCGCGACAACACTCACGTCCACTGCGACGACAACGGCGTTCGCCACCTCAGGGACGGTGACGCTGAGCTCGCTGAGCGCGTCAACAACATACTACTACAATATCACGATGTGCGACCAGGCAGCGAACTGCGCCACGAACGGCACGTATAACTTCACCACATCCGCGTCTGGAGGCGGTGGAGCTGGAGGAGGAGGCGCAGGCGGAACATCAATCGAATGCTCCTCGGACTGGGTCTGCACAAGCTGGGGCAGCTGCTCTGAATCAGGAGATAAGACAAGGAGCTGCACCGACGTGAACGGCTGCGGGAATGATGATGGTCCATCAGAGACGGCATCATGCATATACGTGCTGCCGCCAGCGCCAAAAGAGAAGAAGAAAGCAGAGGAAGCGGCGCCCACCGTACCTGCAGTGACTGAAACCGCGCAGCAGACTGAAGCAGTTCCAGCGCAGGTGCAACAGAAGGCACCCGTCGTGCCAGCACCGCTGACCGGACAAGCAGTAGCACAGAAGAAAACACGAGCAGTCACTCTCGAGACTGGCTGGTGGCTGTTGGTCATGCTCGTCCTCATAGTGATTGCAGTCACCCTCCTGGTCGAGCGCAGGAGACACAAAGGACTAGAGCCCCCGATGCCACCTAAGAAATAATTTACAGTTCCAATGTCAGAATCAAGATGTATAAACCCCCCCAAACTGTAGGAAGAGCAGGAATAAACAGAGAAAATACCTGCCAATACCCCATACTTCTAGATAAAATAATTCAAAAAAGAGGTGTATCTGATGAGGTTAGACAAAATACTGTGCTACATAGCATTCTTGGCAATACTCGCTACGGTCTCAACAGCGACTGACTGCTGGCAATATGATGGAAACCAGACTACCTGCCAAGCGGCAGGTGGAGACTGCATCTGGAGTCCGACGGTAACAGACCCATTCTGCACTGACCCTGTCGGCTGCTGTGACATGCAGGGCTGCTGGTCATTCGACCAGAACCAGGTATCCTGCGAGGCTGACGCCAGCTGCGACTGGAAACCCAACAACCTCAACCAGAACCCCTGGTGCTGGAACAACGTCGGATGCTGCGACAAGAAAGGATGCTGGAACTTCATCAACACGAACCAGAGCGCGTGCCAATCAGCATTCGGCGGAGGATTATGCGGGTGGTCGAATGGAAGCGCAACACCTAGCCCTGACCCGTGGTGCCCAGAAGCGCTTGGATGCTGCAGCCCGAAAGGATGCTTTGACTTCACAAACCAAACCTCATGCGATCTGGCAGCGAACATGTTCGGCATGCCATGCAACTGGACAGGCACGGAATGCGCTGACCAAGGATTCAACTCATTCAGCGATTCACAAAGCTGCATAAACAGCGGAGGATGGTGGAATCCTGACACAAGCACCTGCCAGCAGCCGACCGGCGGACCCATGTTCGGAGGAGATGTACATTGCTGGTTCGCTGACAACCAGGCAGAGGTGTGCACTAACATAACCGGGTGCGCATACTGCACGACAGCTAAGCTTTCAGACCCTGACAGCGCCTGCTACAACCAACAGGAAGGCTGGTGCCAGGGACACGAAAACATGCCTGGCGCGACAGACATAGCACAGGACAACATGGCGTGCGAGGACGTAAAGCTCAAACAGGTATGCAACTGCGGTCCATTGCCTAACTGTAAGTGGAACAACACAAATGCGAACCAAGGGAGCTACTGCATGGACGGCGTCAAGACAGATGACCAGAAGACGGCATGCCAGCCACCGGCGCAGTTCTGCGACGACACCAACTCAAAATTCAACCAGACAGTATGCAACCAGCTCGCAGAGAGCTATTTCATGCCCTGCGAATGGGACAACACATCAACGCCTGCGCAATGCAAATTCGAGACAGGCATGCTATTCAAAGATGGACCTGGAGGATTCAATGACATAGGCAGCGAATCATCATGCTTCGCTGCAGGAGGGCAGTGGAAGGTAGTGACTTTCACAGACCCGTCAGGCATGGTAAAGACTGACTCGTGGTGCGAGATGGGATCCGGGAACGGATTCGAACAGTGCGACGACAGCTGCTGGGCATGCGAGTTCAAGCCCGACGGAAGCTCCTGGGCGAACCTTGCTGCAGCACAGACAGCATGCGGTAACTCATCAGCAGGATTCTGCAAATGGACGACAGACTCTGGTGCATTCAATGGCTACGGATGGTGCGACTTCCCTATGAACTTCAACTTCGGCGGGGGGAATTGCGACCAGAACTGCCAGGACTGCAGTTTCTCAAATGATCCCCAGCAGGCATGCATTGCGAGCACTGCGGGCTGCCAGTGGACAGGCACCAATTGCATGAGCCTCAGCATGAATACCTGCGAAGGCCAATGCTTCAGCTGCTACAGCGCAGTAGAATGCCTTGACAGCGCTGCGCAATGCACATGGAACACCAATCCTACATTCTGCAAGCCTATAGGCATGACGGGATCGAACGAGATATGCTTCGACGGCACGGATAATGACAATGACAACAAGATAGACTGCTCAGACCCTGACTGCGGATTCGACACGTTCTGCGGAGGATCATTCCTGATGGGCGGCTCCAGCGGAGGCGGCGGCGGCGGAACCGACTGCAAGATGAGAGGGATGAACCAGACTTACTGCCAGGCAGGCAGCACGCCGATGGGCAACTGTACATGGGTCTCGACGCCGTGGAACGAGACGTTCTGCGACTTCCCTGGAGCATCATGCTGGATGAGCGGCGAGAACCAGACAGCGTGCGACGCTGCAACAGGATGCAACTGGATAAATTTCACACAAGAGGGAGAACAGCCGATGTGCGATGTCATAGGGGCAGAGTGCTTCATACCAAACGAGACGCTATGCAACCAGGCAGCAGGATGCGCATGGACGACTGACCCTTACTCACCGATAGGCGGGTTCTGCGATGTTGCAGTATTCGCGCAATGCAAACAGCTGCACAACCAATCGACATGTGCCGCAAACACGAACTGCACCTGGCAGACAGACCAGTTCTCCATGGAAGGAGGATTCTGCAACCCCGTCTGCTTCAACCTCGATCCAGCTTCATGCGGGAACGCCACTTACTCGTCGATGTGCGAACTCATAGAGACGGGATGTGAGCCGGAATTCTCCATGGGAGGATGCCCGGACAACGATGATAACGAGACAGCATGTGCGCTCAACAACGCGACCTGCTACTGGACACCGACCAGCCCGGGCCACGGGCTATGCGACGGCAAAGGCATGCAGATGATGTTCCAAGGGATGGACCCGAGCCCACCGCACCACTTGGGAGACGATGCTCTCGATGCAGGAATACCTGCGGAAGTGGACATAAGGTTCTTCGGCATCAAGGACGACCCTGATGTCTTGGGTTTTGGCATGGGTGTCACGAGCATGCAGAATGCTGCTGCTTGCAACGGCTACCAGGTACAGGGAGCAGGCATAGGGACAGGACAGAACACCACGAAGTTCTACTGGTATCTCGACACTGACGGCAACCAGAACGGGGGATGCAACGCTTCAGGCACAGACGGAGTGCATGACGACGGCTTTGAATTCCTCCTCAAGCACACCACGACGTGGCAGAACGGCCAGGCAACAGAAGTGAAAAACCTCTACAAGTGCTCTGCCGGGACGTGGGTGCTTACGAACGTGCCTCTCACTACCAACAAGATGATGATGTGCATGGAGATAAACGGCGCGATGGTTGCCGTGGACAAAGACAGCCTCGCTTCGTTCACAGGCACGTACGACAGCTCCGAGCCGATGCGCGTGTTCGTGTCTACAGCAGATGCCTCTAGGAACATGACAAGCCCCAGCGACTCTGCAGAGGAAGGATGGTACACCTCAGGATCAGTCGATTTCAAGTTCGAATGCTGCGAATGCCCCGGGCAGGACATGGACGGAGACGGATTCAAGTCAGAGCTTGATCCTGACTGCAAGTTCGTCAAGAAGTTTGGCTTCGTCCCGTTCGAGGACTGCATCGACGGCAAGGACAACAACGGCGACGGCACAGTAGACTGCAACGACCCGCAATGCACTTTCAGTCCTGTATGCGGAGGGACGTTCAGCTTCACGTCGAACGCCAATGACAAGACCGCGCCAAAGGTAACCTTCAGCAAGGTAGATGCATTCATCGACGGAGCTTTCGTGAAATTCGACACGAACGAGCCTGCGAACGGAAGCGTGGAGTTCTACCGCACAAACAGCAGCTGCAGCGCAGGCGCGCTCAACAAGACGCTGATAGACGTCGGCGACCCAACAGTCACCTTCGACGACTACAAGCCGTTCCACGGCGTGCCTCTGGATAATTTCCAGAGCAACCTGCAGAAGCTAGGCTACAACCTGCAGAACGGCACCAGTTATTACTACAAGCTGAAGGTGTGCGACCCCAGCGGCAACTGCGCAGTGAGCGCATGCTCTAACTTTACGACAGAGACGACAGCGAAGAACTTCGTCTTCAAGATGGGACTGCCGCCGGGATTCAAGATGAACATTCCTGCGTGGGGATTGCAGAACGACAACATGACGTATGGCACGCAGACGAACGTGTCTTCATCTAAGGACATAAACGTAACGGTGAAATGCCCTGATGCAGGATATGAGATGACTTTTGTCGGCGTGGATGTGCTCAAGGCGAAGGATATTGACTTTAGCGGAGCATTCGTCTGCGACGCTGCGAACGACCTTGTAGGCATGAACACGACAAAATGGCAGTCGATGCTGTACGAGCTCAACGTCGAGTACGTGCTGATAACGTGGGCAACGACAGGAGATATCATCTACCACTGCGATGACGATGGAGAGAACTGCGAGGACGTCACTGACTACGCGGAGTGCACATCAACGGCGAACGGAACGACCTGCAAGATACCTGTGACGCTCGGCTTCTCGACCTATACGATAGGGACGAGCTCAAGCCCGCCACCCGGCGGCGGAGGCGGTGGTGGAGGAAGCACGGCAACGACTACGTTGACAGCAGACCTCACCACACCAGGCACGACGATGGGCATGACACTTGCGCAGAACCAGAAGTTCAACGTGGTCTACGGTGGAGCGCAGCACAGCTACAAGGTGGAGAGCGTGACATCAGCAGTCGTCACGATAAAATCACTCGAGACATTCGAGTCAAAGTATCTCTTCACTGCATCAGCTAGGAGATTCGACTTCGACAATGACGGGGTTGATGACGTTGAGATGCGCATTGAGAGCGTCACCGCGGGAAAGGCACTGGTAACGATGAAGAGCCTCGTTTCTCCGCAGAGGCCTGCGTTGCTGCCCATAGCCGCGCCGAAGCCAACAGGCGCGGAGGCAGAAGAGCAGTTACCACAACCAGCGCCAGAGACGGCAGCAGATGTGACGCCGCCGCAAGCAGCACCGATGCCGCAACCACCGCAGCAAGCCCCTACCCAGTTACAAGGGGCTGCGATAGGGACGCTGGACAGCTCATTTGCAGGACTGAAGAGCGTTGATCTGGCAGTCGGAGCAGTCCTGGCGCTTGTCTTGGCGGCATGTGTCGCGATGATCTGGCTGCCTGGGAGGAAGAAAGAATAATATTTTTTATTTTTTTATATCTCTTTAAGCTCGTCTTCGGTGACGAAGCGGTCATACATGGCCACTTCTGCGCCGCCGACATCTGCCTCTTCTATGGATATCATCGCGATGGCGAAGCCTGTCACATCAGATATCTCCAGCGGCCTGAAATCTGAGGAATTGACTTTCACACCATCAATGTAGATGGACTGCTCAACACCTTTCTTGAAGGTGTAGACAAACTGGTGGTTCTGTCCATCAAAGATGTCGATCTCTGGCGATGAGAGCAGAGGAGTGCCTGCCTCGAACCTTGAGCTGCGTATGTTGTAGACAACACGCAAGCCAGGCACGTTTGTTGAAGAGTAGAATATTATGTAATCTCTTGCATCAGAGAACTGGTCAAAAATCTCAACAGGAGGCTTGGTCCAAAGCACTATCGTGCCTTCATCCTCGTTCGGCAACGGCTGGCTGCTGTCAGGCACACGGATAGTGTTCTTGTTGTTGATGTGGATAGTGTTTCCGGTTACCTGGTCCTTGTCACCATAAGTGTAGGCTATGAAAGAGCCAGCAGCGAAAACAACCAGGAAAGCGACTAGCAAGAACATCAATGATGTGCGGACGCCAGCGTTTTTCATCATGCTGCAGAAAAGGAAGCGCCGCTTTTTAAATGTTATTGAAAATCCCTGACCGAGGATGCAGTCTTTCACTTCTTCAGGTGGTAAGAAAAAGGTTATATGGCCAGTCTGCAAGGATAAGGGCATGCCATCACCAACCCTTACGAGTAGAGGCAATGACAGGAAGACTCTCGCACTGCTTGCTCTCGCATCATTCTCCCTGGTTTTCCTAGCTGTCGCTTTTGTCAGGCTGTCAGACATGGAATCATCTGGCAAAGTAAACGCGGGCTATGTCCAGCTCGGGACAACCGGCCTGGTCATATTCGCGACCTTCATAATGCTGCTGACAACAAGATTCCTGTACAACAAGAAGAAAGAGGTGATCGAAAGCAAGAAAGAGGGCGGGGAGAAACAGCAGGAGACTATCAATGTGGCGTGACTCCTGAAAAAATAATGAAAAAAATTACGCAGTGACTACGCTCTCCGGGACATCTGGCAAGGTCTCTGTAACAGTCTCTGCGTCATCTGTGATGTTGTTCATCCTCTGCGAGTTCGAGATCTTCTCGTTCTTGATCAGCTTCTGAAGCTCGCGGATGTAACGCATAGTCAGCTCTGTGTTGTTGTTTATCTGCTGCACTGCCTTTTCGAAGCTGGATTCGAGCGTAGAGCCGTTCAGCTTGTAGCCGATCACTACCTTGTTGTCCACGATGTAGCTCGTCTTGGTTATCATGTTCAGCTCCAGCCAACGCCTTAGGTAGTCATACATGGTCTGGCGCGTTATGCCTGCGTACGCGCCCATCTCCTCGACAGTCATCACTGCTGCCTCTGGCCGCTTCTCACGATGCGATACCTTCGAGCGCTCATACATCTCGAGAAGGGTGCGGAACATCTTGTCTGTCGAGCCTGACTTCCTCGGGTCAAGACCTATCCTCGTCATGATAATCTTCGCCAGCTCCTCGGACGACGGGTTCATGCCTGGCTCATGGTTCTGCAGAACTATCTTTGAGTTTTTGAACTCAATCACCTCTATTTGTTTTATCAGCAAAGCCAACAACAGCCAAAGCAAATTCGTGACCGTAGCCGCCTTTTTAGCCCGCGAAGTCGGCAACTTTAGTCACCGAAATTATTGGATTTTTTATGGTCTAGCTTCGCAAAAATAGTCAGGCGGGCGTGGCGGCTAACGAGGCGAAGCCGAGTAGGGCACGAATTTGCTTTATCAGCAACAATCGACCTTGCATTGTTAGGTAGAACCAGAACTGTCTTCCTTCATGTCTGATTTACCCGTCAGAGAAGTTGGGATTATCATATATAAAGTTTTAGCAAAATCTCCAAATCCGTCGGGAAGATGCCATAATCGCTATAAGAATTGATGAAAGGTTTTAGGCGGAATTCCTGGAGAGATTATTATTACGCAGCCTTTTTTATTGTCAAGGATTCCTCTGCTTCCTCGAAACTATCAACTTTCATCACAACGGAGATTTTGGGAGATTTAAAGAGGTGTTTATCTCCATACCATACAAGCATATCCTGCGAAAGCACCAGCTTGTCTTGACCTTTTGTTCCATGCGAGTAAACAACAACACCTTTCCCATTCTCCGCGCGGATTATCGGAAGAAGTTTCGGCTCTGATGCCATCGTGTCAACCACGTACCATTCATCTGCGCCGATGACGTGATGCTTCTTTATGACCTCGATGAAGTTCCCTCCTTTGAACACCAAATGATATCTCGCGGAGCACTTTATATCGTCAATAAAACTCGACACCTTCTGGATGTGATCTATCTGGCCTGTGATCGCCACCATAGAAACCCTCTTTGGATGCTTTGCACCTACAATTTCGGCTCCATGAGCTAGGTCGCTCGCCTCGAACTCACCATCCATGCTGACCTTCCGACCTATCTTTGTGATGGGCCATTCAGCTCTCCCTACCAATAAGAACAGCTTCTTGCCTTTAGCGACAACATGGAATCTTTTTCCTTCTTGGGTAAATATCCTGTATTTCTGGCTCATTGCGGTCTATGTGACTTTTTAGTTTTTAAAGATTGCGCCCTCTGGCTGCCTATGCGGTGATATTTGACATCTGAACCAGTTTCTCAGGGAAACTCGTTATCCTGATGCCATACACATAGACAAGCAGGTACAAGCCGAACAACACTCCGTATATCACGAGGTAGAAGGCTATCTTTCCGAAGATCTTGCCCAGGCCGTTGGTGAACCTGAGCTTCAGCTTATCCAGGAAACTCTTCACAAAAGGGCTTATTATGCCTGCTGCGAAAGAGTAACCTACAGCAATCATGAACATTATCAGCAGGGTCTTATAGATGACGCTCATCTGCAGGCCAAGGACCTTCTGTTTAAGGATCTCAATGATAAGGCCGACTGTAAGGATGGCTGCTCCGAGAAGAAGAAGGTTACGCTCTTTTTGCTCTGCCATACTCAATCCCCTACAAAGAATGAATAGATCCCTTCAAGGAATATGAAACTCGCGAGCATGGTAGGCATCTGCGCCATTATCTTCTCAGGCATCGGGACTGCGATGTTGATGAAGCAGATTATAGAAGGTATCATCATTATGATGTGCACAACGTATGACAGGATGACCCAATTGTCCCCTACATGCGCAACCACTATGTTGACGACCTGGTTGACCACGTGAGCGACAGCTGCTATCAACAGGAGACTGACGCCCAAAACCTCATTCATACCCAGCACGCCAAATATGTTCAGAAAAAGAAGGATCGCCACTGGCAAAGTGGCTATGCCAATGATATTGTCTATCATAACGCACCATCAGCCTTGTTTATTTAAATAGTTTGTGCTGTTTTTGCCAAAATCTTCCTATCAGAATTGATTGGATTGGATATGGCTGCAGATTCCTCGAAAAGAGTCATATCATGTGGCTGAAAAAACATGATTTTTTCGGTTTTTTTGAGTTCTTTTTCTATTCGAGAAAATCCCGAATCCGAGACTTTTCAAAAATCGGCATTTTCTGGGATGATGCCGAATAGAAAAACAGATTAGGAGATGGTGCGAAAAATTAGTGAATAATGCCGACGATTTTTCTAAATCGAGTTTGGGGGGTTGCAAACGTGGAACCTACCTTCCTGAGTTGAAACTTGGCAAAGTAATACAGAATAGGGGGTATTGCGGGGTTGTTAAGGGATGGTTCCGACACGGTGAGAAGAAGGAAGAAAAAGACGTTTTTCAGCAAGGGGCAATTAGAGGCTTATCTTTGTTTTAGGACTTCTGCCTCAAATTTCGGTAAGTGTTCAAAACTCGGAAAATCTCTCTTTAGAATCTTGATTTCCTGAAGGGCCAGATCATTCCTTCCGACGAAATTGTATGCTACTGCAAGATTTCCCCTATATGCAGGATGGTTACTTAGCTCAACAGCCCTCAAGCATAATCTGACAGCGATATCTGGATTCCCGCCATATTTGATATGCACTGTTGCCAATTCAGAATATCCCTCAGGCCTATCCGGACTGAGCATCAACACGCTCTTACACAGTTGGGCCTTCTCTTCAGGAGAGGGACTTGCGTCTAACCTGTTCAAGTAATAAAGACCCAGATAATTGGCGAAATCCACGTCTTCCTCGTCATCATACCTCTTTCCACGAATGCCTTCGTTAGGGTCTATGATTACCGGAGCATCCTCTAAAGTCCTTATTGACGCATGCTGTTCAATGACGCTGAACATGAGTCCGACGGGTGCCCCAAGCCTGTGCGCAAGGACATAGAAGATGGCTGCCCTATTCATACAGTTCCCTATCTCTCCGATATCCGGGTCAACGAAGTTTTCAACAGCTGACGGGAATGATAGTTCATCAGAACCAATCCATTGACCTGAACGGTAAAACAGGAATATGTGCTCCAACACTTCCGTGAGGCCAGTTGGTAACCCGATACGTAATCTATCAACAACACCGTCGATGTTTCCTCTGCAACGATCTACCTTCTGTTGGTCTGTAACTCCTGATGCGGCAGATAAGGCAGTGATGTGGTCAATCGGGCTAGCCCGTAAAGCTTTAGCTATGCGCACCATCTCATAATCCAGTTCTACTTCTGTAACCATTATTTCGTAGAGACAATGTCTGCTTTATAAAATTTTTGGTGGTTGGCGCCGTAATAATTTGGTTATTGATTGAAATCTTTTGGTTTCTCTTTTTTTCTTGTTGGATTGATTTCTACATCTGTTAAGTATGATTCAGGCGGGTGTCGGAGAAACACTTTACTATTATTATGCCGAATTGAAGCGTTAAAATACCTTGTTGGTGTCGAGATTTCTTGATAATTGGTTATTGGATAATTCCGACATCACAATTTTCTGAAAAAACTGAACTAATTAGGAAAAGATTCCATAAAGAAACAGCAGAAAGTGAGAGATAAACAGCGAAAAGATTTAAGCGAAATTAGTGATCTTTTCCAGCACCTTGTTCAAGGCCGTCGATAAAACACAATTCGCAGAGAGTCCTGGCCTCTGCAGGGGCAGGTTTCAAGACGAACTCATCGGCAACGGCCTGAATGGCGGAAACAACGTTTTCAGCCATTACGGGGTTGTCACAGCCAAAAGAATACCCGTCATCACCCCTACAAATGGCTGCGTAGCCCTGGATAGCATCCCTTATCGATGAAATCTCGTGGCGGAAATGCACCGCGAGGTCATGCCCTACCCTTTCGCCAATCCTTTGGCTGGCAGCAGCATGATAAGAAAGGTCTCCTTCATATGTCATTTAACATCCCCCAAAACACCTTAATGTGAAGGGAAAGTGAGAATTAATTTAAAAAGATTTGCTTTATCTGCCTTACTGGCTGGGCGGTTGGTAATAAGCGCCTGTCGTAAACTGGTGGCCTGGAAAACCGCCGGAACAGACAGTAATCCTGCTGCCATTCGGGTCTATAGAATCATTCGCAGAGCCTGCATAAGTGATGCATTGCTCTGGCACGACATAGACCTGCGGCTGAGGCGGCGAAGGCACGTATATGACTTGCGTCGGAGGCTGCACATCCACGTCAGGAGTATCTATCCTTACATACGCATAAGGCGCATGCTGGACATAACAGCTAGATTCTGCAAGGCCTAGAGCGACAATAGCAGCGCCGACGAGCGTCTTCAGCGACGTCATCTTACAGCTGCCTCATCACTGCGAGCTCTGCCTCTTCCTTCTCGTCCTGGACTGCGTCGAGCTTCTTCTCAAGCGCCCTGACTCTCGTCTTCAGAGTGCGGTTCTCCTGGTCGAGGAAGATTACCCATTCATTCGTCGAGCCCTTCAGAGACTCGTGGTTCTCCTGGATAAGCTCCATGTCTGTCTTAATCGCCTTGAAAGCTGTCTTCAGCTTCTTGTCGGCGAACAAAGACTTAACCTTGTTTATCATGTTCATTTTGCATTACCTCTGTGATTAATTATATCTTGAAATCTTCTCGTCTGTAAATCCCTGTGTCAACCTCTTCGGGAAAGTTGTCAGGCTCAAAACACAACGGCGGATTGTAAACTAGGGGTATGGGCAGTATCATCACAGGGATGTGCGTCATCTCTCTTGTGCCTGCGCCTGAAACATACCTGTCGACTCTGAAAAGCTTGCCTTGGTCATTCCAGTAAAAATCCGGTTTCTTGCAACCGATCGGCAGCTCTTGTGTGTTTCCTGTCATCAGACAATCACCCATCATAACTCACTTCCAGCACCAGGCCCGCGAAATAATGGCCCTGATTGACGCAAGCATCTGCGACTTGCAGGTGATCCCCGTCGACATCCGGAAATTCCTGCATAAGCAGGCCGATATCGAGAGGAAGCCTCTCAAATGATGCTGAAACTCTCAGCGAGGATTCTGCCTCTTGCCTTGTTCTCTCTGCCTCTTGCTGAACATAAGATCCTAGTACGGTATCTATGTTTGTGCTGGGGTTTGTGTTGGGCAGCGAACCCCAACCATCATCCTTCCTTTCCATCCCTTTCGGATAATACTTGCCGTCTCTCATCTTGAATCACATCGGAGGATAGACCGGCTCTTCAATCGTAAATCCGTTGCCTCTGCTGTCTGTACCCTCGTGGATCTGATAGATCTCTGCCTCTTCTGGCATCGGCTCAGGCTTCCACTCAATCGAAGGGAAAGGCTGCCTTGTCAGATAGGCGATCTGTTCCTCTGTCAGAGGTCTTGCCCTCGGCAACTCTATGGTCGCGACAGGCTCGCCTAAGAAATCATTAATAGTGTCCATAACAAATCTTCCTTGGTATACTTTAGTTCCGCTCATTCTCTCACCACCCCACTTATGATCTTGAATAATCATTCTTAACTTCAGGGACGCCCTGGTCGCGCTTAGGTTCCTTGCCTATGCGAGAGATCGCGTTTGCTATGCTTCTCCTGGCGTATTGCAGGTATGGCTTATCTTGGCTCTCCTGCCTAGCTGGAGCATAACCAACAACAGTATCAATAGTATCTTGCATGATTCTCAACACCCAAACTAGCTAGGGATAGAAGT